>NZ_JANKOG010000010.1:0-290110 GCF_024656005.1 Burkholderia sp. SCN-KJ
GACGGGCCAGGACGTACCGAACGGGCAAGGCGGGATTCTCGTCGTCAAGCGTCCGTGGCCGGCGATGATCCGCACGATCTGGGGCGACCCGGAGCGCTTCAAGAAGAGTTATTACCCCGAGGAACTCGGCGGCACGCTCTATCTCGCCGGCGACGGCACGGTGCGCGACAAGGACACCGGCTACTTCACGATCATGGGCCGCATCGACGACGTGCTGAATGTGTCGGGCCACCGACTCGGCACGATGGAGATCGAGTCGGCGCTGGTCTCGCACGAGCTGGTTGCGGAAGCGGCGGTGGTCGGCCGCCCGGACGACACGACCGGCGAGGCGGTAGTCGCGTTCGTGGTGCTCAAGCGCTCGCGTCCGGAAGGCGAGGAAGCGGCGGCGCTCGCGAAGGCGCTGCGCGACTGGGTCGGCAAGCAGATCGGGCCGATCGCGAAACCGAAGGACATCCGTTTCGGCGACAACCTGCCGAAGACGCGCTCGGGCAAGATCATGCGGCGCCTGTTGCGCTCGCTCGCGAAGGGCGAGGCGATCACGCAGGACACGTCCACGCTCGAGAACCCGGCGATCCTCGAGCAGCTCAACCGGTCGCTCTGAATGACGCGGCCGGCACCGGCCGCACCCGACACTGTCGACACACGCGCGTTCGGGCGCCCATCCCCGCCCTGAACGCGTCGCACGCGGCCGCCACCCGGCCGCGCACGTGCGTCCCGCCGCGCCCCACCCTGCGTGCGCGGCTCATGCGACGGAAACCGCCACGCGGGCATCCGCCGCATCCCCTTGTTCGATGCATCGACGTACAACAACACTGGAGACACCTCAATGAAAAGCAGAATCGTGATCGGTTGCGCAGCGCTGGCAGGCGCGCTGGCCAGTAGCAGCGGCTTCGCGCAGAGCAGCGTGACGCTGTACGGCAACCTCGACGCCGCGCTGCTGTACACCAGTAAGACACGCGACGCGGCCACCGGCGCGAACGCCGGCCATCAGTTCGCGATGACCGACACCGGCATGACGCCGACGACGTTCGGGATGACCGGCACCGAAGATCTCGGCGGCGGCCTCAAGGCGAAATTCCAGCTCGAGAGCGGCTTCGCCGTCACCAACGGCGCGTTCGCGCATTCGAACGGCAACTTCTTCGGCCGCCAGGCGTGGGTCGGGCTCGACGGCGGGTTCGGCACGGTCAAGGCCGGCGTGCAGTATTCGCCGTTCCTGCTCGCGATCTTCGATTCGGATCCGCGCAGCTTCTCGCACTTCGGCAGCGGGTTGATCAACTACGTCGACAACGTGCTGGTGACGGGCCTGTTCAACCCGAACGCCGTGTCGTACACGAGCCCGACGATCGCCGGCCTCACCGGCAGCGCGATGTTCGCGTTCGGCGGCAAGGCCGGCGACTTCCAGGCCGGCCGCCAGTATTCGGCGAGCCTCAAGTACGAGCACGACGGCTTCATGATCGACGCCGCGTTCTACGATGGCAACGACGGCACCAACCCGACGCCGACGCCGAGCACCGTCGCGTTCGTCGGGCGCACGATCGGCGCCGCCTACCGCTTCGGCCCGGTCACCGCGAAGGCGTCGTTCACGAGCTACAAGGTCGGCGGCTCGTTCAGCAACAACGTGTACGGCGGCGGCCTCGACTACCAGGCGACGCCGGCCGTCGACCTGAACGGCGGCGTCTGGTTCACCAGCGATCGCAACGACACGGCCAATCACTCGCTGCTCGCGGCGATCGGCACGACCTACAGCCTGTCGAAGGCGACCGCGCTGTACGCGCAGGTCGCGATGGTCAACAACCACGGTGCGATGAACACCGGGCTGGGGATCACCAACGCGCTTTACGCGGTCACCGGCACGACCGTCGGCGCGAACCTCGGGATCCGCCATATGTTCTGATGCACGGGCGGTGGAGACTGCATCGAACCACCGCCCCGATGCATTCGCACTCCGAATCGTTTTTCGCCGAGTCCGGCCTGCAGCGATGCATCCGGTTCCGGCGCGGCTTCCGTTGCGGGCGGATGCGCGTGCGACGCTCCGGCCGTCCGTCACGTCCGTCACGTCCGTCTTGCCCGTCACGCCGACACGCCCACACGATCCGCACCGTGCCGCATCCGTCCACGCCGTGATCGCGGCATAGACTGCCGTCGACGCAACCCGTACCGCCTTGCCGCCGCACACGCGCCGCCGCGCGGCATGGCGAGTTGCCCGCCTGCGCCATCCGTGTCGTTTTCGACCGGTTTCCGGGCGCATGACCGATAGTCCGTGTTCCCCGTTTCTCTACACTGCTTCACACCAACCCACTTGCCTGGTGTCGCGTGCCGCGCGCCGCATCACCGACATCATGGCAATCCCGAGACAACCGCCTTCGTCCCCGACGGTCCCGCGCCCGCCCCGCCGCGCACCCGCTCGGCCGGCCGCGAAGGCGCCTTCCAGGAGCGTTCATTGAGTTCATCGCAAGCGCACCCCGCGAAAGCCCGGTCTTCGCGCAAGGCCCTCAAGCTGGATGACATCACGATCGTCGACCCTGCCGTCCTCAAGCGTGCGGTCGGGGCCATGGCGTTCGGCAACGCAATGGAATGGTTCGACTTCGGCGTCTACAGCTATATCGCCGTCACGCTCGGCAAGGTGTTCTTCCCGTCCAGCAGCCCGTCCGCGCAGCTGCTCGCGACCTTCGGCACGTTCGCGGCCGCATTCCTCGTGCGCCCGCTCGGCGGCATGGTGTTCGGCCCGCTCGGCGACCGCATCGGCCGCCAGCGCGTGCTCGCCGCCACCATGATCATGATGGCCGTCGGCACCTTCGCGATCGGCCTGATCCCCAGCTACGCGTCGATCGGCATCATGGCGCCGATCCTGCTGCTCGTCGCGCGCCTCGTGCAGGGCTTCTCGACGGGCGGTGAATACGGCGGCGCCGCCACCTTCATCGCCGAGTTCGCGACCGACAGGCGCCGCGGTTTCATGGGCAGCTTCCTCGAGTTCGGCACGCTGATCGGCTACACGCTCGGCGCGGCCACCGTCGCGATCCTGACGGCGACGCTGTCGCAGGAAGCGCTGCTGTCGTGGGGCTGGCGCGTGCCGTTCTTCATCGCCGGCCCACTCGGCCTCGTCGGCCTGTACGTGCGGCTCAAGCTCGAGGAAACGCCCGCGTTCAAGAAGGAAGCCGAAGCGCGCGAAGCGGACGAACGATCGCGCCCGAAGCAGTCGTTCGGCACGCTGCTCGTCGAACAGTGGAAGCCGCTTCTGCAGTGCGTCGGCCTCGTGCTGATCTTCAACGTGACCGACTACATGGCGCTGTCGTACCTGCCGAACTACCTGTCGGCGACGCTGCACTTCAACGAGACGCACGGCCTGTTCATGGTGCTGCTCGTGATGGTGCTGATGATGCCGATGACGCTTTACGCAGGCCATCTGTCGGACCGGCTCGGCCGCAAGCCGGTGATGATGTTCGGCTGCGTCGGCCTGCTCGTGCTGTCGGTGCCGGCGCTGCTGTTGATCCGCACCGGCGGGATGGCGGCCGTGTTCGGCGGGATGCTGATCTACGGCACGCTGCTGTCGACCTTTACCGGCGTGATGCCGTCCGCGCTGCCCGCGCTGTTCCCGACGCGGATCCGCTACGGCGCGCTCGCGATCGGCTTCAACGTGTCGGTATCGCTGTTCGGCGGCACGACGCCGCTCGTCACCGCGTGGCTCGTCGATCGCACCGGCGACCTGATGATGCCGGCCTACTACCTGATGGGCGCATCGTTCATCGGCATCGTGTCGGTGCTCGCGCTGCGCGAATCCGCACGCCGGCCGCTGCCCGGCTCCGCACCGTGCGTCGCGAGCCGTGCGGAGGCGCAGGACCTGATTCGCCGCGGTGCCGACGCGGGCCGCGTGCGCGACCGCCAGTTCACGCCGGTCGGCGAACGCGCATGACGCGGTAACGTCGCATTGCCGCAGTCACGTCGCAACGCAAGTCGTTGCGTCGTCACGCGATGCCGCGCGGCGCCCGCCGCCGGCATCGCGTGCGGCGTTCAGCCCGCCGCGAGCTGCTGCTCGTCGAACCAGTCGAGCAGCGTCCGCGTGACGAATGCGGGGTTCTCCAGGTTCGAGATATGGCCGGCGTCCGGCACCAGCGCATGGCGGCAGCCGATCACGCTCGCCATCTTCACCGTCTCCGACGGCGGGCGCGCCATGTCGCCCGCGCCGCACATCAGCAGCGTGCGTTCGGCATCCAGCCCGGCGAGTGCGGCGAGCGTATCCGGCCGCCCGAAGATCAGCCGGCCGAGCGGGACGATCGATTCCCGCAGCCGGTCGGCCGGCAGGTTCGCGAGCGCCGCGCGAAAGGCGCGCGGCACCGGGTCGGCCAGGTTCACGTCCGGCCGGAAGAACAGCGGCACGATCGCATCGAGCAGCGGCGGCGCGATGCAGCCGGCGGCGGCGATCGCATCGAGCATCCCGAAGTAGCGCAGCCGCGTCGCGTCGGGTTCGGCCTCGAGCGACGCGTCCATCAGCACGAGCGAGCGCACGCGCTGCGGTTCGCGCAACGCGAGCCGCGCGCCCCACATCCCGCCGACGCTCAGCCCCACGACCGCGCACTGCTCGATCTCCAGCGCATCGAGCAACGCGCTCGCGTGCGCGGCGAGATCGTCGAGCGTCTGCGTGCCGGCAGGCAGCGGGCCCGACGCGCCATGTCCCCACAGGTCCGGCACGATCACGCGATACCGGCTCGACAATGCGTCGATCTGCGGCGCCCACATCGCGGCATCCCACAGATAGCTGTGCCCGAACAGCACCGGAAATCCGGTGCCGTGATCCTGGTAATGCAGGGTGCTGCCATGAACGATGTGTGCGGGCATGTCGTCTCCGGATGTCAATGCGGTGGGCGGTGAGCGGCGGCCCGGCAACGGGCGTCGCGATCCGCGGCGTTCTGCGACGAACGCGAAGCGGCGAATCATCGCACAGGTTGCCGCCGTTGCGGGTGACTGCCGCGCGTGCCGCGACGCATCGCATCGTGCGCTTCCGCCACGCGGCCGGGACGACGCCGGTTGCGCGACGCGACCGGCGCCGGTGCGGCCGCCGCGATGGCGCGCCACGCCGCGCGTGCAGCAACCGCCGACGTGACTGCGGCGCCGGACGACCTCGGATCGTCCGGCGCCGCGACGGGCGAAACGCGCGCTCAGAACACCGCGTGCCCGCTGCTGGGGCTCGCCAGCCAGATGGAGAAGAACGGCAGCAGCGGCCGGCTCGACGTGGGTGCCGTCGTTGTAACGAGGACGTGATGACGACCATGCCCCACGGTCATGCGGAGCGTCGCGTCATCGTTGCCGGCGTGCCTGCTCCCGCGTGCTGGCGGCACCGCGCGTCGGCCACGGCGCGTGCCGTCGCGGCAGGCACGCGCGATGCGCGCTTGCCGCGACATCGGAAACACGCAAGGAGGTGTGCGATGCAGACGACCAGAACGCCGGCGGGACAGGGTCAGGACACGCCGTTGAATCCGGGCGACGAAGGACCGCCCGATGCACCGGGCGTCGGCGAGGATCTATGCGGCGTGTGCCGCGGCACCGGGATGGTCGAAGGACGGCCATGCGCGGTGTGCGGCGGGACGGGCAAGGTGTTGCAGGGGATCGGCGGCGGCTAGACGGTCAGACAGAAGCGGTACGTGCCAGCCGCCTTCGGCGCTGTGCGGCGCCCTGACGAGCCACGGATCGCATGCGACCGCGCTGCAACGCCTGGATTGACCGGAATCGGCTATCCGCGCGGCGCGTGAACGACCTCAACGCCCGAGCCGCCGGTCCCGCAGAAACGCATTCAACTCGCCGCCCGCATGCTCGATGTGACGCTTGAGCAGCGACGCCGCCGCGCGCGCATCGCCCTTGCGGCACAGCGCGACGAGCTCCGCGTGCTCGGATTCGGCCACGTCGCGCGCGGCCTCGGACAGCGACAGCTGCACACGCGTGTAGCGGTCGGTCTGCTGCAGCAGCGACGCGACGATCGCCGCCGTCTTCGGCTGGTCGGCGCGCGACAGCAGCAGATGATGCAGCTCGGTGTTCAGTTCGCCCCAGCGGCCGGACTGGCTCGCGTGCAGCACTGCGCTGTATTCGGCGAGGATCGCATCGAGCCGCGCGAAATCCTCGGCGGTCAGCTTCGGAATCGACTTTTTCAGCAGCACGGGCTCCAGCAGCGCGCGCAATTCGAACAGTTCGGTGATGTCCTCCGGCGACAGCTCCGACACGATCGCGCCCTTGTGCGGCAGGATCTTCACGAGCCCTTCGCTCTCGAGCTGCACGAGCGCTTCGCGCAGCGGGATCCGGCTGATGCCGAGTTCGGTCGCCAGCGCATCCTGGCGAAGCTGGTAGCCGTCGACGTATTCCCCCGTCAGGATGCGGCGGCGCAGTTCATTGGCTGCGGCTTCGGCGCGCGTGGCGTAGACAAGAGCGGGGCGTTTCTCGTTCATGTTGCGGTTCGGACTGGGGATGGCGGTCAGGCAAGCGCCGACGCGGCGCTGGATATTGCATACTTTCTACGATATTAGCAGAGCGGCCTTGCGGGCGAGCGTCGGCGACCGCCGCCACAGGCGACGTCGGCATCGACGCCTGGCGTTCCTCCCACTACGGCCACCCGACGCTCGCCGGCGCGCTTTCTCGAAGTCGGCAACGGCAGTGAACCAGGCTGCGGCGCGCGCTGAGCGAGCACGCGCCCTAGCATAAGCGTTCGACGATCATGACGTCCGTGTCGTCCCGCGCCCGCAACATGAGCCACGTTTCATCGCGAACGGCAACACCGTCGCGTTGCGCCAGCCTGATCGGCCCTACGTCCAGCCGGCCATGATCGACAACCAGATAAGCGGAACCGGGCATCGGCAAGGCGTGCCGCAACGCCATGCCTTCACGCAGCGTCGCGATGCGCACGCGTGCGTCGGCGTGAATGGGCAACGCGCCGGCGCGGACCTCCTCCGGATCGCCGCTCGCCAGCGTCACGAATCGGCCCTCGCGACATCCGGGCGAACAGACTCGCGTCGCACAGCGCGGTGTACCGGCAGGTGTGCGCGGCCGCAGCCGGATCTGGAACTGCCGCGCGGGCATATTCTCGTCGTTGCGCTCGGCGTGATGGATCGCCGTGCCGGCACTCGTCACGTGGACGGAATCGGCGACCAGACGCACGCGATTGCCCGCGTCGTCTTCATGCGTGATGGCGCCCGACCGCACCCACGTAACGATCTCGACGTCACGGTGGGCATGCGGGCCGAGGCCCGAGCACGGCGCGAATTCGACGTCGCTCCACATGTAGAGCGGACCGAGCGGCGCATCGTCGGCGCGCCCGGATTCGCCGATGCGGAAATGCTGGCGAATGTCGACACGGCCGCGCCGGATCGCGCCAAGTGCAAGAAAGGGCCGATGTTCAATCATGACGATGCCCGGTTCGCGTACGCCGGGCGCGAATCGCGACCGTCGAAGACGGCGTCTTCCGCACCCGCGCGCCGTGGCTGCGCTCAGACCTGCTGCTGGCCGCCATCGACGAACAATTCGATGCCGTTCACAAAGCTCGCGTCGTCCGAGGCCAGGAACAGCGCCGCGCTCGCGATCTCGCCAGGCTCGCCGAGGCGCCCCATCGGGATCTGGGCAGCCAGATAATCGGCGAGACCCTGGCGCTGCGCGGCATCGTCGCCGGCGAGATCGAGCAGGCCAGGCGTGCGGGTCGCGCCCGGGCTGATCGTGTTCACGCGGATGCCGCGCTCCTTGAGATCGAGAATCCAGCTGCGTGCAAAGGCCCGCACCGCTGCCTTCGAAGCCGAATACACGCTGAACGCCGCGGTGCCCGCGCTGCCCGCCGTCGAGCCGGTGAGAATCACCGAAGCCCGCTCGGCAAGCAGCGGCAGCGCTTTTTGTACCGTGAACAGCACACCCTTCACGTTGCGCTCGAAAGTGTCGTCGTAGTGTGCTTCGGTGATGCTGCCAAGCGGCAGCATCGAGCCGCCGCCGGCGTTCACGAACAGCACGTCGAGGCGCCCCTGTTCTTCCTTGATCTGCGCATACAGCGCGTCGAGCTCATCGAGCTTGGTGGAATCCGAACGTACGCCGGTCGCCTTGCCGCCGGCTTCGCGAATGCCCTTCACGGCGGCATCGAGTTCGGCCTGTCGGCGGCCCGTGAGATAGACGTGCGCACCTTCGGCCGCGAAGCGCTGGGCGGTGGCGAGACCGATGCCGCTGGTTGCGCCGGTGACGAGGGCGATCTTGTTGTCGAGTTTGCGTGCCATGGTATTGCTCCTTTCGTTGGGTCGGTGTGGGTTGCGTTGCATCGCGTACTGCGATGTGAGGAGAATATCGACGGCCCCATCTTTTCGAAATAGAATTGATTGCAAACAAACGTTGCAGAAATGCAAAGACGAGGGAAGATGGCTCAACTACCCGATTTCGAGGGGCTCGCGATGTTCGCGAAGGTTGCGGAGCACGGTTCGTTTGCCGCCGCGGCGCGCGCGACCGGCGTGTCGGTCGCGACCGTTTCGCGCGGCGTGGCCCGCCTGGAGGACCGGCTGGGCGCGCGGCTGTTCAATCGCACGTCGCGTCAGCTCTCGCTCACCGAGTTCGGCCGCACGATCAGCGAGAAAGCCGGCGAGATCTATCGCCAGGCCGAGGAGGCGGAAAGCTCGGCACGCGAAATGTCGGTGCGGCCACGCGGGCTGGTGCGTCTGGCCGTGCCGATGTCGTACGGGCTGCGCTGGGTCGCGCCGCTGCTGCCGGGCTTCTTTCGCGCCTATCCGGAAGTGTCGATCGACCTGCATCTGTCGGATGCGTCTGTCGATCTGGTCGCCGACGGGTTCGACGCCGCGCTGCGGATCGCCGCGCTTCCGGATTCGTCGCTGGTCGCGCGGCGGCTGTGCGCGGTGACGCAATTCGTGGTGGCGTCGCCGGAATATCTGACGCGTGAAGGACGGCCCACCCATCCGCGCGAGCTCGCGGATCGTCCTTGTCTCTCGTACGCGTACCGCGCGCGTAGCGCCGTATGGCGCTTCACGAACGACGCAGGCGAAGAAGAGCCGGTAATGCCGGCGGGCCCGCTGCGCGTGACGAACGCCGATGCGCTGTTGCCCACGCTGCTCGCCGGACTGGCGATTGCCGAACTGCCCGAGTTCATCGCCGGCGATTACCTGGCCGATGGTCGTCTTGAAGCGATCCTGACCGACTGGTCGCTGACGAAGGGCGGTGTTTACTTCGTCACGCCCTCGGCGCGCGCGCGGCCCGCGAAAGTCGCGGCGCTGTCGGATTATCTTGCCGAGCACCTTTCCGAGCCGACCTGGCGATGGCCGAAATGATGCGTCGGCGCGGTCGATCGGCCGGCGTCCATCATTGCATTCATGCAACGATGGTTTTCAAACGACTCCGTTTCGCAAATATTGTCCGGACCGTATTCTCCTTTCCACCGGCTGCACGACATCACGCAGCGAGCCGCCATGCAGCAGATGGCGACTGCGCAGACGACGCGCCTGCAATGAATCGCTTCCATTCACGCTTTTATCGAGCCGATCATGAACAACGCCAAACAACTGCTTTTCGCTTACCTCGAATCGATTCGCGATCCACGCGCGGCTGGCGCACTGTTTGCCGACGACGGTGTGCTGGAACTGCCGTATCTCAAGTCACTGGGTATCGACGCACGCGCGGAGGGGCCCGGTGCGATCGAAGCCTTCATTGCCTCGCTGCTCGCGAAAGTGCCGGATTTTGCGTTCAGCAATGTGCGGCTGCTGATCGAAACGCCCGAGCAGGTATTCGCCGAATATGAAGTCGAAGCGCTCGTTCCATCGACGGGGAAAATCTATCGCCAGTTGTACGCAGGGCGGCTGGTGGCGCGCGACGGCAAAATCCTGCTGTTGCGCGAAGCACTGGATACGATGGCTGCGGCACACGCGTTCTCGGCGGCGCAATCCGCTTGAAGCGATGACGATGAACGGCCGCTCGAGCAATCGAAGCGGCCCGCCGATGTTGCATCCCGACCGGCGTTTCTGGCCGGTAGACGTCACCGTCATATAGAATGACGCGCTTTGCCCGCACGCCTATGTGGTTCAAGAATCTTCAGCTTCACCGTCTTCCGGCACCGTGGGCCGTTACGCCCGATCAGATGGAAGCATGGCTCGCGCCCCACGCGTTTCAGCCGGGCACCAGCGTCGAGATGCAGCGCTCCGGATGGGCGTCGCCGCGTGACGACGGCGCGCTCGTGTATTCGATCAACCGGCAGATGCTGCTGACGTTTCGTGCCGAAAAGAAGCTGCTCCCGGCGTCGGTCGTCAATCAGGTGACCAAGGCCCGGGCGCTCGAGGTCGAGGAGCAGCAGGGTTTCAAGGTCGGGCGAAAGCAGCTGCGCGAACTCAAGGAGCAGGTGACGGACGAACTGCTGCCGCGCGCGTTCACCATTCGCCGCGATACCCGCGTGTGGATCGATACGGTGAACGGCTGGCTCGTCATCGATGCGGCCGCACAGGCACTTGCCGACGACGTTCGCGGCCTGCTCGTCAAATCGATCGATCAATTGCCGCTCGCCGGCGTCCAGGTCGCGCTTTCGCCGGTCGCCGCGATGACGGACTGGCTGCTGTCCGGCGAGGCGCCGGGCGGATTCACCGTGGACCAGGACGCCGAGTTGCGCTCGAGCGGCGAAGGTGGCGCCACGGTGCGATACGTCGGCCACGCGCTGGAAGCGAACGACATGCGCCGGCACATCGAGGCCGGCAAACAATGCATGCGCCTCGCGATGACCTGGAATGACCGCATCTCCTTCGTGCTGACGCCGTCGCTGACGATCAAGCGTGTCACGCCGCTCGACGTGATCAAGGAGGCGTCGGATCCCACCGCGCAGAACGACGAGGAACGCTTCGACTCGGATGTCACGCTGATGACGGGTGAATTGGCGCGGATGTTGACCGATCTCGTCGATATCCTGGGTGGCGAGCGGCAGGACTCGGTTCAAATCGCGGCAGCAGCCTGAACCTCGTCGGCTGTCGAGGACCGTCGCCGCTCTGGCGGCGGCCGGGGCGCGGCTGCGCGCCGGCGAAGCGCAGCCTCACCGTGGAGCCTCTTGCCGTTTGGCCCGGCGGGTTCGGAAAGTCAGCGGACAAGCTATCCGAACACCCGGGCCCATACCGCCCGAAGGCGTCGCGCGCGGTCTTCGAACAGATATGAAGCCGCCAGCGTCAAGAGACCTGAAATTGCACCCGTCACGATGTGCTCGACATAGGGGATACGGTAGTGACTCGTGTGCGAGTAGGCGTCGCCCAACGTCGTCAGGACGCCGACGATCACCGCATTGCCGTATCGATGCGCGTACAGTTTCGCCGCGGGCGTGAAGGTCAGCAGTACCGCCAGGAGTCCTGTAAACAGACCTGTATGAAATGCAATCGACCAGTGGGCGAGGCTCATGATATTGCCCCAGCTCCCCGGCATGCAGGTCATGCACGCACTGGTCGGCTGCCAGAAGCGCTGGATGAACAGTCTGACGCGCTGCTTCCACTCGGTTGACATGACGCACTCCCCTGAATGCCGTCGTCACGGCCGACGCCACCATACGTATCATTGAAGCAGCTTCCAAATCCTTTGACGAGCCTGCCGCCCTCGTCGCGGACGGGACGGGTTGGCTATGCGGGGTAGACGCCGAGCCATAACCCGGACATGGGGGAATACTACTCCACGATTCCACGGCCGCCGTTTCGACCGGCACCGCGCCGGGCTTTCTCACGCAAACCGGGAATCGCTGCGGATCGCGTTCTGCAAATACGCGCATCTTCAATGGACGGAAATCACCGAGCCATCGTGCAACCGCGCGTTCGTCGACATGCGCGCGCGGGCGGTTGATCTGGCTATATATCAGGACTTCTTACTGAAAGTCTTGAGCGCCCTGCAATCCATTCGCGGCCTGCGCTTGCCGAATCCTGTCGCCGGGCGTATGGTTTATTTCTCTATCGCCCTTTTCCGGGAGATACCAAAATGGCTGCCATGCAATCCGCGGCCACGCCCCTCTCCGACGAGGAAGCCCGGCGCCAGTTGCGCCGCGCCGTCATCGCCAGCACGATTGGCACCACGATCGAATGGTATGACTTTTTCCTCTACAGCACGGTCACCGGCCTGGTCTTCGCAAAGCTGTATTTCCCCCAATCCCATCCACTCGTCGGCACGCTTCAGGCGTTCCTGATCTATGCCGTCGGCTTCGTCGCGCGGCCGGTCGGCGCGGCGATCTTCGGCCACTATGGCGATCGCATCGGCCGCAAGGCCACGCTGATCGTGACCCTGTTGCTGATGGGGCTCGCGACGTTCGCCGTGGCCTTCGTTCCGACCTACGCGACGATCGGCATCTGGGGCGCCGTTCTCCTCACGGTGCTGCGCTTCATCCAGGGCGTCGGCGTCGGCGGCGAATGGGGCGGCTCGGTCCTGATGTCGATGGAGTGGGCGCGCACCAATGCACATCGCGGCTTCGTCGCGTCGTGGCCGCAGTTCGGCGTGCCGGCGGGATTGTTCCTCGCCAACCTCGCCGTGCTGGCCATGAGCTGGTTGTCCGGCAGCAGTTTCCTCACGTGGGGCTGGCGCGTGCCGTTTGTCCTCAGCATCCTGCTGGTCGCGATCGGGCTTTATATCCGCCTGAACATTCTGGAAACGCCGATCTTCGCGAAACTGCTGGCCGAGCGCCGGATCGAGAAGGCACCGATGCTCGAAGTGCTGCGCAAGCAGCCGAGGGATATCGTGCTGTCGGCGTTCGCGCGAATGGCCGAACAGGCGCCGTTCTATATCTTCACGGCGTTCGTGTTCACTTACGGGATCACGGCGCTGGGCGTCACGCGAGAGTTGCTGCTGACGGCGGTGTTGGTGGCATCCGTGGTCGAATTCGTCACCATTCCGCTGTTCGGCCACGTGTCGGATCTGATCGGGCGGCGGCGGATGTACATGATCGGTGCGGTTTCCGTCGGTGTATTCGGATTCCTCTACTTCGCGATGGTCGACAGCCGGAATCCGGCATGGATCTTCGCGGCCATCGTGCTGTCGCTGATCCCGCATTCGATGATGTATGGACCGCAGGCGGCATTGATCGCCGAATCGTTTACCGGGCGGTTGCGGTATAGCGGTGCGTCGATGGGTTATCAGCTCGCTTCGGTCATTGCAGGCGGCCCGGCACCGCTGATCGCGACCGCGCTGTTTGCCTACTACCATTCGGGGTATGCGATCGCGGTGTACGTGCTGATATGTGCGGTGTTGAGCCTGGTCGCCGCATCGAAGCTCGGCGACTACACGAACAAGGATATTTCGCGGGAATACGACGACGCGCGAAGTCTGGAGGATCATGGGCACGCGCCGCCGCTGACCTGACGGGTTGGCCGGTTCGCTCGATGCATGGGACGACGAGCCGGCTGCCGGCCCGCTTTCCGCGCCGGGTCCCGGTTCAGGCCAACGTGTGCGCCGGGAACGACACGACAACTGCTTGACCGCGGTCGATCACGCCCACGCCCGCTCAGCTGCGCCTCACTCACGGCTTGTGATCCGCGCGAGCAGCACCCAGCGCTTCGAGCAACGGTCGAAGCGCATCGAGTTCCGCGCCGAAGCCGGCCCAATCCCCCGCCTTCAGCCGCTCGATCGCACGATCGTAATGGGCCAGCGCGTCGCGGGCGCGCGCATCCGCCGCGCCGCCGGCCGGCGCCGCCACCGGCCCCGGCCTCGTCTCCTTGAAGAGCGCCGCGAGCGCCTCGCTCAGGTTTTCCTCCATCACGACGCGATCGCCATAGGCCGCGATCACGCGTTTCAACTCGGGCAACTGGCCGGACGACGCGCGCAGATAGAGCGGCGACACATAGAGAATCGAGTGCTCGATCGGAACGACCACGAGATGTCCGCGGATCACGCGCGAGCCCATCTGGTTCCACAGCGATATCTGCTGCGAGATTTCCGTGCTCTGCTGGATGCGAGCCTCGATCTGGTACGGCCCGTAGATCAGCTTTTCCTTGGGAAACGCGTAGACGATCAGCTTGCCGTACCCGGGCGGATCGCAACGCGCGGCCAGCCACGCGATCATGTTCTCGCGCTGGCTCGGCACCATCGGCAGCATGAGCACGAAGCCGGCCTGCGCATCGCCGGGCAGCCGCATGATCGTGTAGTACGGCGCCATCTGCCGGTTCGCGGTGTCGCCCCCGTCGATATCGCCCAGCGCACGAGGAAACTGCCAGAGGTCCTCGCGGTTATAGAACACTTCCGGTGCATCCATGTGATAAGCGCGGTAGAGGTTCGCCTGGATCAGGAACAGATCCTCGGGGTAGCGGATGTGCCGTTGAAGATCGTGCGGCATCGCGTCGAGCGGCTTGAACATGCCGGGGAAGATGCGCGCGTAAGTCCGCACCAGCG
Organism: Burkholderia sp. SCN-KJ; assembly: GCF_024656005.1. NCBI lineage: Bacteria > Pseudomonadati > Pseudomonadota > Betaproteobacteria > Burkholderiales > Burkholderiaceae > Burkholderia > Burkholderia sp. SCN-KJ. Next base: position 14,344 of record NZ_JANKOG010000010.1, read on the forward strand.
GATCGGAAGGATCGCTGACGTAGAAGTCGACCGTGCCGTTGTACGCGTCGACCACCACCTTGACCGCGTTGCGAATGTAGTTGGCACCATCGCCGGTGCCAGGCGGCGCATACGGAAACCACTGGCTGGTCGTATAGGCGTCCTGGATCCAGAACAGGCGTCCGCTGCTTGCCACGACATAGGGGTCGTGGTCGAGCGCGAGAAACGGTGCGATCGTGCGGATCCGCTCCCGGATGTTGCGGTGAAAGAGGATCCTGCTCTCGTTCGTGATGTAGTGCGTCAGCAGGATGTTGGGATCGCCGAACTGCCATGCGAACAGGCTGCGCCGCACCGCGCCGCCGATTGCGACACCGTCGCGCCCGCTGTAGGACGTGTAGACGTTGCTGTCCCCCTTCGGGTAGTCGAATTCGGGCACGCTGCCCTTCACGATCACATAGCCCTGCCCGCCTTCGCCGAAGTAGATGCGCGGTTCGTCGATCGCCGGTCCGCCATCGGCGACGGGCGGAATGTCGCGCAGATAGAGCGACGGCAAGCCTTCCGTCGATTTCTCCGTGACCGGCGACATCACGATGCCGTTGCCGTGGGTGAACAGCAGATGCAGGTTCACCCAGGTCCGGGCGTTCTCCGGCAGCATCGTCTGATCCAGATCGCGCGCCGACAGCATGACCTGCCGGTAGCCGGAGTCGAGACGGTAGCGATCGATATCCACGGAAAAGAACTTGTAGTAAGTCCTGATCTCCTGCAACTGCGCATAGGTATCCATCAGCGGCTGCACATCCCACAGGCGGATATTGTCGACGGTCGCGCGATTGGCCTGCAGCGACGCGAGATTCAGGCCCTGCTCGGCCGCAAACGGCTTGACCTCGATTTGCGCGAGACCGTAAGCCTGCCTCGTCAACGCGATGTTGTGCTGGATATAGGGCGTCTCGAGCTGCAGCTCGCTCGGCTTGACGTAGAAGCGCTGGAACAGCGCGGGATAGACGATGCCGAGCGCGAACGAAGTGCCGAACACGAGCAGCATCGCGGCGGCCGGCAACCGATAGCCGGGCCGGCGCAGGTTGACCAGCATCGCAACGGCCGACGCAACGGCGAGGCCGACGAGCAGCCACAGCACCGGCAGCATCACGTGGACATCCGTATAACCGGCGCCGACCACGACCCCGTTGTTGTCGTAGAGCAGCAGAAAGCGTTCGAGCCACCAGGACCAGGCTTTCAGCAGGAAGAACACTGCCAGTAGCGCCGACCCGTGAACCGCGGCGGCCGACGAAAGCCCCTTCGGCGGGCGGAGCATGATGTCGCCGCGCAGCCAGTAGACGCCGCCCGCGACGATCGCGCAGCAGACGACCAGTTGCAGCAGCAGGTTCTTCAGCAGGATCCAGACGGGCAGCGCGAACAGATAGAAACCGATGTCCTTGCCGAAGATCGGATCGTGCGCGCCGAACGGCACCCGATGCAGGAAACGAAGCGCGACATCCCAGCTCGACATCGCACCGGCGGCGATCGCAAGCCCGAGAATGACCGCACCCGCGGCGATGACCGCGCGCCAGGGAATGCGCGACGCGACCTCCCCCGCCAGCGCGCGCAGGACATCCTCCGCACGCGTCGACGAAGCGTCCGCTACCTGCCAGACATCGACGGGCCTGGCATGACGATGCGCGAGCCACCCCGACGCGCCGATCGCGGCCGCCGACACGGCGAACACCGCGGCGAACAGCAGCACCCTCGCGGACAGGATCGTCCAGAAGACGCCGGCATAGCCGATCGACGAGAACCAAAGCCAGTCGACCAGGAGACCGGTGACGCGCCCGACGACGATCAGGCAGGCGATGACGATCGCAGCCGCGATCCCGTAGCGTCTCAGGCGTGGGACGGACGTTGCTTGCGAGCGCATCGAGGCTCCTTTGCCGGGCCGTCATGGGTGGCCGGCTGCGGCCGGACCGGGCGTGCCGCCGATCCGTCAGCGAGCATCGCGGCCGGCCGCATGTCTGAATGCTACGCCCGTTGCCGACACGTCGCCATCCGACCGCATGCGCGACATCACCGGGAACGAGCACTGCGACAGATTCGATCCCCCCTCGACAAGCACCCGTCGATGGCCGCTGCCGGGCGCAATCAGTGACGACCGTAGTGAACCGAACACCGACCGTCTTCCCCGCGCTTCCCGGACATCCCCGATGAACCACGAAAAAAGCCACCCTCGCGGATGGCTTCCGTGCGTGCAATCAGTCTACGATCACCCGCCTCACGCGTGCGTGCGCCGACTCGCTTCCGCATCGACCTCGCGCAGCGACTTGCCGCGCGTCTCCTTCGCAAGCCCGACGCACACGATCGAGATCAGCGCGGCCGCGACGAGATACAACGCGATCGGCGTCGACGAGTGATAGCGCTCGAGCAGCGACAGCCCGATCAGCGGCGCAAGCGAGCCGGCCATCAGCGGCGCGACCTGGTAGCACAGCGACAGCGCGGTATAGCGCACGTTGGTCGGGAACATCTCGGTCATCAGCGCCGAATACGGCGAGTACGTCATCGATTCGATGAACAGGCCGAGCACGATCGCGGCCATGATGATCCAGTCGTTGCCGGTATCCATCATCGGGAATGCGACGAAGCCCCAGCCGGCGGTCAGCACGGCGCCCGTCAGATACACGGGCTTGCGCCCGACGAGATCCGACATCAGCCCCATCAGCGGGATGAAGAAGAAGTGAATCGCGTTGGCGGCGAACATCAGCTTCAGGATCCGCGTGGTGTCGAAGCCGACGACCAGCTTCAGGTAAGTCAGCGAGAACGTGACGACCATGTAGTACAGGATGTTCTCGGCGAACCGCGCGCCGATGCCGATCAGCACCTGCCGCCAGTGATACTTGAGCACGTGGCCCACGCCGAGCTGCTTTTCCTGCTTCTGCGCGCGGCGCGCCTGCGCTTCCTTGAAGATCGGCGCATCGTCGACCTTGCGGCGAATCCAGAAACCGATCAGCACGACCACCGCCGAGAACCAGAACGCCGCGCGCCAGCCCCACGCCAGGAAGTCGGCCTCGGACAGCGAGCTGGACAGCACCAGCAGGATGATCGTCGCGACGAGGTTGCCGGCCGGCACGCCGGCCTGCGGCCAGCTGGCCCAGAAGCCGCGGCGGTTGTCCGGGCTGTGTTCGCTGACCAGCAGGATCGCGCCGCCCCACTCGCCGCCGAATGCGAAGCCCTGGATCAGCCGCAGCGACACCAGCAGCACCGGCGCCCAGTAGCCGATCGCATCGAAGGTCGGCAGGCACCCCATCAGGAAGGTCGTGACGCCGACCACGATCAGGCTCACCTGCAGCAGATACTTGCGGCCGAACTTGTCGCCGTAGTAACCGAACACCAGCCCGCCGATCGGGCGCGCGGCGAATCCCACCGCATACAGCGCGAACGCGGCGAGCAGGCCGTCGATCGGGTTGCCGGTCTTCTTGAAGAAGTGCGTGCCGAACACCAGCGCCGACGCCGTTCCGTACAGGAAGAACTCGTACCACTCCGCCACCGAGCCGACCATCGACGCCGCGACGACCCGCTTCAATTCCCGCTTCGACGCCGTGTCCTGCACGGCTGCTGCACTACCGGACGAGACTGCCTCGCCGACCTGACTTGTCATCTCCGTATCTCCTCTCGTTGTCTTCCATTTCCCTTGGCGGGCCGGGTTCGCGCGTAAGCACGTCGAACGATTTTATACAATATCCAATACACAATCCACGCAATCTCAAAAAAGCTTTCGGCAGAAATGCGACACGCCGGGCGGCATCTGGCCGTCAGGTTCCGAGCCCGCGAGCGCGATGTTTCTGATCAGAGGAAAGTACGGAAGGGGCTTGTAGACGGGAGGCTGATCGCGGCTCGCGGGCCGACGGACGGGGCGTAGCGTGAATTTTCCGGCGTCGACGGGATCGTCCGTCGCCCCCGCCCAAAGCCGCTGCGGCGCGGTTCGCCACCCTCCCCGCGGCTCCGGCACGACGACCTTCGTCACGCCCTTTTTATTTTATATTGTATAAAATATTCGAACTGGCTAGAATGACTTCCGTCGATGGCTGACTCTCGGGCGAAACCGGAGGCAACGTTTCGGCACCGAGGCAAACAAGAGGCGGCCAGCCGCCGTCCGGATCGCATGCAGCACCGACGAGACGGCGAGCGCGCGTACAGCCCACGTTGCCAGCAATGGCAGTTGACCCTATCTGAATGTGAGGAAACGAGATGAGCGACAACATTTTTACCGGCACCATTCCGGCCCTGATGACGCCGTGCACCGCTGACCGTCAGCCGGATTTCGACGCGCTGGTGAAGAAGGGCAAGGAACTGATTGCACTCGGCATGCGCGCGGTGGTGTACTGCGGCTCGATGGGCGACTGGCCGCTGCTGACCGAAGCGCAGCGTCAGGAAGGCGTCGCGCGCCTGGTCGAAGCCGGCGTCCCGACGATCGTCGGCACCGGCGCGGTGAACTCGAAGGAAGCCGTGTCGCACGCCGCGCATGCCGCGAAGGTCGGCGCGCACGGCCTGATGGTGATCCCGCGAGTGCTGTCGCGCGGCGCGTCGCCGGCGGCACAGAAGGCGCACTTCGCCGCGATCCTGAACGCCGCGCCGAACCTGCCGGCCGTGATCTACAACAGCCCGTACTACGGCTTCGCGACCCGCGCCGACCTGTTTTTCGAACTGCGTCGCCAGCACCCGAACCTGATCGGCTTCAAGGAATTCGGCGGCGCCGCCGACATGCGCTACGCAGCCGAGAACATCACGTCGCAGGACGACAGCGTCACGCTGATGGCCGGCGTCGACACGCAGGTCTTCCACGGCTTCGTGAACTGTGGCGCCGCAGGCGCGATCACCGGTATCGGCAACGCGCTGCCGCGTGAAGTGCTGCAACTGGTCGACCTGTGCAAGAAGGCCGCGCAAGGCGACGCAGTGGCGCGCGTGCGTGCGAAGGAACTGGAAGCGGCGCTGGCCGTGCTGTCGTCGTTCGACGAAGGCTGCGACCTGGTCCTGTTCTACAAGCACCTGATGGTGCTGAACGGCGACCAGGAATACACGCTGCACTTCAACGAAACCGACGCCCTGAGCGACGCGCAGCGCAACTACGCGGAAGCGCAGTACACGCTGTTCCGCAACTGGTACGCGAACTGGTCGAAGAGCATCGCGTAAGCGCGTTCGCACGAAACCGTTCGATACGCAGCCATGAAACGGCTGCGTGACGAAAACGAAAAGCCACGGAGCGCTCCGTGGCTTTTTTCATTCGCGCTCTGCGCCGCCATCGCGCATCTGCCGAATCAGTGCTGCTGCACGGCCGCCCCGCTCGCGCGCTCCTGTTCCGTGATCTCCGTGCGGCAATGGCCGATCATGTACAACGCACCGGCCGCGGCGAGCGCCGGCACCGCCAGCAGGCTGAACACGTCGCCGAAGTGCCAGCCGAGCCCCATCAGCATCGCGCCGGCGAATGCGCCGGCCACGCCGCCGATTCGTCCGATGCCGAGCATCCATGCCACGCCCGTCGCGCGGCAGCGCGTCGGATACAGGCTCGCCGCATAGGCCGACATCGACGTCACCGCGCTCGTCACCACGGTGCCGCACAGGAAAATCAGCGTGCCGAGCCATGTGGCATGCCCGATCGTGCGGCTCGCCACGAGCACCAGCAGCGCCGCCACGACATACGCGCAGACGATCGTCCGGTTCGGATTGAAGCGGTCCATCAGCCATCCGGCGCCGAGGTTGCCGAGCACGCCGCCGAGCGGGAACAGCGACGTCATCAGCGCGCCGCCTTCGGCGCTGAAGCCCGCGTCGCGAAGCAGCGTCGGCATCCAGTTGGTCAGCAGGTAATAGATCAGCAGTCCCATGAAATAGGCCGCCCACAGCATCAGCGTGCGCGAACGGAATTGCGCGGATACCACCTGCGCGAGCGCGGACGCTCCGCCCGTTTGCGCTCGCGCGCCGGCGGCCACGAACGTGCAGTCGTCGAAGCGCTCGCGCGGTGCGATCCGCGCGAGGATGCGCGCGATGCGCGCATGCGTGCCCGGTCGCGGCGCGAGATACTGCGCGGACTCGGGCAGCAGCATCACGAGCGCGACCGCCAGCGCGAGCGGCCCGACGCCGCCCGCGGTCAGCACGCTTTGCCAGCCGAAATGCGGAATCAGCCACGCGGACGTGACGCCACCCACCGCGAGCCCGCACGAGAAACCGCAGAACATCGCGTTGACGGCCACGCCGCGGATCCGGGCCGGCGCGTACTCCGACATCAGCGTGACGGCGTTCGGCATCGCCGCACCCAGGCCGAGCCCGGTCAGGAAGCGGAATGCAGTCAGCGCTTCGATCGACTGCGCATGCGCGGACACCATGCTCCACGCGCCGAAACACGCGACCGACAGCACGAGCACGGTCTTGCGGCCGAGCCGGTCCGCGCACGGGCCGGCGGCGAGCGCGCCGATGCCGAGCCCGGCCAGCGCCGCGCTCATCACCGGGCCGAGCGCGCTGCGCGCGATGCCCCAGTCGTGCGTGAGCGCAGGTGCGATGAAGCCGATCGCGGCCGTGTCGTAGCCGTCGGCGGCCACGACCAGGAAGCACAGGATCAGGATCAGCCACTGACAGGGGGAAAAGCGCTCGGCGTCGATGAACGACTGCACGTCGAGCGTACGCGTGGGGGTTTTCATCGTATGTCTCCTGCGGTCCGGTCGCACGACGGTGCCGATGCACCGCCCGCGCGCGGACCTGTTCATGGTCATGGTTACGTCGTGAACCCGGTGCCCTTGCAGAGCGGCGATCGCGACGTGGCAGCCCGCGGCGGCAAACCGCATCGCGCATGCCTAGCCGATGCCGTCTGCGCCGCCCGTGACGATCGTCACGCGCGCGCAGGGCGTGTCGTCCAGGTCGGGTCCGGGTTTCATCGTCATCGGCTCAGCGCGTCAGGTACGCGAGGCTCGGGAACTCGACGCGGCGGATGATGCGGCTCTCCTGCGCGACGATCAGGTGGCCGGACGCCTGCAGATACGCGGGCCAGTCCGGATCGGCATCGCGCGCGGTGCGCCGCGCGTCGTAGTCGGCGATGCTGTCGTAGCCCCACAGATGGACGACCTGGTTCAACGCGCCGATGTCGCTCATGTAGAAGCCGACGGGCGCGCCGAGATACTTGACCTGGATCGGCATCGCGAGCCGGTCGAAGATCTCGATGAACTCCGCCATGCCGCGCGGGCGAATCGTGTAGATGCGATGGTCGATGAAGGCTTTCGCGGTAGTCATGGTCGGCTCCGGGTTCAGGCGGTCGCGCGCGCGGCGGCGGGATGCGGCGCGGCAGTGGGCGGGGTTGGCTCTGCGACGTCGGTGCGCTCGCCAAGGTCGTCGAGCCCCGCGATATGGCGTGCGCTCAGATAGCCGAACGTCATGATCGGCCCGAGCGTGATCCCCGCGCCCGGATAGTTGCCGCCCATGATGCTGGCGCGATCGTTGCCGACCGCATACAGGCCGGCGATCGGCCGGTCGTCGGCAGCGAGCACCTGGCCGACCACGTTGGTCCGGATGCCGTCGAAGGTGCCGAGGTCACCCATCACGACCTTCAGCGCGTAATACGGCCCGTCGCCGAGCGGCGCCACGCACGGATTCGGACGATGGTCGGCGTCGCCGAGATAACGGTTGAACGACGTCGTGCCGCGGCCGAATTCGGGATCCTCGCCGCGCACGGCATCGCGGTTGTAGCGCCGCACGGTCGCTTCCAGATTCGCCGCATCGATGCCGGCGCGCTGCGCGAGTTCGGCCAGCGTGCGCCCCTGCACGAGATAGCCATTGCGCAGCAGCGGCCCGAGCGGCACGGGTGCGGGCTTCGCGAAGCCCAGCCCGTATTTGCGGATCTTCGCGTGATCGCACACGAGCCACATCGCGGTTTCGGTCTCGTCGCGGCATGCGGCGATCATCGCGGCGCCGACGTCGTGATACGAATTCGATTCGTTCGTGAAACGCGTGCCGCGCCGGGTCACGCCGATGACGCCGGGCTTGTAGCGATCGAGCAGATGCGGAAACACACCGAAGCGGCCGTCGCCGAGCGGCACGCGCGAGACGGGCATCCATGCGGCCGGTTGCGGATAGCGGATCTCGACGCGGCCGCCCGCGCGCTCGGCGAGCGTCGCGCCGTCGCCGGTGTTGCCGGCCGGCACCGGCGATACATGTTCGCCGCCGCGCGCAACGTGCGGATAAGCACGCGCGATGCGCGCGACGTCGTGCGAGAAGCCGCCGCTCGCGAGGACGACCGCACGGCGCGCGGTGATGCGATACGTCGCGCCGTCGGCCCCGACCGTCGCGCCGGCGATGCGTGCGCCGTCCGCGACGAGTTCGCGTGCGGGCGTATTCGTCAGGATCGGAATGCCGAGATCCAGCGCGGACTTCGCGAGGCGCGCGGCGAGCGCGTTGCCGCTCGTGATCTGCACGCCGCGCCGGTACAGCGCGAGATCCTTCAGATGCGCGGCAAGCCGCTTCGTCACGTACCACGCTGACCGAAGCGAGCGCGTCGCGTTGAAGAAGTGCTTCAGGTCTGCGTTCGACGAATTGAACATCATCCCGATGAACGTGATCGTCTTCAGCGGCGGACGCAGGCGCTCGAGATCGCGCCCGAGCCCGCGCGCATCGTAGGGCGCGGCGACGACCGAGCGGCCGATGTCGACGCCGCCGGGCATGTCCGGGTGATAGTCGGGATACAGCGTCGGCACGAATTTCACGTCCGTCTCGCGCTCGAAGAAATCGAGCATGCGCGGGCCGTGCTCGAGAAACGCGTCGATCGCCGCATCGTCGTAGAACGCGCCCGTCTCGCCGCGCAGATACGTGCGGGCCGCTTCGCGCGTATCCTGCACGCCGTTTGCGCGTGCATGGCGATTGCCGGGGATCCACAGCACGCCACCTGAAAACGCGGTCGTGCCGCCGAAACATGCTTCCTTCTCGACGACGATCACGTCGAGCCCCGCCTTGCGCGCGGTAATGGCGGTGGACAGGCCGCCCGCTCCCGAGCCGATCACGAGCAGATCGCACGTGACGTGCTTCGAACGCTGCTGATCGTTCATCATGTCTTCCTCCGTCTCTTGAATAACTGTGCGTCGCCGAGCTCGCGCTGCACGCCGTGCGTGCAGCGCGGCAAGGCCGCGAATCAGCGTGCGCCGGCACCGGCCTCGTAGCCGGGCCGCGGCACGAGATCCATCAGCATCGCGTCGAGGCCGCCGTCGACCACCAGTTCCGCGCCATTCACGTATGCCGCACGCGGGCTCGCGAGAAACGCGACGACGTTCGCGATGTCGTCGGGCCGGCCGATGCGGCGGTTCGCGGTCATCGCGCTGCGGCGTGCCTCGATGTCGCCGCTCGCATAGAACGACTCCGACAGCGGCGTGCGGATCATTCCCGGGCACACGGTATTGCTGCGGATGCCGCGCGGCCCCCACTCCGCCGCCAGTTGCCGCGCGAGCATCGCGACCGCCGCCTTGCTCGCGCTGTAGGCGCCGCTGTACGTCTGCGGGTGGCGCGCCGCGATCGACGCGACATGTACCAGCACACCCGAGCCGCGCGCGAGCATCGCGCGGCCGAACGCTTGCGAACACAACATGTAGCCGGTGAGATTGACCTGCAGCATCGCGTTCCATGCGTCGAGGCCGATACTCTCGATGCCGCCGGCACGCAACAGGCCGGCGTTGTTCACGAGCACGTCGGCGGGACCGAGATCGCGCTCGACGCGTTCGGCGGCCTGCGTCACGCTGGCGGCGTCGCCGATATCGCAGCCGATCGCGACGACCTCGCCGCCGGCCGCGCGCAGCCGCTCGGCGATCGCGATGGTGCCGTCCGCGTCGCGGTCGAGCAGCGCGACCCGCGCGCCGGCCGCCACGAGCGTTTCGACGATCGACGCGCCGATGCCGCCCGCGGCCCCCGTCACGACGCAAACCTGCCCATCGAGACGAAGCCAGTCCTGCTGTTGATTGTTTCCTTGCGATATCATTAGGTATCCTCTTGAAATGATCTTGAGAGATCCGGCTCGATCCGGCACACGCTACCCGAACGTCGCGCGCTGCGTCAGTGGCAAGCGCTACGTCGATGGGAAAAGTATAGAAGCGCGCATCGCGCGAAAATTGGACAAACGCCGCAAGCAACAGGACAATTTGTACACAGGAGGCCGCGCGGCATGAGGAGAATCCCTAACTACGATCTGTATGGCGAATCGGCGCGTCCGCCCTGGTACGACGCGTTCAACTTCGAATGGATACCGGAGCGCAGCCGGCCGAACGACTGGCATATCGCCGCGCACCGTCACGATGCGCTATTGCAGATTTTGTACATCCGCGGCGGGCAGGGACATGTCGTGATCGAGAGCGGGAAGCACACGTTCGCGCCGCCGTGCCTCGTGCTGCTGCCCGCGCAGACGGTCCATGCGTTCGAGTTCTCGCCGCAGATCGACGGCCTCGTGATCACGGTCGTGCAGCGCGCGCTCGAAACGCTGGTCAAGACCGCCGCGCCGGGCGCGCTGTCGATCCTGCAACGCGCGGCGGTGATTCCGGTCAAGGAGCCGGACGCGAGCGCGTCGATGCTGATGCCGCTGTTCGCGTTGCTAGAACAGGAATTCCGCAGCACCTCACGCGGGCGCGGCGCGGCCGGGATGGCGTTGCTGGTGGCGTTGGTCGTGCATGTCGCGCGCCTGAGCGATCTCGCGGCCGCGCCGTCGCATGCCGGCACCGATCGGCGCGCCACGTTGCTGCGGCGGTTTCGCGAACTGATCGACACGCATTTTCGCGAGCATCGGCCGGTGGAATTCTATGCGGACCGGCTCGGCGTGACGGCCGCCCAGCTTGCGCGCGTGTGCCGGGAGGAGTTGGGCATCTCGACGACGGCGGTCGTCAACGCGCATCTGATTCGCGAAGCGCAGCGCGACCTGGTTTATTCGAATCTGAGCGTGAAGCAGATCGCGCACGAGATGGGGTTTGCGGACAGCGCGTATTTCAGCCGCTATTTCCGCAAGCAGACCGGCCTGACGCCGGGCGAGTTCAGGGAAGCGGCCCATCGCGACCTGATGCCGGGCCGCTCGTGAACGGGCCGGGCGGTGCGTGCGGTGCGGGCGATGCGCGCGGTCGCGGCTCCCGAAAGCCGCGACCGCAACAGCCCGCTCGATCGCCGCGCGTCAGACCGCGACCGCGCCGACGTAGTTTTCGGCCATCGCCATCGCCGCCGGGCGCGACGTCGTCACGTGCTCGAGTTCGGCCACCTGCAAACGCTGCTCGAACGGCGACGCGTCGTCGAGACGATGCATCATGCGCGTCATCCAGTACGAGAAGTGTTCGGCGCGCCAGATCCGGCGCAGCGCGGTTTCGCTGTACGCGTCGAGCAGGTCGGTGCGCGCTTCGTCGTAGAACGCCTGCAGCGCGGACGTCAGGATGCGCACGTCCGACACCGCGAGGTTGAGGCCCTTCGCGCCGGTCGGCGGCACGATGTGCGCGGCGTCGCCGGCGAGGAACAGGCGGCCGTGCTGCATCGTGGTCGACACGAAGCTGCGCATGCCGACGATGTTCTTCTGGAAGATCCGCCCTTCCACGACCTGCCGGCCATCGGCGGAGTCGACGCGCGCGTGCATCTCGGCCCAGATGCGATCGTCGGACCATTGGTCGACGGAATCCTTCGGGTCGCACTGGAAATACATGCGCTGCACGTTCGGCGAGCGCGTGCTGACGAGCGCGAAGCCGCGTTCGTGGCGCGCATAGATCAGTTCTTCCGACGACGGCGGCGCCTCCACGAGAATGCCGAACCAGCCGAACGGAAACACGCGCTCGTAGTCCTGCCGCAAGGCGGCGGGGATCATCGTGCGCGACACGCCCTGCGAGCCGTCGCAGCCGATCACGAAGTCGCAGTCGAGCGTCTGTTCGACGCCGTCGTGCACGAAACGGATCGATGGCGCATCGGTCTCGATGCCGGCAATCGTCGTCCCGGACACGTTGAAGTACAGCGCGCCGCCGGCCGCCACGCGCGCGGCCACGAGATCCTTCAGCACCTCGTGCTGCGCATAGACGGTGATCGCCTTGCCGGTCAGTTGGGTCAAATCGATGCGGCGGCGCTTGCCTTCGAATGCCAGTTCGAAGCCGTGATGCAGCGCGCCTTCCGCTTTCATCCGGTCGCCGACGCCCGATTCGGTCAGCACGTCCATCGTGCCCTGTTCGAGCACGCCGGCGCGGATGGTGGATTCGATCTGTTCGCGGCTGCGCGACTCGAGCACGACCGACTCGATACCGCGCAGATGAAGAAGATGGGAAAGCAGCAGGCCCGCGGGCCCGGCGCCGATGATGCCGACTTGCGTACGCATGAATGTCTCCGGTTGGGATTGATTTTGCGCAAGTGTGGCGGCGACGCGTGCTATCCCGCAACGCGATATCGGGAATATGGACTATCTCGATAATGGATAAAGGTGGGCGCGCGCGGCACGTCCCGGGCCACGCGCGTCCATCCGTTCAGGGCTTCGCCGGCGCCGGCCGCGACTCCATCCCGTCGATCTTCGCGAGCAGCGCATTGCCGAGCTTCGTCAGATGACGCGGCATGCCGGGGATCGCCAGCAGCGCCTCGATCCGCTCGCGCCAGTAACTTGGGTGACTCACGCGCATCGCAACCGGCATCACCGCCGCGCCGGTATCGGCATCGCTTTCCAGCAGCGCGACCATTCTCTCGATATGAGAGAGCTCGCGCTCCACATAGTCTCTCGTCAGCATGTGATTGCCACTCCCCGAAACACAGCACCCGGCCTGTCTTCATCGGCGCATCGCCGCATGGTCCTTTCGCTCGACGCGTCGTTCTCGTTTCGCTTCACGGTACGCGCGTCGTATGTCAGAAAAACACCCGGCAGCACGACGATTTTCTTCATATCGTCGGATCGATGTCGTACCGCACGCGTCACGTCCACGGCCCCGCTCTTCGTTGCCGATCGTAGACACTCTGCGTCGCGGCGGCATCCCCAAAATTGAGGATGCCTGCTGGAATCGATCGCACCGCATCCGCGCGACACGCCGGCATGCCCGATCCGGCGAACGCGATGCGGCAACACGCGCAACGTAGCGCGTGCGGCAACCGGGGAACGGGGACGCGAGGATTTGCGCGGCCGACGAGTCGATCGCGGCGCTCTGCACGGCCGCTGTCGATCCCGAACATGGAATGTCGCGCTCAAGGCCCTCATGGCGCTAGCCGACGCGCGGGCGGCGAACTGCTTCGTGCGCGACGCGCGCACCGGCACCGGCGTCCGTTCTCGCTCACTCGCGCGGAACCGGCGGTCGCGACCGGCATTGCCGGCGGCCTGACGCCGGCCGAGTACGCGGCATGCAACGGCGTGCAGATCGGCACGGTGCTCAGCCCGATCAAGGCGGTCTTCGCGAAGACGGGCGCGCGACGTATTGCCGATCTCGTCGCGCTGTCCGGCGCCTGAATACTCAGCGGCGCCGGTCGCGCGCACCCTTGATCGTGCCGGTGCCCGCCGGCTCGGCCGCGGTCATCCGGTCGAGTTGCCGGACGATCTCCGCGCGCAGTTCCGCCGAAATCTCCACGCTGTCGAGGAGCTCCGAGATCCACAGCCCGTCGGCCGCGAGCCGGCAGATCATCAGCGTCGCCGCCCGTTCGAGCGGCACCGGGTCCGGCCGCGTCCACTCGCGCATCGGCACCGACCAGCGCGCACGCGTCTCCTGCTCGGTGATCATCGACGCGACCAGCACGCGCAGCACGTCGGTGCTCGCGGCCGGCTGCGCGGTGTCGAGCACCGCATGCAGATACGCGCGCGCCGCCGCGCCGTCGCCGTGCGAATCGGCCGCGCGGCGTGCGGCCATCTGCGTCGCGAAGCGCTCGGTCGCCTGCCCGAACAGCGCGTCGAGCAAGCCCTGCTTGTTCGCGAAGTGATACTGCAGCGCGCCTTTCGTCACGCCCGCGCGCTCGGCGACCGCGTCGAGCGTCAACGCGGCCACGCCGTGATGGGTCGCGATTTCCGACGCGGCTTCCAGCAGTTGCGCGCGCACCTGTTCCGGCGCCTTTTTACGCCGCACGCCGGCGACGGGCGCGGAATCACGCGCGGAATCAGGCACGGAACCAGGTCCGAAATCGGGCACAGCCGGTGCGCCGGACGCCTGCGGGGCGGCCGATTCGGCCGTATCGACGGGCGCGGGAATGTCGTGCGGAGCGGGTTCGGGGCGTTTCTTCATGGCGGCGATGTTAGCACCCGCGGTCTCGATATAAACATTCCGGCTGGATGGTATGATCCGCCGCATGAACAAACCTGCCCCTTCTCCCTGGTCCGCGCTCGACACCGCGATCGCCCGCGGCCGCGACGCGCTGATGCGTCTTCAGCAGCCCGACGGCAGCTGGTGTTTCGAACTCGAATCCGACGCGACGATCACCGCGGAATACATCCTGATGATGCATTTCATGGACAAGATCGACGACGCGCGCCAGGAGCAGATGGCGTGCTACCTGCGCGCGATCCAGCGGCTCGACACGCATGGCGGGTGGGATCTGTACGTCGACGGCGATCCGGACGTGTCGTGCAGCGTGAAGGCGTACTTCGCGCTGAAGGCCGCCGGTGACAGCGAGCAGGCGCCGCACATGGTCCGCGCGCGCGACGCGATCCTGAAGCTCGGCGGCGCGGCACGCGCGAACGTGTTCACGCGCATCCTGCTCGCGACGTTCGGCCAGGTGCCGTGGCGCGCGGCGCCGTTCATGCCGGTCGAATTCGTGCTGTTCCCGAAGTGGGTGCCGATCTCGATGTACAAGGTCGCGTACTGGGCGCGCACGACGATGGTGCCGCTGCTCGTGCTGTGCTCGCTGAAGGCGCGTGCGCGCAACCCGCGCAACATCGCGATCCCCGAACTGTTCGTCACGCCGCCCGACCAGGAGCGTCACTACTTCCCGCCCGCGCGCGGAATGCGCCGCGCGTTCCTCGCGCTCGATCGCGTGGTGCGTCACGTGGAGCCGCTGCTGCCGAAACGCCTGCGGCAACGTGCGATCCGGCATGCGGAAGCGTGGTGCGCGGAGCGCATGAACGGCGAGGACGGGCTCGGCGGGATCTTTCCGCCGATCGTGTACAGCTACCAGATGATGGACGTGCTCGGCTACCCGGACGATCATCCGCTGCGCCGCGACTGCGAGAACGCGCTCGAGAAGCTGCTGGTCACGCGGCCCGACGGCAGCGTGTACTGCCAGCCGTGCCTGTCGCCGGTATGGGACACCGCGTGGAGCACGATGGCGCTCGAGCAGGCGCGTGGCGTGGCCGCGCCCGACGCCGGCGAGCCGGCAGGCTCACTGAATGAACTCGACGCACGCATCGCCCGCGCATACGACTGGCTCGCCGAGCGCCAGGTGAACGACCTGCGCGGCGACTGGATCGAGAACGCGCCCGCCGACACGCAACCGGGCGGCTGGGCGTTCCAGTATGCGAACCCGTACTACCCCGACATCGACGACACCGCGGTCGTCACCGCGATGCTCGACCGCCGTGGCCGCACACACCGCAACGCGGACGGCTCGCACCCGTATGCAGCGCGCGTCGCACGCGCACTCGACTGGATGCGCGGGCTGCAATCGCGCAACGGCGGCTTCGCGGCGTTCGACGCCGACTGCGACCGCATGTACCTGAACGCGATCCCGTTCGCCGATCACGGCGCGCTGCTCGATCCGCCGACCGAGGATGTATCGGGCCGCGTGCTGCTGTGCTTCGGTGTCACGAAGCGCGCGGCCGACCGCGCGTCGCTCGCGCGCGCGATCGACTACGTGAAGCGCACGCAGCAGCCCGACGGCAGCTGGTGGGGCCGCTGGGGCACGAACTACATCTACGGCACGTGGAGCGTGCTGGCCGGGCTCGCGCTCGCGGGCGAAGACCCCGCGCAGCCGTACATTGCCCGCGCGCTGGCCTGGCTGCGCGCGCGTCAGCACGCGGACGGCGGCTGGGGCGAGACGAACGACAGCTACATCGACCCGGCGCTCGCCGGCACCAATGCGGGCGAGAGCACGTCGAACTTCACCGCGTGGGCGTTGCTCGCGCAGATGGCGTTCGGCGACTGCGAATCCGACTCGGTGAAACGCGGCATCGCGTATCTGCAATCGGTGCAGCGGGACGACGGCTTCTGGTGGCACCGCTCGCACAATGCGCCGGGCTTTCCGCGCATCTTCTACCTGAAGTATCACGGCTATACCGCGTACTTCCCGCTGTGGGCGCTCGCGCGCTATCGGCGTCTGGCCGGCGCTGCGCTGGCCGGTACGTCTTCGTCCGGCGGGGCCGGCGTGTCGGCCTCCCGCACCACGGACACCGCGCTCGCCTGAGCGTGTGCGTGTGCGTGTGCGTGTGCATGAGCGCAAGCACGAGTCCGAACTCGAGCGGCAACGCGCGCGATCTTCCCGCCCGCGCGCGGGAGGTGCCGCGCGTTCCTCGCGCTCGATCGCGTGACACGCCGAGTACTGAATGGCGAGAGGGGCTCGGCGGGAGCTTTCCGCCGATCGCGTCGTGCTACCTGATGTAGGGTATGCCCGCCCTCTCGATCGACCATCGGCCGCAACGTGGCTGCGAAAACGCACGGGAACAGCGGTTGATCACGCGGTCTGACAGCGAGGCAATCGATCGCCGGCGGAAGATAAGATCCTCGTACGGAGCGTTTTCGCCGCACCCTGCCTTAAACGCTTCGACTCGATCCGGAATTCCAGAGCAAATCTCGCAATTTCGTCAATCACCGTTGTGGACGCTGTCTGGTCTACGATTTCAACCTGCTGCGCTGCAGCCATACGCTGAGTATTCGCGAGCCTCGCTTCATCTGAAAGATGTCGCAAATTTGCGCTCGTCTGTTTTCTTCCCAACCCGGCGTCGTGGTCACCACAAGAACCTGGAGCGCGAAATCCGGGCCCCGTTCGTAAAGCAATTTCGCCAACAGAGCACGAAAGCCCGCCGTTCGAGTAAGCGCAGCCGCCCCGCTGCCTTTGGCGGAGTTCATAAACCAGGTGTCCTCTTTAGATCATCTTTCGTTTCGCGACGTTATTGCCGGCTTTCCGTTGCCATTCGGTAACTATGTTGTAGCCTTCCGGTCCTGCTCCGCTTTTGGTGACACTCATGATCGACCTGCTTGTCGTGACGATGGCGTGAATTGCTCGCCGAGCATGATGACAAACGGATTCATCGCTGATTTCCACTCGTAGGCAGTGCGATCGGCAGCGAAACTCACATCATATGAAAATAGAATTCGATAGCCGGACAGTTCCTCGCGCCGAAGGCAAGGGAGATCCAAAGTTCAATTTGCTTTAAACTTGGCGAATTAGGCATAGCCAATCATTATCATTTCGGCAAAAAGCCGCATATCATGTTTGCAGTACAACCCGCGGAGGAAAGCATGGCTACATACAAGGAACTGAAGGCTCAAATGGACGCACTGGCGGAGAAAGCGGAAACCGCCCGTCTCACCGAGCTCCAGGCTGTAATCGAAGACATCCGTACCAAGGTCGCAGAGTACGGAATTACCGAAAAAGACATCTTCGGTGTTCGTCGGGATCGAGCGGCGGCAAAAAAGTCGGCACCCGTGAATGCGAAGTATCGCGATCCCAAGACTGGCGCAACCTGGTCGGGCCGTGGCCGCGCGCCCGCATGGATCAAGGATGCCAAGAACCGGAATCGATTCCTGATTCAGGAATGAATCATTCCGGCTAACGCCGCGGCTCGATCAGCGGCAACACACTCATCGAGCGCCGATCATGTGCTTCGGCAATGCACGTCATCGCGTCGATAAAGCCGCTCGCAATGAGCGCTAAAGCGAGCGTAGTGGCACCCTACGCTCGCTTGTGTGCTCGCCCGAGCAACCGCAACACGCCGAACACTCCGCTACGTGCGGGCAAACACCCGCCTGCATTGCGATACGGGCCGAGCATGATCGACGGGTTGAATCCGCAGCCAATCGGTGCGGCGCAATCGCGATCCGCTCCCCCGCTCTCCCCGCTCATGCGTCGCGCCAATCCCGCATCCGCGCAAACGCCTCCCGCAGATCCGCGGCGACGGCACGTACAACCGGATCCAGTCGAAATACTTCGACTTCGACATGTACGGGAATTGACGACGGGCATCACGGGCCGCGTCGCGTGCGGGGCCGCTTCACCGCACGCGCGCGAACCGGTTCTGCATTAGCGATCCTCAAGATCGTTTTCGGCCCGGCAGGGCTATAATCGCCGCTTTCGGTTTGGTCGTCGCCATGAAACCGCTGGCCGTTCCCTCTCTCGCGAACATCGCGTCGCGCCTTCGCCTGAAGCAGCTCAAGCTGCTGATCGCGCTCGAAAACCACGGCTCGCTGCACAAGGCCGCCGAAGAAATCGCGATCTCGCAGCCCGGCGCGACCAAGGTGCTGCGCGAGATCGAGGACATCCTCGGCATGCCGCTGTTCGAGCGGCAGCCGAAAGGCCTCGTCGCGAACGACCTCGGCCGCTGCGTCACGCGCTATGCGCGCCTCATCTACAGCGACCTCGAACACCTGCATACCGAAGTGCTCGCGATCACGCAGGGGCATGGCGGCCATCTGGCCGTCGGCGTGATCATGGGCGCGGTGCCGCTGCTCACGCGCGCGCTGACCGACCTGCGCCGCCGCCAGCCGCACCTGTCGGTCGAGATCGTCGAAGGCACCAGCGCGAGCCTGCTCGCCCTGATCGACGACGGCCGCATCGATCTCGCGATCTGCCGCAACGGCAACAACCGGCGCCCGGAAGCCTACGACCATATCCCGCTGCAGCCCGAACCGCTCGCGGTCGTGACCGCGCGCACGCATGCGCTGGCCGAACGCGACACGCTGACGCTGCGCGATCTCGCCGACGCGGAATGGGTCGCGTATCCGGTCAACACGCCGATGCGGCTCGCGCTCGAACGCGCGCTCGCGGATGCCGGCATCGAGGTGCCGAGCTATCCGATCGAGACGGCGTCGACGTTCGCGACGCTCACGCTGCTGCAGGCGAACCCAGAACTGGTCGCGGTGATTCCGCGCGAAGTCGCCGAGTTCGGCGAGCGCTTCGGCCTCGTCGCGTGCCTGCCGGTCGCGATCCCCGCGCTCGACGAGCCGTTCGGCGTGGTGGCCCGCACCTTCGCGCACCTGACACCCGGTGCGCGCATGCTCGTCGAGACGCTACAGCATCCGCTGCCTACTTGATCGGCGAGAACGCGGCCGGACGCAGCAGCTTCGACTCCATCCTTTCCAGCATCGGGAACGCCTTCGGCACGAACTTCTCGAGCCAGTCCGGATCCTCGTACAGCGCGGTGCGCCGCTTGATGCGGTCGTCGAGGCTGTCGTACGCCCAGATGTGGACGACCTGGTTCAGTTCGCCGATTTCCGTGTACCACCAGCCGACCAGCGTCGCATAACGGGAAATCACCGGCAGGCCTTCCTTCTCGAAGTGCCGCAGGTATTCGTTCATCTTGCCGATCTGGACCGTGTAGGTCCGCATTTCGTAATACATGACTGCTCCTGGTTGAATCGAATCGGGGAATCGTGGAATCGGAGGCGCGCGCATGAAGCGCCGGGCGATCAGATCTCGCCGGCGTATGCGGCGCGGATGATCGCTTCGACGTCGCGCGCGGTCGTCAGGCGCGGATTGACGAGCACGTTGCCGCTGCGCATCGAGTCGGCCACCATCTGCGGCAGGTGCGCGAGATCGACGCCGAGTTCGCGGATGTTCGACGGAATCGCGAGCGCGCGATTGAGTTCGACGATCTGCTCGACCAGCGCGCGCGCGGCCGTTTCCGCATCGAGGCCGGCCACGTCGCCGCCGAGCGCTTCCGCGATGTCGCGGAACAGCGCCGGGCACGCCGGGCGGTTGAAGTCGATCACGTACGGCAGCAGCGCCGCGTTCGCGATGCCGTGGGCAATGTTGAACACGCCGCCCATCGTGTGCGAGATCGCATGCACGTTGCCGAGCTTCGACTGCGAGAACGCGACGCCGGCGAGGAACGAGCCGAGCAGCATGTCTTCACGCGCGGCGAGGTCGGACCCGACGTAGAACGCGGTGCGCAGGCTGCGCCCGATCAGGCGGATCGCGCCGAGCGCGAGCGACTGGCTGACCGGGTTCGCCTGCTTCGACACGTACGATTCGATCG
The DNA here is from genome assembly GCF_024656005.1 of Burkholderia sp. SCN-KJ. Classification (NCBI taxonomy): domain Bacteria; kingdom Pseudomonadati; phylum Pseudomonadota; class Betaproteobacteria; order Burkholderiales; family Burkholderiaceae; genus Burkholderia; species Burkholderia sp. SCN-KJ. The sequence goes on from NZ_JANKOG010000010.1 coordinate 34,427, forward strand.
CGTGGGTCAGCGCGTCCATCCCGGTGGCCGCCGTGATCGGCGCGGGCAGCTTCAGCGTGAGTTCCGCATCGAGGATCGCGAGCTTCGGGAAAATCTTGTGGCTGACGATCACGGTCTTGAACAGCGTTTCCTGGTTCGTGAACACCGTCGACGCCGTGCACTCGCTGCCGGTGCCCGACGTGGTCGGGATCGCGAAGATCGGCAGCGGTTCGTCGGGAATCCTGTTGTAGCCCTCGTAATCGAGGATCGTGCCGCCGTTGGTCGCCATCGCGGCCACGCCCTTCGCGGTGTCGATGCTGCTGCCGCCGCCGACGCCGATCACCGCCGTGCAGCGATTCTCCTTCAGGAACGTCAGCGCGCTGTCGAGCACCGCGGTGCTCGGGTTCGCCTCGACACCCGAGAAAGTTGCGTACGCAACGTCAGCGTCGCGCAGCGACGCGAAAAGTCCTTCGAGCACGCCGCTCTTGATCAGGCCTTCGTCGGTCACGACCAGCAGCTTGCCGTCGAACAGCGGCTTCAGCAGTTCGCCGGCCTGGCGCGCGAGGCCGTTGCTGAATTTCAGCGTGGTGGGAAAGAAGTATTGGAATGGGTTCATGGTGCTTTCTCCGTGTGAAGTCTCCGCACCAGACACTACAAGCGGCCGATCGCCGCCGGTAATGAAAAAACCGGATCGCCCGATAACGGCCGCTTATTCCCCCGCATGCCGCGCCGTTTGGTTATCACGCGATCACGAAGCGTCATTAGGCAAGACGCGGCGGCCGCCCTACAGTCGCTGCACGGAACGCGTCATCGCACCGCAACCATAACGACGGAGACAACCATGCCCCTCTCGCATTCCCCTGCCGCATCGGCCGCATCGGCGTCGCTCGACGCGGCGGCCCGGCCGACCAGCATCCGCTGGCGCATCTTCCTGCTCATGCTGCTGCTCGTCGCGATCAACTACATCGACCGCGCGTCGCTGTCGGTCGCGATGCCGCTGATCGCGCCGGAATTCAACCTGTCGCCCGCGCTCGAAGGGCTGATGCTCAGCGCGTTCTTCTGGTCGTACGCGCTAATGCAGATCCCGGTCGGCGTGATGCTCGACCGTTATCACACGCGCGGCATCATCGCGACCGCGACGCTCGCGTGGGGCGCGTTCCAGGCGCTCGGCGCGGCCTCGCACAACTGGCTGCTGCTGATGCTCACGCGCATGGGCCTCGGTTTCTCCGAATCGCCGGTGTTTCCTGCCGGCGCGAAGCTGATCGGCTCGTGGCTCACGCCGCACGAGCGCGGCCGCGGCGCCGTGCTGGTCGACGGCGGCGCGCCGCTCGGCAGCGCGCTCGGCGCGATCCTGATCTCCGCGCTGATCGCGTGGTTCGGCTCGTGGCGCATCGCGTTCGTGATCGCCGGGATCGGCACGATGCTGGTGGGCGTGCTCGTGTGGCGCTATATCCGCAATCATCCGTCCGAGCATCCGGGTGTCAACGCGGCCGAACTCGAGCACATCACGCGCGCGAACCCGCCGGCACAGGCCGCGGCCGAACGCGTGCCGCTGCGCGAACTCGTGAAGGACCGTTCGGTGCTCGCGATGTTCGCCGGCTACAGCTGCATCCTCGCGGTGTTCTACGGGCTGCTCACGTGGATGCCGAGCTACCTGCACAAGACCTACGGCTTCAACCTCGCGACGACGGGCGGCGCGACGTTCGTCATCTTCATGTCGGGCTTCGTCGGCGAACTGATCGGCGGAACCATCGGCGACCGCTGGAAAGCGTCGGGGGCGTCGCCGAACCTCGTGATGCGCACGATGTTCAGCGGCTCGTCGCTGATCGCCGCCGCGTGCATCCTGGCCGCCGCGTACATCGCGAACGCCAATGCGGTCGTGCTGCTGCTCAGCATCGCGATGTTCTTCATCCGCTTCTGCGGGATGTACTGGAGCCTGCCCGCGATCGTCGGCGGCCCCGAGCGCGCGGGCGTGCTCGGCGGCACGATGAACTTCTGCGGCAGCATGGTCGGCGTGGTGGTGCCGATCCTGATCGGGCTGATCGTCCAGTGGTCGGGCTCGTACTTCCTCGCGCTGCTGTTCTTCGTCGCGATGGCCGTGCTGATCGCGGTGTTCTCCAGCCTGATCGACTACCGGCCGCGCACGCACGGCCAAGAAGCGCCGACAAAATGAACTGATGCGGCTGCTCACCTGCCGCACGCGCCGTTCACCTCTTCGTTGTTTCGCTGACGAGGAGACCATGGCAACACCAATACTCGATGGCGAATCGTGGTCACTGATCCAACCGCTGCTGCAACCACCGAAACCCCGTCGCGCGCGATACCCGGGGTGCTGACCAGCACTCTGTTCGTGCCGCAGTCCGGCATTTCCTGGAAGATGCTTCCGCAGGAAACGGGCTGCGGCTCGGGCATGAGCTGCTAGCGCAGACTGCGCGACTGGCAACAGCCTGGCTGCACAACTTCGGGCGACTGCACATTCGGTTCGAACGCCTCGCGGCGATCCACGAAGCGTTCATGAAGATCGCCGCTTGCATCATCTGCTGGCGACGGCTTCCAAACTCATTGTGTCGGCGCTTCCTCGAGCGTTGCGGCATCGCGCAACTCGCGAAGGAGAAAACGCTGCAAGGCCTGTACCGCCGACATGCGATCGCTGCCATCCGCATGGCTGAACAAGCCGAATTCCGCCGATGGCGGGTGCGGCAATCCGGTGGCAGCCGGATCGAGCACGCGCATCGAATCGCGCCGGACGTTCCATTCGAGCAGGACCGTGACCCCCAGCCCTGCTTCGACTGCGGATTGAATGGCGGCCAGGCTCGTGCTCGTGCAGATGACTTTCCATGCGACCCGGGCATCGCGCAATGACGCATACAGCCTGTCTTGCCACGGGCACGCACCGCCGAATGCGACGAACGGCAATGGAGCGTGGCGGACGTCTCCGTCATACGCAAGGCCAGCCGCCCAGAACAGCGGATGCCGCCACTTCACGAGCGGTTCCGCATGAATGAACGTCGGGTCGATGATCGCGAAATCGAGCGAGCCGTTCATGAAATCCTGCGACAGCGCCTTGCTCGAATCGACGACGATCTCCACGGCGACATTCGGGAACGACGCGCCAAAATCACGCAGCGTGTGCGGCAGATGGCCAACAGCGATGTCCTCGAGGAGGCCGAGCCGGACCGTCCCTGAAATCTCACCTGCATTCAGCGCAGCGCGCGCCGCGATACCGATGTCGAGCATGCGCTGCGCGTAAGGCAGCAGCACGCTGCCCGCCGCTGTCGGCTTGATGCCGCGTGGCGAACGTTCGAGCAGGCGCTGCCCGACCGATTCTTCCAGCCGGCGCAATGCCATGCTGACGGCGGCCTGCGTGCGATGCAGCGCCTGCGCCGCCTCGCTCACGCTACCGGTTTCGACCACGATCAGAAAGGTGCGCAACAAGCCGCTGTCGAGATCCCGAGCCATAAATATTCTTGAAGCGCCCATAAAAAATTCGAGCTTATACCAAACGAACATGCGTGGTTAACATCGCCGCATCGCCATCATGGAGCACTGCATGAACGAAGAAATCGGAAGCATCCGGGCCGGCCGGCACACGACCGCTTCCACACCGGTTGCGCGCGACGCGTTCACGACGAATGCGTCGTTTGGCGCGTCACGGACACGACGCTTCCAGGCGGCTCTGGCGCCCGGGCTCGCCGTGGTGTCGATGTGCAGCGTCCAGCTCGGCGCTGCGCTGTCGCGGCCCGCGATGATCGAATACGGAACGTTCAGCACGACCTGGCTGCGCCTGTGTTTCGCCGCCTTCGCGCTGGCCGTGATCGTGCGCCCGCCCGTCCGGCGCTATTCCCGGCAGCGCTGGATCGCCGCCATCGCGCTCGGCTGCGCGATGGCCTGCATGACACTGTGCTTCTTCGAGGCGGTCAAGCGCGTGCCGCTCGGGCTCGCCGTCGCGATCAATTTCTTGGGGCCGCTGTGCGTCGCGACCATCGGCGTACGCAAGATCCGGATGCTCGCGTGGCCCGCGCTCGCCCTGGCAGGAATCGTGCTGCTCGCGCGCCAGGACGACATGTGGATCGTGCCCGTTGCTGCGCTCGTATTCCCGCTGGGCTCGGCGCTCGGATGGGCCGCCTACATCCTGATGATGAAGCGCGTGGGGTCGCTGTTCGATGGTCTGCAAGGCCTGTCCACGTCGCTGATCGTCGCGGCGCTCGTGACCGCGCCATTCGGCCTCGCGGAAAGCGGCGGGCATTTTCCGGCCGGGCAATTGATCGACGCTGCCGGTCTCGCCGTGCTCGTCCCGCTCTTGCCTTATGTTCTGGAGATGATTGCGTTACGGCGCATGACGGCGTCGGCGTTTGGCATCCTGATGAGCGTCGAGCCTGCGATTGCCTCGGCAATCGGATTTGCGGTACTCGGCCAGCCCATGACCCTGCTGCAAAGTATCGGCACGTTGTTTGTCATCGGTGCCAGCGCAGGCGCCGTGATGCAGCAGTAGCCGGCTCCACAGGCTTGGCTGGCATGCGCTTCGTCGCCTCGCCATCGGAGTCGGAGTCGGAGTCGGAGTCGGAGTCGGAGTCGGAGTCGGAGTCGGAATGACAAGACAGGCGCTGGCGGCGATCGACGATTCGAGTGCAGGGTGATGTTGAGCGACCTGTTTGTCCGCCAAACGCCTGCTCCGGGCAGCTCCAGGGTCTGTTTACATTTGTGCGGGTTGTCGGGTCATCCGGTCCGGTCGGTTCGGGCGACTATTCGCCGGTGATTGCGTCACATGCTGGTAGGATGAAGTTCGTTTCTGCTTGCATTGATGATCTGACCTGTAACCGCCTCATTCTCGGAGTAGACATGGTTGATATTTCACGTGAGACCGTCGAACAAACTGAGCGTCGCCTTCGACGAGTCATCACCGAGGCACGCCTACGGATTTACTCCGGCACGTACACGTTCATTGAATTTCCGCTGGATCAATTCCCAAGCGCTGTGCGGGCCGACGCACTTGCCTTGGTGCGAGACGACAACGTGTGGAGTCAGCTTGTGCCGAGTGACGGTGCACACCAGGAACAGTTCGGCATCTTTCGATTCCACTTCCCGGCAGGGGCAGACAATAGTGGCTTCGTTGGCTGGCTGGCTACCCATCTCAAGAATCGATTTGGCACCGGCGTATTTGTGACGTGCGGACAGAATCATGCGGATGGCGGTATCTTCGATTACTGGGGCGTACCCGAGACGCTGGCAGACGAGGTGATCGAGGAAGTCAAGCGGCTTGTTCAGGGGCAGAGCGATCATCGATAAAGCTCATCCGATACAGCACGCGGCTATAGCGACGCTTGGTTTTTCTGTTCGAGCGAAGCGGGATGACGGCCTGCGCACGCGGAGAGTGGATACTCGCCACAAAGGCGTTCGAGTCGTACCTTTGTCAGCGATGACCGCAACGGCACGCAAGTGCTAAACCAGTCATTCGCGCACGAAATATCGCAGCAGTTGGATCAGTGACCGCAATTCGCCATCGAGTATCGGTTTTGCCATGGTCTTGTCGTCAGCGAAACAACGAAGTGGTGAGCAGAGCGTGCGGCAGGTTAGCAGCTCCATCAGTTCATTTTGTTAGAGTTTCTAATTAAACGGCCAAGCACGCGCCCGAACGGCGCGCCGCACCGCACCGTCCCGACGATGCCCGCTTGCGCGGGCATTTTTTTCGACTCGCGTCGACCGGCCCGATCAGCGATCGATCGGCAGCGGCGCGTTCGCGGCGACGAGCCCCTGCTCGTGCATCTCGCGCCAGAAGTCGGCCGGAATCGTCGCGTTCAGCGCGTCGACATCTTCCGCGATGCGCGCCGGACGGCTCGCACCGGGAATCACCGACGCGACCGCGGGATGCGCGAGCACGAACTGCAGCGCGGCCGCCTTGACCGGCACGTCGTAGCGTGCGGCGATCGCCTTGATGCGTTCGACCTTCGCGACGATTTCCGGCGAAGCCTTCTGGTATTCGAAGTGCGCGCCGCCGACCAGCACGCCCGAACTGTACGGACCGCCGACGACGATCCCGACGCCTAGCGCGGCTGCCACCGGCATCACGCGCTGCAGCGCGCGCTCGTGATCGAGCAACGTATAGCGGCCGGCCAGCAGCATGCCGTCCGGCTGCGGTTCGGCGAGGTCGAGCACGAGCTCGATCGGCTCGACGCGGTTCACGCCAAGGCCCCACGCGCCGATTACGCCTTCTTCGCGAAGCTTGCCCAGCACGCGGAACGCGCCCTTGCGCGCGACTTCGAACTGCGCGAGCCATTCGTCGCCGTAGATGTCCTGCGCGATGTCGTGCACCCACACGATGTCGAGCCGATCGGTGCGCAGGCGCTTCAGGCTGCCCTCGATCGAGCGCAGCGTCGCGTCGGCCGTGTAGTCGCTGACGATGCGGTTCGGCCGGCCGTGTTCGAACAGGCCGCCCTTCTCGCCGAGATCGCGCGCCGACACGTCTTCGACTTCGTCGAGGATCACGCGGCCTACCTTCGTGCTGATTACGTAGTCGTCGCGCCGATGGCCGGCGAGCACGTCGCCCAGACGCGACTCGGCCAGCCCCGCGCCGTACGACGGCGCGGTGTCGAAGTAGCGGATCCCGCGCGCCCACGCGGCTTCGACGGTCGCGGCGGCTTCGTCGTCGGGGATGTCGCGGAACATGTTGCCGAGCGGGGCGGCGCCGAAACCGAGCGTGTTGTCGGCCGGCAGCGTGGCTTTGAGACGCATGCATTTCTCCACAGGTCACGGAAAAGTGCGTCCAGTCTAGGTTGCATGGTTATGTCCGTCCAAGACATAATTCATCAAACTTGAGTCCCACGAGGTCTTATATGCTCGACATCCGTCAGCTTCAATATTTCATCGCGGTCGCGGAGGAAGAACACGTCGGCCGCGCCGCCGAACGGCTGCACATTTCGCAGTCGCCGCTCAGCCGCCAGATCGCGCAGCTCGAGGAAAAGCTCGGGCTGACGCTGTTCGAACGCAGCCAGCAACGCATTCGTCTGACGCGCGACGGCCGCACGTTCCTCAGCGAGACGCAGGCGTTCCTGCGCCATGCGCACCGGCTGGAATCGCTCGCGCGCCGGCTCGGCCGCGGCGACGAAGGCGGGCTCTGCATCGGCTACCTGGAAACGGCCACGCACTCGGGCGTGCTGCCGCGCGCGCTGAAGACGTTGCGCGCGGACCGCCCGGCCGTCCACATCGCGCTGTACAACTACACGTCCGCCGCGCAGCTCGAAGGCCTGCGCGAGCGCAGTCTCGACATCGCGCTCGTGACCGAGCCGCCCGCGCCCGACGATCCGGAACTCGAATCGATGCGCGTGCTGAACGACCCGATGCTGCTCGCGCTGCCCGAAGGCCATCCGCTCGCGAAGAAGAAGACGCTCGTGGCCGACGATCTCGCGACGCAGCCGTGGATCGGCGTCACGCAGCAGGAAAGCGCGCCGCGCCACGGCGCGTTCGTCGCCGCGTGCGCGAAGGCCGGTTTCTCGCCGGATATTTCCGTCGAGGCGAGCGAGCCGCTCGCGGCGCTCGGGCTCGTCGCCGCCGGGCTCGGCGTGACGATGATCCAGCAGAGCCTGCGTCACCAGGTGCCGGAAGGCGTCGTGCTGCGCGAGCTGCCGTGGTTCAGCTATCGCACGCCGCTGTGGGCCGCGTGGCACAAGGTCAACTTGCGGCCGCTGGTCGGCGTGTTCCGCGAGATTCTGACCGGCGAGGATGTGGTCGCGACGGTCGAGTGACGTGACGGGGGGCGCGATCGCCGGCAAAGACAAAGAATCTATCGTGCCGTCCGCATTCCCGCACACGAATCCGGCTGAAATCGATCGCGCCGGCATCGGTCCGCATGCGATTGCATGCGCGACACCGTATGCCGGCTTCCCCCCGCTCGCGCGTCAGTTCGCGAGCGTGACCTTCCCGTCCATCAGCCGGTTGATCGCCAGCGGATTCGATGTCTTCAGCGCCTCGGGCAGCAGCGTCTCCGGCATGTCCTGATAGCAGACCGGCCGCAGGAAACGACGGATCGCGAGACTGCCGACCGACGTCGTACGCCCGTCCGCGGTGGCCGGATACGGGCCGCCGTGCACCATCGCATGCGCGACTTCCACGCCGGTGCCGAAACCGTTGACGAGCACGCGGCCCGTGCGCCGCTCCAGCGCCGGCAGGAACGTGCGCGCGGCGGCGTAGTCGGCTTCGTCGAGATGGAGCGCCGTCGTCAGCTGCCCTTCCAGCGACTCGATCAGATCGAGCATCGTGTCGAGGTCCGGACAGCGGACGATCAGCGACGCCGCGCCGAACATCTCCTCATGCAGCGCCTTCGACTCGCGAAACGCGTCCGCGCTCGTCGAGAACAGCGCGCCCTGCCCCTGGTTCGCGCCGGCCGGCGCATGCGCGCGCGCGACGGTGCGCACCTGCGGATGCTGCGCGAGCGCGGCCACCGAACGCTCGAAGGCCTGGTGAATGCCCGGCGTGAGCATCGTCGCCGCCGCGGCCTGCGCGAGCCGCTCCGCCGCCGCGGCGGTAAAGCGCTCGAGCGCCGGCCCGTCCACGGCGAGGATCAACCCCGGATTCGTGCAGAACTGCCCGGCGCCGAGCGTCAGCGACTGCACGAACTGCTGCGCGATCGCGTCGCCGCGCGCGTCGAGCGCGTGCGGGAACAGCAGCACCGGATTGATGCTGCTCATCTCCGCGTACACGGGAATCGGCTCGGGCCGCGCGTTCGCAAGTGCGATCAGCGCGGTGCCGGCATGGCGCGAACCGGTGAAGCCGACCGCCTTGATGCGCCGATCGCGCACGAGCCCCTGGCCGATCTCGAGGCCGGTGTCGAACAGCAGCGAGAACGTGCCTTCCGGCATCCCGCACGTCTTCACCGCCTGCTGCACGGCGATCCCGACCAGTTCCGACGTGCCCGGATGCGCCGGATGCGCTTTCACGATCACCGGGCAGCCGGCCGCGAGCGCGGACGCCGTATCGCCGCCCGCGACCGAGAATGCCAGCGGGAAATTGCTCGCGCCGAACACCGCGACCGGCCCGAGGCCGATATGACGCAGGCGCAGGTCGGGGCGCGGCGCCGGCTGACGCGTCGGCTGCGCCGGATCGATGCGCGCGTCGAGGTAGTCGCCCGCGCGCACCACGTCGGCGAACATCCGCAGCTGGCCGACCGTTCGGCCGCGCTCGCCTTCGACGCGAGCGCGCGGCAGGCCCGTTTCCGCGACGCAGCGCTCGACCAGTTCGTCGCCGAGCGCGAGGATGTTCGCCGCAATCGTCTCGAGGAACGTCGCGCGCGCGTCGGGTTGCGTTTCGCGATACGTGTCGAACGCGGCCCAGGCGAGCGCGCATGCTTCATCGAGATCGGCGCTGCTCGCGCCGCCGAAGGCCGGCGCCATGCGTTCGCCGCTGGATGCGTGGACCGCGTATGTGTCGCCGTTCGTGCCGCGCCGTGCGCGCGAGCCGATCAGCAGGTTGCCTGCGAGTGTCATGTTCGTTTCCTCTGTAGATGGATCGGGTGCGAACGCCGTGCGATCACGGGCTCGCATAGGTGTTGTGTGTTGTTTGTCGTGCCGGCGCGCCTGTCGCGTCGCCGTGAATGGGCCGGGCTGTTCGAATCCGTGCGGCGGGGCGCTCGATGCCGGGCTCGGGTGCCGCCGCGTGCGCCGGCCGGCACGCTCACGCGCCGGCGCTGCCGTGCGCGCAGCGCGTGCCGGCGGCGCACCGACTGACGCGCATGGCCGAAATGCGCCGGAAAGCCACGCGATGGGCCAGCATACGGAGTCCGCCCCCGCGCGACAATTGACAGGATGTGATACCGGTATAACCGCGCGTTATCGGTCGTTGCCCCGCCGCCGCATGCAGGCGCGTTCCGCGTCCATCGCATGCTGCCGCGGCGGCAGGATGACGAACGGCGCGACCGGAACACCGCCGACGGCTCGGCACGTTCATACGACGATTGACGATGCGCGCGCGGTGGCGCCGGTGCCGCGCGCGACATCGTCACACCGTCACGCGATCGCGCCGCTACGCCACGACACCGTCACGCCGCGAACCGCTTCGCCAGCTCGGCGAGACCGTCCTCGTAGATACCGCGGAAGAGGCGGATCGCTTCGTCGTCGTTCGCGCCGTGCGGCGTGAACGTGCCCGACCACTCGACCGTCGCCGCGTTCGCGCCGTTCTCGCGCACGCGCAGCGTGGAGCGATAGTTCACGACCGGGAACGGCGCTTCGAGGATCGCGTACGTGTAGCTGCGTGCCGCGTCGTCGAAGGCGACCAGCCGCTCGACGATCGCGTCGCCGTCCGGGTTCGCGAGGCTGCGCACGCGACCGCCTTCGCTCAGTTCGCTCGCCGGGATGTACGACAGCCAGTCGGGCAGCGACCCGAAGCCGCCGATCAGTGTCCAGACCGTGTCGGCCGAAGCCGCGATCTCGATGCTTGCATTGGCCTGTGCCATGTCATCACCTTTCAGGATCAACGATCGGTCGGCAGCGGCGCATTGGCCGCAATCAGACCTTGTTCACGCATTTCGCGCCAGAAGTCGGCCGGAATCACCACGCTCAGTGCAGCCTGGTCTTCCGCGATCCGCTCCGGGCGGCTCGCGCCCGGAATCACCGCGACGGTGGCCGGATGCGACATCGAGAACTGCAGCGCGGCGGCCTTGATCGGCACGTCGTAGCGCGTGGCGATCGCCTTGATGCGCTCGACCTTCGCGAGGATTTCCGGCGAAGCCTTCTGGTATTCGAAGTGCGTGCCGCCTGCGAGCACGCCCGAGCTGTACGGGCCGCCGACGACGATCCCGACGTTCTGCGCGGCAGCCGCCGGCATCACACGTTGCAGCGCGCGCTCGTGATCGAGCAGCGTGTAGCGGCCGGCGAGCAGCATGCCGTCCGGTTGCGGTTCGGACAGGTCGAGCACGAGTTCGATCGGCTCGACGCGGTTCACGCCGAGGCCCCACGCCTTGATCACGCCTTCTTCGCGCAGCTTGCTCAGCACGCGGAATGCGCCCTTGCGCGCGACTTCGAACTGCGCGAGCCATTCGTCGCCGTAGAAGTCCTGTGCGATGTCGTGCACCCAGACGATGTCGAGGCGGTCGGTGCGCAGACGCTTCAGGCTGTCCTCGATCGAACGCAGCGTCGCGTCGGCCGTGTAGTCGTTGACGATGCGGTTCGGCCGGCCGTGTTCGAACAGGCCGCCCTTCTCGCCGAGATCGCGCGCCGACACGTCTTCGACTTCGTCGAGGATCACGCGGCCGACCTTCGTGCTCAGCACGTACTCGTCACGCGGGTGATTCGCCAGCGCGTCGCCGAGGCGGATTTCCGCGAGGCCGGCGCCATAGAACGGGGCTGAATCGAAATAGCGGATGCCGTGTTGCCATGCCGCTTCGACGGTGGCCGCGGCTTCCGCGTCGGGGATGTTCCGGAACATGTTGCCGAGCGGGGCAGTACCGAAACCAAGGATCTTGTTACCGGGCAGCGTGTCTTTGAGACTCATCATTTTCTCCAGAGGTGAGGGAAAGCGAGTTCAGTCTAGGCAGACGGGTTAAGTCTGTCCAAGACGGAATTCGACACAGTTGAGTCCCTGGAGGTCTAAAACGTGGTCTGAAGGGGTCGGCGGATATCGCGTCCGGAGGGTCCGTTCGCGCGGCGGCCCCGCCCGACAAGGCTGGCGACGGAATCGGCCGCCGATTCGTGATTTCAGATCAAAAGTGATTTCGCCGGTGAGCACGGCGGGCAACGCTACGCGTGCCCCAAATTGCCCCACCGCCTGCAACGCGTCGCGCAAAGGAATCCCCGTTGCGCCTCTTTCAAAGGCGCAACGGGGAAAAGCCGCCTGGTGATGGAATCTGCGTTCCGTCGCAATGCGCGGCTCATGCCCTCAGGCGCGACCGTCCCCTTGCGTATCCCGGGCATCGCCCAGCATCGTGACGAGGACGAGCGCTGCAATCAGGCCGAGGTGCTCGAAGAAACCGTTGAGCGCCATGAAGCGCGCCGCGCCCGTCTGGTTCCAGAAGTCGTTCGCCACCAGCATCGCGACGAGCGTCAGCATGCCGAGACTGCCGGCGCCGAGCCACGTGAAGCGGCGAAACACCACGCACAGCGAACCGCCGATCTCGACGACAACCGCCAGCGCAGCCCATAGCGCGGGCGGGTGCAGGCCGAAATGCGCCTGCTCCGCGATCGCATCGTCGAAGTGCAGCGCCTTGTTGACACCGCCGATCAGAAAGGCGGAAACCAGCGCAAGCCGTACCAGCGCGCCGACCCACGGCTGCGCGAGCAGGACGCGAATCCACCCCGGGCTGTACCGGCCGGTTGTGGTCGACATGTCAGACCGCCCAGCACGAACAGCCAAACGCGCCCCAGAAGCCCTTCGCGTCCGAGGTCGGCAGCGTGCTGCCCCACGCACTCGCGTGCGCATGCTGGTGCACGTTGCATGCATTCGCGCAGCCGCACATCGCGGCGGCCGCCGCGCGTTGCAGCGGTGCGCCGCTGCGCTGCGTCGCGCCCCAACCGCCGTAGCCGCCGTACTCGCGCACCGGCGACCAGTCCGGCATCGCGGGCGGAATCGGCGCATCGTGCGACGCGAACGGGCCCGCGCCCCACACGATCTTGCCGCCCACCACGGTCAGCAGTGCGGTCGTGCCCGCGATGTCGTCCTCGGCGCACGCGAAGAAATCGCGATCCGGGACCACCACGTCGGCAAGCTGCCCGACCGCGATGCGCCCTTTCTTGCCGACCTCGTTCGAGAACCACGTCACGTATTCGGTCCACATGCGCAGCGCGGTCTCGCGATCGAGCAGGTTGCGCTGCGGGTACATGCGCAGGCCGCCGATCGTCTTGCCTGTCACGAGCCAGGACAACGACACCCACGGGTTGTACGACGCCACGCGCGTCGCGTCGGTGCCAGCCGACACCTTGAGGCCCTTCGACAGCATCTTCGCGACGGGCGGCGTCGCTTCGGCCGCCTGCGCACCGTAGCGCTCGACGAAGTATTCGCCCTGGTACGCCATCCGGTGCTGCACCGCGATACCACCACCCAGCGCGGCGATGCGGTCCATCGATTTTTCGGTAATGGTTTCCGCGTGATCGAAGAACCAGTTCAGCCCTTCAAGCGGGATGTCCTTGTTCACCTTCTCGAACACGTCGAGTGCGCGGCTGATCGTTTCGTCGTAGGTCGCGTGCATGCGCCACGGCCAGCGGTTCTGCGCGAGCACGCGCACGACGCCTTCGAGATCGTCTTCCATCTGCGCCGGCAGGTCCGGGCGCGCGACGCGGAAGTCCTCGAAGTCGGCGGCCGAGAACACCAGCATTTCGCCCGCGCCGTTGTTGCGGAAATAATCCGTGCCGTCGTGATACTTCGTGCTCTTCGTCCAGTTCACGAAGTCTTCCTTCTCCGCATTCGGCTTCTGCGTGAACAGGTTGTACGCGATCCGGATCGTCATCTCGCCGGCATCGTGCAGCTTGCGGATAACCTCGTAATCGTCGGGATAGTTCTGCGAGCCGCCGCCCGCGTCGATCACGCCGGTCACGCCGAGCCGGTTCAGCTCGCGCATGAAGTGGCGCGTCGAGTTGTACTGGTATTCGAACGGCAGCTTCGGTCCCTTCGCGAGCGTCGCGTACAGGATCGTCGCGTTCGGGTTCGCGAGCAGCAGCCCGGTCGGGTTGCCCGCGGCATCGCGCAGGATCGTGCCGCCCGGCGGCTCGGGCGTGTCCTTCGTGTAGCCGACCACGCGCAGCGCGGCCGCGTTCAGCAGCGCGCGATCGTAAAGATGCAGGATGAACACCGGCGTATCGGGCGCGGCCGCGTTGAGTTCCTCGATCGTCGGCAGGCGCTTCTCGGCGAACTGGTGTTCGGTAAAGCCACCGACCACGCGCACCCATTGCGGCGCGGGCGTGATCGCCACCTGCCGCTTGAGCATGTCCATTGCAACCGCGAGCGACGGCACGCCGTCCCAGCGCAGTTCCATGTTGTAGTTCAGGCCACCGCGAATCACGTGGCAGTGGTTGTCGATCAGGCCCGGCAGCGCGCTGCGGCCGCCGAGATCGACGACCTTCGTCGCGCGGCCCGCGAGCGGCATCACGTCCGCGTCGCTGCCGACCGCGACGAAGCGGCCGTCCTTGATCGCGACGGAGGTCGCGACGGGGTTCGCGCGGTCGAGGGTCGTGAATCGTCCGTTGTGGAGGATCAGATCCGGTTGAGTCCCGGTTGCGGTCATATGCATCACCTCGCTTCGATCAGAAGCCAAAGAGCTGTTTGAGGGTGGGGATGGCCTGCACGCCGATCACCATGCCGAGCAAGCCGACAAGGGCAATCAGTGGCGGCGCCGGGGAGCGCACCTTGATGGCGCTGTAAATGACACCGATCAGCAAGCCCGCACCAAGGGAAACCAGATAGGGTTCCATACGATCAATTTCTCGGACTGGTTGGAGAGCAGGTCCTGACGTCCCGGCCAACACGCCGCGGACGGCATCCGTGATTCGTTCACGGTCCGCCGCCCGCGGCAACGGCGCCGGTCGCAGACCGTCCGCGCTTACTTCGCCGGAACGGCCGGGATCGACTCGTGCGGCGTCGCGGTGCGCTGCGGTGCCTTGTGGACCATCGTGTACGCGTAGTCGACGCCCATGCCGTACGCGCCCGAATGCTCCTTCGCGATTGCCATCACGGCGTCGTACGTCTCGCGGTGCGCCCAGTCGCGCTGCCATTCGAGCAGGACCTGCTGCCACGTGACGGGCACCACGCCGGCCTGCACCATGCGCTGCATCGCGAAATCATGCGCGGCCTGCGTCGTGCCGCCCGATGCGTCGGCGACCATGTAGATCTCGTAGTCGCCTTCGAGCATCGCGCAGAGCGCGAACGTCGTGTTGCAGACTTCGGTCCACAGGCCGGAGACGACCACCTTCTTGCGGCCGTTCGCGGCGAGCGCGTCGCGCACCTTCTGGTCGTCCCACGAGTTCATCGACGTGCGTTCGAGCGTCTTCTGGTTCGGGAACACGTCGAGCAGCTCGGGATACGTGTGGCCCGAGAAGCTGTCGCTTTCGACGGTCGTGATCGTGGTCGGGATGTTGAATACCTTCGCGGCCTTCGCGAGGCCGACGACGTTGTTCTTCAGCGTCTGGCGATCGATCGACTGGACGCCAAATGCCATCTGCGGCTGCTGGTCGATGAAGATCAGCTGGCTGTTGTGCGGAGTGAGTACTTCAAGCTTCGGGTTGCTCATGGCGGTGATGTCCTTTGACGCGGAGAAAAATGCGGCCTGCCTCGCCGACCCATGCGGGAGGCAGCCAATGCGCTGTGCCGGGAGATTCGACAGCCAGCCCGCATCATTCAATACGCAAACGCCCGATCACGCCAATTAATCATTCTGATTCCTGCGGGCCGCGACGCTCAGGCTTAAAAGATCTGAATTTCGTTGAACCGACCCATGATGAGCGCGAAGACCTGATAGGCTGGTCGCGGACTGTCGAAGCGACGCCGGATCGGTAGTTATCCATATTTTTTACACGGCCGCCATTTCCCCGGATCCCATGAAACCGTACACTGCCTCGCTGTTCGCCGGCCTCCTCGCCGGTATCGTCTATGCGCTGATCGGCGTGCCGTCGCCGGCGCCGCCGACCGTCGCGCTCGTCGGCCTGCTGGGCATCCTGGCCGGCGAACAGATCCTGCCGGTCGCGCGGCGGATGTTCAGCGGTATCCAGCTCGGCACCGCGTGGCGCGATGCGAAGTGCAGCCAGCACATGTTCGGTGCGCTGCCCGGTGCCCACGCAGCCGACACCGCCGCAACGCGCCGCGATTCGACGCCGACGTGACGCACGTTGGTTGACCGGACGCGGCCCTGCCCGTCCGCGGGCATCGCCATGCCGTCGTGTTCCTTCGATCACGGTGGTGCCGCGCGCCTGCGATACGCGGCTTGGCGCGCGCCATGCCGTCGCGTTCCTTCGATCACGGCGGTGCCGCACGTCCGCGATGCGCGGCCCGGCCCGCGCCATGCCGGTGCGTCCCGCCGCCCGGCCGCGTGATGGATCGTCCTGACCGGTATTGGATCGAGCGGCGCTTGACGCTAACATGGCAGCCCGACGTCCCTCCGTGGAATTCGCCATGAAGCTGTCATTCGAAGCGCTCGAAGCACTGGACGCGATCGACCGCACCGGCACGTTCGCCGCAGCCGCCGAGCTGCTGCACCGCGTGCCGTCCGCGCTGACTTACCTCGTACAAAAGCTCGAAAGCGACCTCGACGTCGCGCTGTTCGACCGTAGCGGACGCCGCGCGAAACTCACGCACGCGGGGCGCGTGGTCGTAGAAGAGGGCCGCCGGCTGCTGCATGCCGCCGAACAGCTCGAACGCAAGGCGCAGCGTGCGCAGCAGGGCTGGGAAACCGAGGTCCGGATCTGTGTCGACGAGATCCTGCCGTTCGAGGCGATGTGGCCGTACGTGCACACGTTCTACGGTCTCGAGATGGACACGCGGCTGCGACTGTCCACCGAAGTGCTCGGCGGCACCTGGGATGCGCTGATTTCGCGCCGCGCGGATCTCGTCGTCGGCGCCACGGGCGAGCCGCCCGAGCTGCCGGACATCGTGGCACGGCCGATCGGCACGCTCAGGCACGTGTTCGCCGTCGCCCCCACCCACCCGCTCGCGGCGCTGCCGGAACCGCTGTCGCTGGCATCGGTCGTCGCCCATCGCGGCGCGGCGATCTCCGATACGTCCCGCGAGCTGCAGCCGCGCTCGGTCGCCCTCGACGCGGGGCAGCCGTATCTTGCCGTTCCCACCCTCGCCGCCAAACTTGCCGCGCAGTGCGAAGGACTCGCGGTGGGCACGCTCCCCGAGTGCATCGCGGCACGCGCGATCGCGCAAGGCAAGCTGGTCGCACGCCAGGTGACCGGCATGCGCGACACGACCCAGTGCTACCTCGCGTGGCGCGGCGACGAGGCCGGACGCGCGCTGCGCTGGTGGGTCGAACAACTCGACCGCCCGGACCTCGTCGACCGGTTCACCGCGCTCGCCTGAGCCCGCGCCCTTCGCGACCGCGACCGCCATTGCCCGCCGCCCGCCGCGTCAGCCGAACGAATCGTGCAGGCGCCTCATCTCCTTCTCGAGCCACTCGATCAGGCTGAACGACGCATGCGCGCTCGCGGCCGGCGGCATCCGCATCTTCTCCTCGGTCGCGATGTGCTCGGTGAGCGATTCGCACATCAGCCGCCCCAGTTCGGGCTTCCTCGCGATCAGCGGCGACAGGTCGCGACTGCTCAGCTGATAGGCCGTCACGGCCGTCACTGCGTAGACGCTCGCATGCAGCTGCGTGCCGGCGAGCACGACGGACTGGCCGATCGCGTCGCCGGGCGCCATCCGCCTGACTTCCGTGTCGCCCGTCGCGCCGGGCACGAACACCGCCGCGACGCCGGCCGCGACGATCGTCAGCAGGCGCGCGTCGGAATTCGACGCGTAGATCACCTCGCCCTTGTTGAACACGCGTGACGCGAGCGCATCGGCCAGCACCGCCAGGTCCGCGTCGTCGAGCTGCCTGAACAGCTCGACCGCGCGCAGCAGGCGTTCCCCGCGCGACGCCGCGCGGGGTGCCGCCGGCGCGCCCGTCAGCGGGCGCAGCGCGACGTCCGCGGCAGCCAGATGCCGGTGGGCCAGATCGTAGAGCCGGTTGCGGACGTCGATCTTTTTCTGCAGCGAGTCGACGTAACAGACGAGTTCGTATTCGATCGAGTTGGTCCTGAACGCCTTGACGATCGGGATCGGCGCCGGACTGGCGAGCACGTCCAGCGAACTGGCCGCGGCATGCGCGAGCGCATCGACGACGACCGCGGGCCGCGCCTGCGGGTCGAGCTCGATCGTCAGCGTCACGCCGTACACGTTCGCCGGTTCGCTCAGGTTGACGATCGCCGCCTTGGCCGCGACGCTGTTCGGCACGACGACCAGATTGCCGAGGCTGTCGATCAGCTTGGTCGCGCGCCAGTTGCTTTCGACGACGCGCCCTTCCAGCGCGCCGATCGCCACCGTATCGCCGAGACGAAACGGCTGCGTGGTATTCAGCACCAGGCCCGAGAACACGTCGTTCAGCGTGTTCTGGACCGCGAGCCCGAGGATGACGGCGACCGCCCCCGACGTCGCGACCACGCCGCTGAGCGGCAGCCCGAGCACGTAGCCCAGCGCGGCGACGGCGGCCGCGCCGAACACGGCGCCCGCGGCGATGTCGTGGAACAGCCGCTGGTTGCGCCATGCGCGCGGCAGCAGCAGATGATCGAGCATCAGGCTGAACACCAGCGCGCACTGCAGCCACCATGCGACGCCGATCACCTGGATCGCGAGCCGGTCGAACCGGTCGGGCGACGGCGGCACCGCGAGCGGGCTCACGCCGGTCGAGAACAGCACGTAGGTCAACGCTGCGAACGATACGCAGCGCCACACGGCTTTCGTCGTCGAACGGCCGCGCCCGAGCAGCCGCCAGGCGATCAGGTCGGCAAGAACGATCGGCGCGCCGTAAGCGACCGTGACGGACAGGTTCGGCATGCTGGAATGGGCTGAGGGCGTGCTTCGCGACGGGCGGGGACCCTGCGCCGGCAGTCGATGGCGTCGCGACAGCGATGAGCGGACAGTCCCCGCGCATGCAATGTAGACCCGCCGGCCGGCCGGGTCCTGTGTTCGACCTGAAACGTTCTGAATGCGCGGTCGGCGCGCCGCGCTACGCGTCGCGCGGCGGCAGTTCGGCCTCGCCCGCCTCGAACCCGAGCGCGTGCACCGCCGACCATGCGTCGTGCGCGATCTGCGTCGGCCCCGACGTATGCGCGAGCGCGGCCGCATACGCGGCCAGCAGCCGCACGCGCGCGTCGGCGCACGCGGGCGTCTCGTCGAGATCGCGCATCGCGTCGAGCGCCGCGCGCGCCCGTTCGCGACACTCGTCCACGAGCGACAGGTCGAACAGGCACGGCACCGCGACCGCCGCCAGCGCGATGCCGACCCGCGCGTCGCCGTTCGGCGAAAACGCCCAGTCGAGCGCCGCGCGCAGATTGCCGAGTTCGCGCCGGATCACGTCGAGCCGCGATTCGGCGAGCCGTCCGTCGTCGCTGCCGGGCGCACGCCGGAACAGCGCCAGGAAGTAGCGCGCGTGCGCGAGCGCCGCGGCCGTGCATTCGCCGTTGGTCTCGAGCTGCTGCAGCGCGTACGCGCGCGTCGTCGTCAGCAGCCGGTAGCGCGGCGCGCCATGCGCGCTCTCGAGGCTCAGCAGCGATTTCGACACGAGGCCCGCGATCGCGTCGAGCAGCGCCGCGTCGACGAGCCCCTTCGTTCCGACGATGTCGCGCACCGCGTCGATCGAGAAGCTGTCGCGGAACACCCCGAGCCAGCGCAGCAGCAGGCGCTCCGCGTCGTCGAGCAGGCGATAGCTCCAGTCGTACATCGCCTGCAGCGTCTGATGACGCGGCAACGCCGTGCGAAAACCACCGGTCAGCAGCCGGAAATGGTCGTCGAGATGCGTGGCGAGCACGTCGATGCCGAGCACGGCCGCGCGGGCCGCGGCCAGTTCGATCGCGAGCGGCAGCCCGTCGAGACGCCGGCATACCGATGCCATCAGCGCCAGGCAGCGTTCGTCGAGCGGAAAGCGCGGGTCGGCGGCGCGGGCGCGCGCCGAGAACAGCTGCACCGCGCTCGCGCCCGCGGTCTCGCGTTCGTCGGCGCCCTCGGCGGGTACCTCGAGCGGCGGAACCGGACACAGCCGCTCGCCCTGGATCCGCAGCGCCTCGCGGCTGGTCGCCAGGACGCACAAACCGGTATCCGACTCGGTCAGCGCGGTCGCGATCCGCGCGGCGGCATCGAGCAGGTGTTCGCAATTGTCGAGCACGAGCAGCATCCGCCGATGCGCGACGCTGGCGAGCACGGCTTCGAGCGTCAGCGACCCGGCCGGGTGCACGAGGCCGAACGCGCCGGCCAGCGCGTCGGGCACGAAGTGCGGGCACGCCACCGTGGCCAGCGATACGAACGCGGCGCCATCCGGAAAGCGCGCTTCGGCCCGCATGGCCGCTTCGAGCGCCACCCGCGTCTTGCCGATGCCGCCCGCACCGACCAGCGTCACGACGCGCGCGGTGTCGAGCGCCGCGAGGACGTCCGCGACCGTCTGCTCGCGGCCGATGAGTGCGGTCGGCGCGGGCGCCAGCCGCGATGTCGCGGGACGCACGGGCGCCGCGGCCGGCGCTTGCGCTTGCCCGGCGACCAGCCGGTAGCCGCGCCCCGGCACCGTGATGATCAGGTTCCGGTTGTCGGCGAGCGCCTTGCGCAACGCGGCGACATGCACCTGCAGGTTGTTTTCCTCCACGACCGTGTGCGGCCACACGCGCTGCATGATCTCGTCTTTCGATACCAACGCGCCGTTCGCCCGAATCAGGAGTTCGAGAATTTCGAATGCGCGACTGCCGATTCGCAGCAGTTTGCCGTTCGAGCGAATTTCACGCCTGTCGAGGAAAACGTGAAGGGTTCCAATCCGGATCATTTGAATTCTTAATCGCTTTCCATTCATCGATGCCCTGTCGGAAATGACACCGGTGATGCAGATGCTACGGCATTTTAAGCATCCATTGATTCAAATTATTAGAAGCCAATGAGCAAATTTTTTGAATCGACGACAACCGTGAATGTCCGCCGCAGGCCGGTATTCGCGCTGCACCTCGTCCGGCCTCGGCAACAGGCGAAACAGCGATTCACCAATGAACCTGTTTGGTGTGATAAAAGCGCCGCCATTCCTGATTTGCTTTTGCGCGAATCACTTGCCGTGGCGATTTGAATGAATTGCGCCGATGTTGCGGGAAAAAACTTTTGTTCCTGCATGCGATGCGCGTGTTCGCATTTGCATCGATCATCGATATGCGCCGCGGCATCGCATTCGATGCCGAATTGCCGTACGCCGCCGCGTTGCATGCAGCCGTTGGCATTCATCCATACATGAGACCGCTGACGGCATTGCGTGGCGCGGGTGTCGAAACGGATCTCTTTGCGCTGCCGAGGTGCCCGAGCATTGCACCCCGGACTATCGTCGGACGAATTTCTGCGGCCTGGTGCCCGGGTCGAACTGGGCGGAGTGAGCGCGAGCGGCCGGCCGTGTCCGCCGCGCCGCGTCGCTCCGCCGCCGCATCACGCGCGGACGAACGCCAGCAGTTCGTCGTTCAGGCGTTGCGCGTGCGTCAGATACAGCGCGTGCGGCCCGCCCTCGTAGACGCTCAGCGTCGCTCGCGGCACGCGCTTCGCGGTCGCGGCGCCCGTCAGCGCGAGTGGCACCGTCTGGTCGTCGTCGCCGTGGATCACGAGCGTCGGCACGTCGAACCGCTCGAGATCCGCCCTGAAATCGGTTTCGGAAAACGCCCCGACGCAATCGAGCGTGCCCTTCAACCCGGCCTGCAACGCCATGAAGGTCGTCCAGTCGAGCGCCGCGCGCGAAATCGTCGACGCGGGCCGGTTCGAACCGGTGAACAGCGGCCAGAAGTTTTCGAGGAACGCCGCGCGATCCGCGACGATGCCCGAGCGAATGCCGTCGAACACGGCAACGTCGACACCGTCGGGATGATCGTCGCGGCGCGCGACCAGCGGCGTCACCGCGCCGATCAACACGGCTTTCGCGATGTGCCGCGTACCGTGCCGGCCGATGTAGCGCGCCACCTCGCCGCCGCCCATCGAAAAGCCGACGAGCGTCACGTCGCGCAGCCCGAGCGTCTCGATCAGCGTCGCGAGATCGTCGGCCAGCGTGTCGTAGTCGTAACCCGTCCACGGCTGGCCGGAGCGGCCGAAGCCGCGCCGGTCGTAGGCGATGCAGCGCATGCCGTGCGACGCGAGATGATGCATCTGGACGTCCCACATGTCCGCATTCAGCGGCCAGCCGTGAATGAACACGACCGGGCGGCCGGCGCCCCAGTCCTTGTAGTGAATCGAAACGCCGTCGCGTGTCGTGAACGTGCTCATGCGGATCCCTCGGTGGTGAAAAGGCGGCCGCCGGCCGGTGCCGACGGACGGTGCGCGAGGTGCCGCGTCATGACCGCGACAGCCTGGCGATGAAGCGGTTCAGCTCGGACGTGAGGATCACGTCCCGATAGTTCGCCGGGCGCTTCGCGCCGCGCCATTGCGGCTTGTAGATCGCATCGCCGGCACGGATCGTGATGCCGGTCAGCGCGCAGCGCCCGAGACCGCGCGACTTGGCGCTGATCCAGCGCTGCTCGTCGTAGCGAAAGCGCGTGGGATCGCTCCACGATATCAGGACCGACGAATCGGTCTGCCGCTCGGCCGCGACGATCGCGCACCGGCGGCGCATGCCGCCGCTCGACGCGGCCGGCACTTCGTCGCGGTGGCGACGGCACGCGGCGTCCGGGTCGCGAAGTGGCGGCGGCGCGTGGCGGCGCGCGGCTGCCGACGGGTCGAGCAGCGTCATCACGTGTTCCCAGCGATTGAAGGCGTCCATGGCGGCGTATCCGGGCAAGTGGCGACGGGCCGGATGTCTCGCACCCGCACGCATCGCGATGCGTCATCCGCCGCCGCGAACCGGCAAGACCCGCGACGGGATGACCTGATGCCGACGATAACGGGCCGCCGCTGAAGAGTCTTTACGCGGGGCTTAATTTTTCTGGCGAGCGCGCTCGCGTGGCGCGCGGTGGCCGCGTTCATGACAATTCAGCACGATTTCAGTACGCGCCGCGCGGTCGCGGGATAGCCTCCTGTCGGCGTTCGTTCGTGCCCTTGCGTGCCTGCCGGCGCGCGAACGCGAACGCGCCGGCCGCCCGCGCGAGCGCCGCTCGCGGGCAGATCCGAAACCCTTCAAATCCAACGCGGCACCATTGCACCGCACGTTCAAGGAGTCCTCATGCGTCCCGCAGATCACGACGCCATTCCCTCGGCGCGCCGCCGAGACATGCTGCTGGCCGGCGCGACCGCCGTTGCCGCCGCCGCGCTGCCGGCCGCTGCCGCCGCTGCCGCCCCCAAACACGCCGCTTCCGCCCATCAAGGAGCCCATGCGATGAACACGATCACCACCAAAGACGGTACGCAGATTTACTTCAAGGACTGGGGCAGCGGCCGTCCGGTCGTGTTCTCGCACGGCTGGCCGCTGTGCGCCGATGCGTGGGATGCGCAGATGCTGTCCCTCGTGCAGCACGGCTACCGCGTGATCGCGCACGACCGGCGCGGTCACGGCCGCTCGAGCCAGCCGTCGCAAGGCAACGACATGGACACGTACGCCGACGACCTGGCGGCGCTGATGAATGCGCTCGACCTGCGCGAGGCCACGCTCGTCGGCCATTCCACCGGCGGCGGCGAAGTCGCGCACTACATCGGCCGGCACGGCACGAAGCGCGTGGCGAAGGCCGTGCTGATCGGCGCGGTGCCGCCGCAGATGGTGAAATCGGCGTCGAATCCGGGCGGCCTGCCGATGGACGTGTTCGACGGCATCCGCAAGAACGTCGCCGAGAACCGTTCGCAGTTCTACAAGGATCTCGCGGTGCCGTTCTTCGGCTTCAACCGGCCGAACGTCAAGGTGTCGCAAGGCACGATCGACGCGTTCTGGGCGCAAGGCATGATGGGCGGCGTGTACGGCCAGTATCAGTGCGTCAGGGAATTCTCCGAGGTCGACTACACCGAGGACCTGAAGAAGATCGACGTGCCGACGCTGATCCTGCACGGCGACGACGACCAGATCGTGCCGATCGACGATTCGGCGCGCTTGTCCGCGAAGATCGTAAAGCACGCGCAGCTGAAGGTGATCCCCGGCGGCGCGCACGGGATGTGCGTCGTCAATGCCGACGTGATCAATGCCGAACTGCTCGCGTTCCTGAAGGCGTAAGCGCTGCGGCACGGCGCGCGCGGCCCTGGCGCCGTCGCGCCGTTCAGGAAGATTCAGGAATTTTCAGCCCGGCGCCGTTCCGTCGCGGCGAGCGCGATCGCTAAGATCGTCGCTGCGCGATGCCGGGGGCTCATGGCGACGGCGCGCGCGCCGGCCTGAGCAGGATGCCGATCAACACCCCCGCGACGGCGAACGCCATCGCGACCCGGAAATTGTCCGCGAGCGCGAGCGTGGTCGCCTGGACCCGGACCGCCCGGTCGAGCAGCGCATAGGTCGCCTGGTCGCCCGTGGCGAAGGTGGCGCCGTGCGACACGAGCGACGCCGCGCCAGCCCGCAGCCGCGCGAGCGTTTGCGGATCAGACAGCGTGACATGCAGACCGACGAGATTCGAATGGGTAGCCTCCATGATGCGCTGGATCACCGCGATCGACGTCGTGCCGAGCTGCCCGCTCAGCAGGCGCGTCGTCTGCACGACGGCGCCGAACGTCAGCGCGTGCTCGGCCGTCACATGCTTGCCGAAGAAGAAGATGACCGACGTGAGCGCCATCGTCTGCCCCAGCGCCTGGAGCA
Organism: Burkholderia sp. SCN-KJ; assembly: GCF_024656005.1. NCBI lineage: Bacteria > Pseudomonadati > Pseudomonadota > Betaproteobacteria > Burkholderiales > Burkholderiaceae > Burkholderia > Burkholderia sp. SCN-KJ. Next base: position 58,776 of record NZ_JANKOG010000010.1, read on the forward strand.
GTTGCGACGGGATGAAGTCGGGCTCGGCCCACGCGGGCGTGAGACGCGCGCCGAGCGCGAACGCGACCGCCACCATCAGGAAACCGGCAACGATCAGCCGGCGCGGATCGACGCGCTGCAGCAGCCACGCGACGCACGGCGCGAACAGCAATTGCGGAATCGCGATCCAGCGCAGCGTATCGCCGATCTGCAGCGGGCGAAGCCCGTAGGTGCTCGCGAGAAACACCGACGGAATGAAACTCGTGTTGAGCACGGTGAAGCGCACGAGACCGACGAGCAGGATCAGCAGCGCGACGTTGGGCAGCGCGAGGTAGCCGAGATCGAGCCCGGCCTGTCGGGACGTGAGTTCGTGGATCAGGAACGCGGCAATCATCAGGATGCCGATGCACAGCAGCGCGACGATCAGCGGCGACTGGAACCAGAACAGCCGTTCGCCCTGGTCGAGCGCGATGCACAGGCACGCGAACCCGCCGGCACCGAGCAGCATGCCGCGCGTGTCGATGCCCGACACGAAACGCTTGACCGGCTCGTTCGACAGCGACAGCAGCAGGCAGACGATGAACGGCACCGTCAGCAGCGCGTTCTGCCAGAACAGCCAGCGCCAGCTCAGGTGTTCGCTGTACCAGCCTTCGAGCGTCGCGGACAGGTTCAGCGACATCTCGAGGTTCATCGCATACGCGGCGATGCCGAACGGGATCAGCCGCGGCGGCAGCGTGCGGACGACGAACCCGACGGTCAGCGGCACGAACACGCCGGACGCGAGGCCGGCGAGGCTCTGGAACGCGATGAAGGTTCCGAAGTTCGTGCACAGCGGCAGCACGGTTTCGACGACGAGAAACACCGAGGCACCCGCCAGCAGTACGCGGCGCGTGCCGAACACGAAGGCCGCCGCGATCGCGAGCGGGCCGATGAACATCTGCGACGCGGTGAACGCCGTGTTGATCCACGCGCCTTCGTCGAACCCGACGCCGAGTGCGCCGCGCACGTCGGCGAGCCCGAGCGACGTGATGCGCGACGTCAGCGTCGCGATGATCGCGCCGAGCAGCACGGACGCGATCGCGGCGATCGAGCGAAACGTCGGTATGTCGGCGGCCGGCGCGGCGGCCGGCCCCGGTGTCGCGCCACCGGGGGCGAACGTGGTGTTCATCGTCGAGCGGCTCCCGCATATGAGGCTCGCGCAAGCATAGCGCGATACGAAGAAAGTCGTCCGTACGATGGAGTATCCCGATCATGACCCCGAACCCGCCGGACTCGCCGTCCGTTCCCGCCGCGCGTTCGCGCAAGTGGCCGGTCGTGCTGATCGCCACCGGCGCGCTGCTGCTCGTCGCGCTGCTGGTCTACGAATACGATGCGCACGAACGCGGCACCGACGACGCGTACGTGACCGGCCATCTGCACGTGATCTCGCCGCGCGTGGCCGGCACGGTCGAGCGCGTGCTGGTGGACGACAACCGGTTCGTGCATGCGGGCGAGCCGCTCGTGCGGCTCGACTCGCGCGATTTCGACGTGCGCGTCGCGCTGCAGCGGGCGCGCGTCGCGCAGGCCCACGCCGATGCGAGCCGCGCGAAGGCGCTGGTCGAGCAGGCCGATGCGACGCGCGTGTCGGCACATGCGGATGCCGAGAAGGCCGAGCTCGATTACGCGCGGGCCCGCGAGCTGACCCGCGAAACGCCGCGCGGGCTGTCGCAGCAGGAATTCGATGCGGCCAACGCGGCCCGCAAGTCGGCCCGCGCGCGCATCGACGCAGCCGACGCGCAATGGCGCAGCGCGCAGGCCGCGTGGCAGGCGGCGGCCGCCGTGTCGAACCAGAACGACGCCGAGCTGCGCGACGCGGAACTCCAGTTGCAATACACGACCGTCGTCGCGCCGTCGGACGGCTACGTCGGCAAGAAGACCGTCGAGACCGGCGAGCACGTCGCGCCCGGCCAGGCGCTGCTCACGCTCGTCGAGCCGCATCCGTGGGTGGTCGCGAACTTCCGCGAAACGCAGCTGCGGCACGTACGTACCGGCGACGCCGTGCAATTGCGCTTCGACGCGCTGCCGGAGCGGACCTTCAGCGGCCACGTCGACAGCCTGTCGCCCGCGACCGGCGGGCAGTTTTCGTTGCTGCCGCCCGACAACGCGACCGGCAACTTCACGAAGGTCACGCAGCGGGTGCCCGTGAAGATCCTGCTCGACGCGCAGGCAGCGACCGAGCCGCGCATCCGGCCCGGCCTGTCGGTCGTCGTCACGCTGCAGCCCGAGCGCACGCAGCCATGATCCGCATCGCCACCCCGTTCGCCGCCCTGCTCGCCGCCGGCCTGCTGAGCGCGTGCACGATCGCGCCGCGGCCGCTTGCGCCCGTACCGGTCGGACCGGCCCCGTTCCGCCATGCGGATGCGGCGAACCCACCCGCCGCGCCGCTCGCCGAGTGGCCCGCATGGTTCGGCGCGCCGCCGCTCGTCACGCTCGTCGAGGCCGCGCTCGCCGGCAATCCCGACCTTCGCGCCGCCGCGGCGCGCGTCGACCAGGCGCAGGCGCTGCTCGGCGTGCGCGAAGCCGCGCTGGCGCCCACCGTCGGTGTCGCGCCGTCGTTCAGCCGCTCGCGCGTGTCGGGCACGGTCGACAACGCATTGCCGAAACGCACGATGCACAACTGGTCGGTGCCGTTCACCGCGAGCTACGAAGTCGATCTGTGGGGCCGCCTGCGCGGCGACGCCGAGATTGGCCGGCAGAACGTGCTGCAGGCGGATGCGGATCGCGCGGCGGTGCGCCTGCGCGTGGCGACCGACGTCGCGACCGACTACCTGACGCTCCATTTCGTCGAACAGGATCTCACGACGCTCGCGCGCGCGATCGAGCTGCGCCGCACCGCGCTCGACGTGATCGCCGCGCGCGTGCGGGCCGGCGCGGCGAGCGATCTCGACGCGCTGCGCGCGTCGGCCGATCTCGATACCGCACGCGCCGATCTCGCGGACAGCCGGCGGCTGCGCGAGAACCTCGTCGACGCGCTCGCGGTGCTGACCGGCGTGTCGCCGACCGCATTCGCCGTCGCGCCCACCGCATCGCTCGTGCGCGTGCCGGACGTGCCGCCCGGCCTGCCGTCCGCGCTGCTCGCGCAACGGCCCGACGTCTACGCGGCCGCGCGCCGCGCCGACGCGGCGTCGCTCGAGATCGGCGTCGCCCGCACCGCGTGGCTGCCGACGTTGACGCTGACCGCGCAGGGCGGTTTCGCGAGCCGCGATCTCGGCACGTTTCTCGATCGCAACAGTTCGCTGTGGGGGCTCGGCGCGAGCGTCGCCGAAACGCTGTTCGACGGCGGCAAGCGCGACGCCGCGGTGGCCGCCGCGACGGCCGGCGCGGACCTTGCCGACGCGAACTATCGCGCGACCGCGCTCGGCGCGCTGCGCGAGGTTCAGGACGCGCTCAACGACATCGCCGCGCAGAAGGAGCGGATCGCGCGCTACGACAGCGCGGCGCACGCGACCGAGGCGGCCGCGCGGTTGTCGCTGAGCCGTTATGCGCACGGCTACGTCAGCTATCTCGAGGTGATCGACGCGGACCGCGATGCACTGAGCGCGCAACGCCAGCTGATCCACAGCCGCCAGTCGCTCGCCATCGCGACGATCGGCCTGGTGCGCGCGCTGGGCGGCGGATGGACGCCGCCGGCGTCGGTGTCCGCGCCGGCCGGCGACGCACGTCGCGCCGGACGCTTGTGACGCTGCACGAACGCGCGCCGCGCGTTCGCCGGAACGGCGTCAGACGTTTTCATGCCGCTCTTAAGCTTACCTAACGTTTTTGCGTTGTTGCACGGTCACCTGCTCAGTCACCCGCTCTGCCACCCGCCCCCGCCGGGCGCACGCCGAGCGCTTCGGCCTGGCGCACGAGATCCGGCAGCGTGCGGACCTGCATCTTCTTCATCACCTGCGCACGATGCACCTTCACCGTGATTTCCTGCAGCCCGAGATTCGACGCGATCTGCTTGTTCATCAGGCCCGCGATCACCTGGCTCATCACTTCGCGTTCGCGCGGCGTCAACGACGCATAGGCCTGCCGCACCGCATCCAGCGCACGCTCGCGCGCGAGGCGTTCGCCGTCGCGGGCCAGCGCGCGGCCGACGGCATCGAGCATCGTGTCGTCGTCGAACGGCTTGGTCAGGAAATCGAGCGCGCCGCCCTTCATGGCCTTGACGGTGGTGGCCACGTCGCCGTAACCCGTCATGAACAGGATCGGCACGTTCAGGCCCGCGCGCACCGCTTCCTCCTGGACGGCAAGTCCGCTCTCGTCGGCCAGGCGCACGTCGAGGATCAGGCAGCTCGGCACGTCGGGCCGCTCGAATGCGAGGAACGCGCGCGACGACGCGAACGTCTCGACGCGAAACCCGGCCGAACGCAACAGTGCGCTCAGCGCGCGCCGCAGCGTTTCGTCGTCGTCGACCACATAGACGATCGGCGCGGGATCGCCCGCGCCCTGGTGACGGTTCGAAGTCATATCCGGCGTGCTCGCCATCGCATTCCTCGTGTAGGCATCCGCTTCATTATCGAATGATAAACCGAGAAAAGTCCGGGCGGACACGCCGGCGCGCGCGGCATGACGGCGGACGCGCCGCTCACGCGGGCGGTGTGCCGGATGCGACCTGATCGATCAGGTCGAGCAGGTCGTCCGATGGAAACGGTTTGCGCAGGAACGCGACCGCGCCTTGCGCGAGCGCCCGGCGGACCGACTCGTCGTCGCCGTGCGCCGACATCAGGATGACCGGCAGCGCCGCGTTGCGCTGCACCAGCAGGCGCTGGACGTCGAGACCGCCCATCCCTTTCATCTTCAGGTCGAGCAGCACGCACGCCGCGTCGTCCAGCGGGCCGGTCGCGAGAAATTCCTCGCCCGACTCAAACGGCAATGCGGTATGGCCCGCCGATTTCAGCAGGCTGGCAAGACTCTTTCGGACCGACGCATCGTCATCGATGATGCAAACAAGGGCCATGAAATAAAAACCTAAATGGTGTCAATCGAGGTGAGCGCCGTGCGGTTCATGCCGCATCGACAGGCGCCGCCGCTGCGCGCCAGGTCCGCGCAGCCCGGCTGTCACGCCCACGATCCGGCGACCGGCGCGGCCGGCGCCGGCTGCAGCGCGTCTGCGTGCGGGTCGGCCGCAAACGACGCGCGGCGCGCGTGGAGACGCCCGGCTTCGCCCGATTCCGCCAGCTTCTCGAGCGCATACGCGCGCACGACCTCGAGCAGCGAGTAGCGCTTCGACAATCCGACCGAATGAACGACCAGCAGCGATTTCGACGCCAGGCTGACGAGACAGTCCAGCACCTCGTCCGCACCCAGTTCGTTGCAGGCGGCCAGCGCGCAGGCCGCGTCGAGCCGGAACGCATCCGGAAACACCGCGAGACGGCACAGCACGATGCGCTCCATGTCGTCGAGCAGCCGATAGCTCCACTCGATGGTGGCCCGGAGTGTCTGCTGGCGCGGGTGCGCCGTGCGCAGGCCGCCGGACAGCGACAGCACCGACTTGTCGAGATCCGCCGCCAGCCCCTGGATGCCGAGCGACGCGACACGGGCCGCGCCGAGCTCGAGCGCGAGCGGCAGGCCGCTCAGGCGGCGGCAGAGGGTTGCGATCGCGTCGAGCGTCTTCGCGTCCGCCGGAAGATCCGTACCCATCGCGCGCGCGCGCGCCAGGAACATCCGGACCGCGCCGCTCGCGACGATGTCGTCGGCGTTCGCGCCGGCCGGCGGCAACGACAGCGGCCCGACGCGATAGACCCGCTCGCCCGCCACCCGCAACGGCTCCCGGCTCGTCACGACGAGTATCGCGCCCGGGTTCGCGTCCGCGATCGCTTCGCTCAGGTCGGCCAGTTCGTCGACGTACTGCTCGGCGTTGTCGAACACGAGCACGACGCGCTGCTCGCCGATCGCCCGGACGACGTCGGCGGGACCCGCGCCCGGGCCGCCCGCCAGGTCGAACGCGTCCAGCACCGCGCACGCCAGGGTCGCGTCGGCCCGCAGGCCGGCCAGGTCGACCCGGACCATCTCGATCCCGTGCGCCGCCGACCAGGCCGTCGCGACCTCCAGCGCCAGATGCGTCTTGCCGACGCCGCCGGGACCGACCAGCGTGACGAGCGCCTCGCGATCGAGCAGCCCGTGCAGTTCGGCCGCTTCCTGCTCCCGGCCAATCATCGGACATTTGCGCGGCGTAGCACTCGCGCGGACATTGCCTGCCGAGTCGAACGCGAGCGGCGGGCGATCGCCGATCGCATGGTCGGCCGGCGGCGCGAGCCGGTAGCCGCGGCCCGATTCGGTCCGGATCCACCCGTGCTTGCCGCCGAACAGCTTGCGCAGCGTCGAGACGTGGACCTGGATGTTGTTCTCGACCACGATCGTGTTCGGCCACACGGCCTGCATGATCTCGTCCTTCGACACGAGCCGGCCGGCCGCCTTCACCAGCAGTTCGAGGATCTCGAACGCCCGGGCGCCGATATACCGGGGCTGCCCGTCGACACAGACTTCGCGGCATTCAAGGGAAACCGTCACCCGTCCGAACGTGTACATGATCCGCACTCGCTTATGCTGCCTGCCACCTCGCGCCGCCTCGCGAGGCGACGCGCTCCTGGGTTGCCCGTCCGGCCATGCCGATGCATGCCGGGAGGCGTGACCGTATCGTAGGTCTCAACCGGCGCCGCGAATATTATCCATAGGTTTAAGTCCGGCCCCGACTTCCGCCGGGGCGCGAGGGCGCAGAGGTACTGCAAAATCCCGCGGGCTGTCGGACAATGCACGGGTCGCGGCCCGAACGCGCGCGACCGAGCCCGGCCGATCCCGCATCGCGAGCCGCTTCCACCCTCCTCCACCCAGCCCGCCGCCCCACCGTGAATCAGCCCTTGCGTAACCCGGACGACACGAACCGAATGGATGCCGAATGGCTCGCGCGTGCCCGCCTGTCGAACGTGGTGCGTTCGGGCGACGTCCTGACATTCGACCTGACCGACCGCGCGACGGGGCGCGTGTGGCCGGCGTGCCAGACCGGCTGGGAATTCGACCAGCGCTGCCGGCAGTTCGAGCAGGAACATGCGTTGAACGGGATCCTGGACCCGGCCTGGGCGCTCTTGCCGGTGGCGCTGATCCGCGCGGCCGACGGCCCGGTGCTCGTTCGTCCGCGCCTGGACGTGCGTGCGTTCGACACGCTGACCGACGGCCGGCTGCCGCTCGACGCCTTTCTCGAAACGGCGATCGGCGCCGCCCGCACGCTCGGAGAACTGCATCGGCGCGGCTGGCTGCATGGCGATCTCCAGCCGGCCAGTTTCGTCATCGCACCGGACGGCACCGTCATGCTCCGCTCGTTCGCCCATGCCCGGGAGCGCGCGACGAAACAGGCGGCGGACCGCACGATGCGCACGGATTTCGCCGCGTACGCCGCGCCGGAAGTCTCGGCAGGCACGTGTGTCGACGAGCGCGCCGACCTGTACGCGTTCGGCATCACGCTGTTCCGCCTGCTGACGGGCGCGATGCCTTACAAGGCCGCGTCGACGTCCGACTGGGTCCACGCGCACGTCGCGATCCAGCCGTCGCCGCCCGCGGCGTTTCGCGGCGACGTGCCCGCCATCCTGAACGATCTGATCCTGAAGCTGATCGCCAAGGAACCCGCCGATCGCTACCCGTCCTGTGAAGCGGTGCAGCACGATCTCGAACGGATCCTGCACGACTGGCTCGCCGCGGGGCGCGTCGAGCCCTTCGCGCTCGGCGGCCGCGATCCGTTCGCCGGTCTGCACACGCTCGACCTGCCGGTCGGCCGCGACGCGGAAATTCATCTGCTCGAGGGGATCCTGGAGACCGTCACGCGCACCGGCGAGTCGGCCCTCGTGCTGGTCGGCGGACCGGCCGGCGTCGGCAAGACCGCGCTCGCCGAACACTTCGTGCGTCATGCGCGCGCCGTGTCGCGCACCGCCTGGTTCGCGTCGGCCACGGTCGACCGGTTCCAGCCCGCGCGGCCGTATGCGGCCGTGCTGCAGGCGCTGCGCACGCTGTTCGGCAGTGCGCTGGCGAGGCGCGACGACGAAATCGCGGCGATCGCCGCGCGGCTGCGCGACTGCGTGGGCCGGCAGGCCAGTCTTCTTGCCGCGATCTTCCCGGAAACCGGGTGGCTGCTCGACGTCGAGCCCGTCGCGTTCGACCCGACCGATGCGATTCCCGAATTCCATCTGTGCCAGATCGTCGTGAATGCATTCCGCGCGTTCGCGGCGCCGGGCGAGCCGCTCGTCATGACTCTGGACGACATCCAGTGGGCCGACGACGCGACGCTCGCGTTCCTCGCATCGATCGCGCTCGATCCGCCGGCCCATGTCTGCATCGTCGCCAGCTATCGGAGCGGGCCGCCGCATGACGACGCGCCGGCGTTCCGGCGCCTGCGCGAGCAGCTCGATCGCGCCCGCGTCGCGTCGCTGACGCTGGCACCGCTCGATACGCCCGACGTCACGCGCATGCTCGCCGGCATGCTCGGCGAGGCGCCGGCCCGCTTGTCCGGGCTCGGCGACATCGTTCATCGCAGGACGGGCGGCAATCCGTTCTACATCCAGCAGCTGCTGCGCACGCTGATCGACGAGCAGCTGCTCGGCTACGATCCGGTGCGGCAAGCGTGGCAATGGAATGCGGACGACATCGAGGCGCGCCACGAGACCGAGAACGTCGTGAGCCTGCTCGCGGTCCGGATGCAGCGCTTGCCGCACGAAACGCGAACGCTGCTGGCGCTGATGGCCTGTATCGGCATCGACATCGACGAAGCGCTGTTGCGCGCGGCCGCCGACAAAACGCTGGCCGAACTCCGCTTCTGGCTGGACCCGGCGCGCCGGATGGGTCTCGTGTCGCTCTCCGGCAACCGCTGGCGCTTCGCTCACGACCGCATCCTCGAGGCCGTCTACGCACTCACGGGGCGCCCGGAGCGCGCGCTGCGCCACGCCCGGATCGCCGCCGCGATGCTCGCGCGCGTGAACCCGCCGTCACCCGAATCCTTGCTGGCGCTCGCCGCCCAGATCGAACTGGCGCAAGGCGTGCCGCTCGACGACACGCTCGCGCTCGCATACGCGGGTGCGCTCGCCGACGCCGCGGAGGCCGCGGCCACGGCCGCCGCGCGCGATCGTGCGTTGTCGTTTCTTGCGTCGGCGCAATCGCTGCTCGGCCCGCATGCGTGGTCGCAACACTACGGCCTCGCCAGCCGGATCGGCATCCTGCGCAGCGGCCTGCTGCTCGCGACCGGCGAAACCGCACAGGCGTCCGACGCGATCGACACGCTCATGGCGCGTACGCGCACGCCCGCCGACCGCGCCGAGGCGCATCGGCTGAAGGCCGCGCAGCTCACGGTGGAGGCGCACTACCGGCAAGCCATCGACGTCGCGCTGGCCGGGCTGGCGCTGCTCGGCGTCGAACTGCCGGCCGAGCCGTCCGAAGCCGATCTCGAGGCGGCCTGCGATGCGGTGCGCGCGGCGCTCGACGGCCGCGCCATCGCCGACCTGGTCGACCTGCCCGTGATGACCGACACGCGCGTCGAAGCCACGATGGCGCTGCTGACCGCGCTCGAGGCCGCGATGTTCTATCCGAGCGGGGGGCTGATGCTGCTCCATTTCGCGACGATGGTGCGGCTGACGCTGCGCCACGGTGTCACTGCCGCGTCGGTACAGGGGCTCGCGTGGTACGGCGTCAGCATCGCCGAGCACCACGACGCGTATGAAGACGGCTTCGAATTCGCGAAGGTCGCGCTCGCGCTGGTCGATCGCCACGGCTTCGAACGCTATCGCTCCGCCACGCTGATCGCGCTCGACCAGGTGAGCGTCTGGACCCAGCCGCTCACCTATGCACTCGAACGCGCGCGCGAGGCGAAAGCGGCGGGCAATGCGAGCGCCGAGCTGCGCTGGATGTGCTACAGCTGCAACCACATCGTCAGCGACCTGTTGTCGATGGGCGAGGCGCTGCCCGCGATCCGCGACGAAATCGACCCGCTGCTGGAGATCGCGCGCGGCGCACGCTACGACGACATCGTCGATCTCGTCTCCACCCAGTCGGAATTCATCGACGCGCTGCAGTTCGGCCAGGACCGGATGATCGGCACGTGGCGTGCGCGTGCCTCGACCCGGACCCCGATGTCGGTCCTGGCGTTCTGGACCGACGTGCTCGCCGGCCGGGCGGCCTTCATCTTCGGCGACGCGGCGACGGCGCGCGCATCGCTCGATGCGGCCGCGTCGAGCGCATGGTCGACGCCCGCGCACATCATGCTTGCCGATTTCCACCTGTTCAGCGTGCTGGCCGGGATCGCGTGCGACGACGGCGCAACGCCGCCCGAACGCATGCTCGAACGCTTCGCGCCCCAGCGCGCCCGCTTCGCGGTGTGGAGCGAGCGAAATCCCGGAACGTTTCTCAACAAGCTCGCGCTGATCGACGCCGAGTTCGCGCGCGCGCGCGGCGAGCATGTCGTCGCGATGCAGCAGTACGAAACGTCGGCCAGCCTCGCGGCGGAACACGGCTTCGTGCACGAACAGGCGCTCGCGCACGAGCGGGCCGCGCAGCATGCCGCGTCGCTCGGGCTCGCCGGCCAGGCCCGTCACCAGTTGCGGCTCGCCCATGCGTGCTACCGGCGCTGGGGCGCGACCGGCAAGACGCGGGCGATGGAAGCGCAGCATCCGTTCCTCGTGATGGATCCGTCGCCGGGCGGCCCGGCCGCGCCCGCGCGCGAGGATCTCGATTTCGCGCTCGCGATGCGTGCCGCCCATTCGTTGTCCGAAGAAATCGTGCTGGAGCGCCTGATCCAGACGCTGATGCGCAACATGCTCGTGTACGCAGGCGCGCGCCATGGCCTGCTGCTGCTCACCCGGCACGACCGGCTGACCATCGAGGCGGTGGCGCGCATCGCGGGCAGCGACGTGATCGTCGACATCGCCCGCAGCGAACCCACCGAACAGGATGTGCCGCTGTCGATCCTGAACACCGTCGCGCGCACGCGCAAGCCGATCGTGCTCGCGAATGCGCAGCGCGACGGCGTGCCCGATCACGTCGACAGCCTGCGCGCGCACCCGACGCGCTCGCTGTTCTGCCTGCCGCTGTTGAAACAGGGCGCGCTGGTCGGCGTGCTGTATCTCGAGAATGCATTGAGCAACGGCGTGTTCTCGCCGCGGCGCATCGCGATGCTGGAAGTGCTCGCGCCGCAGGCGGCCAACGCGCTCGAATCCGCGCGGCTTTACGCGGAGCTGATCGACGAGAACGCGCGCCGGGTCGAGACCGAGGCCGCGCTGCGGCATGCGCGCACCGAGCTCGCGCGCACCGCGCACATGACGGTGATGGGCGAACTCGCCGCATCGATCGCGCACGAGATCAATCAGCCGCTGACGAGCATCGTGTCGAGCGCCGGCGCAGGCATGCGCTGGTTGCGCGGCCCGCAACCCGATCTCGGCGAGGCGCTCGCGAGCCTGGACGACATCCGTGCGTCCGGCGTGCGCGCGGCCGACATCGTCCGCGCGTTGCGATCGCTCGCGCGCCAAACGCCGCCCGCGCTGGCGCCGGTCGCGATCGACGACCTGATTCGCGACATGCTGCGTCTCACCGAGACGGAAATCGACGCGAAGCAGGTGGTGCTGCGCGTCGACCTGCACTGCGACGGCGTGCGCGCGATGGCCGACCGGACCCAGATCCAGCAGGTGATCCTCAACCTCGTCACCAATGCACTCGACGCGATGGACGGACTCGTCGCGCCGCGCGAGCTCGAGATCGCCTCGCAGGTCGAGGACGGCCATGCGGTCGTCCGCATCGCCGACCGCGGCGCCGGCATCGATGCGGACATCGCGAATCGCATCTTCGATCCGTTCTTCACGACGAAGTCGCACGGTATGGGGATGGGCCTCGCGATCTGCCGTTCGATCATCGAGGCGCATGGCGGCACGCTCGAAGCGGCGCCGCGCGACGGGCACGGTACCGTGATGACGTTCCGGCTGCCGGTTTCGGCGCCCCACTGATACCGGCCGATGCGTGGCAGCGGCTGCGGCTGCGGCTGCGGCAGCGGCAGCGGCAGCGCCGGCATCGCACGGCTCAGGTTGCGCGCGGCCGGTGCGCGTCCTCGCCAAGAAACCGGTGCACGAAGGTCACGGCCATCGCGCCTTCGCCGACCGCCGACGCCACCCGCTTGACCGACCCCGACCGGACGTCGCCCGCCGCGAACGAACCGGGCACGCTCGTTTCCAGATGGTAGGGCCGGCGCTCGAGCGGCCACACGCGCTCGAACCCGGGACAGTCGTACAGGTCGCTGCCGGTGACCAGGTAGCCGCCCGCGTTGCGGATGATGTCCGTGTCCCTCGCCCATTCGGTGTTCGGCGCACCGCCGATGCAGACGAACAGGTGCGTGGCCGGCAGCACCTCGCGCGCGCCGTCGTCCGAGCGCAGCACGATCGCTTCGAGGCGGCCGTCGCCGTGGAGCGCGTCGACATTCGAGAGATACCGGACCGTCACGTTCGGCGTGCGCTCGATCCGGTCGACCAGGTAACGCGACAGCGTTGCCGCCAGCGATGCGCCGCGCACGATCATCGTGACTTCGCGTGCGTGCCGCGCGAAATTCATCGCGGCCTGGCCCGCCGAGTTGCCGCCGCCGACGATGAACACGTGCTTGCCTTCGCACATCGGCGCCTCGCTCGAACCCGCGCCGTAGAACAGGCCGGCGTTGAGAAACCGCTGTTCGTCGGGCAGGCCGAGGCTGCGATATTCGATCCCGGTCGCGCAGATGTTCGTGCGCGCGGTCAGGATCGATCCGTCGGCCAGGTCGACGCGAATCTTGCCGTCGACGAACGTCGCATGCACGCCCTCGCGCATCATCAGCAGCTCGACGCCGAATTTCACGGCCTGCTGGCGCGCCCGCTCGGCCAGCTCGGCCCCCGGAATGCCGTCCGGAAACCCCATGTAGTTCTCGATCATCGAACTCGTTCCCGCCTGCCCGCCGATCGCGTCGCGCTCGATCACGACGGCGCGCAGCCCTTCCGACGCCGCATAGACGGCCGCCGACAGGCCGGCCGGACCGGCGCCGTAGATCGACACGTCGTACTCGACGAAGCGCGGCCGGGCGACCCAGCCGAGCTTCGCGGCGATCTCCGGCAGCGTCGGCTGGTAGAGGCACGTGCCGTCCGGGAAGACCACGGCCGGCAGCCGGAGGTCGGCGAGCGGCGCGATGCCCAGTTCGCGCATGCAGTCGGTGTCGGACCTCAGTTCGCACCACGCGTACTCGACCACGCCGCGCTTCAGGAAATCGCGAATTGCGTAGGCTTCCTTGCTGTTCGGCAAGCCGATGACCTTGACATGCTGAGACTGCGTCATGAATCCCTCCCGGTAAGCGCACTGCCGCGTTTCGTGTCGGCCGCACTGGCGACTGTACGTCCTCGTCGCCTTCGCGCCGCCGCGGTTAACAAGAATTAAGGTCGGCGCGCGCCGTGTGCCGTCCACAATGAAGCCCGTTCACCTCCGCTTGCAGCGTCGTGCCGGCCGCGCTGCGAGCGCCCTGCGGCGCCGGCATCGGAGCGAAAGATGACCACGACCTGCACGCATCTCGGCGAAGCACGCGTCCTGAACACCGACAAGCACACCTGCGAGGCATGCGTGAAGTCCGGCAGCCGGTGGGTGCATCTGCGCCTGTGCCTGACCTGCGGGCAGGTCGGCTGCTGCGACTCGTCGCCGAATCGCCACGCGAGCCGGCATTTCCACGAAACCGGCCATCCGCTCGCCCGTTCGATCGAACCGGGCGAGCGCTGGGTATGGTGCTACGCGGACAACGTCATGGCCGGCGAGATCACGTCGTAACGCCCGCCGCGCGGCGGCATCGGGCACCGTTTCCGGCTGCGGGTAAACACCGTTCGAGCGCGGCTTCTGGCCGCCGCTTTTTTCGACTATAGTTTATCGAACGATAACTTATCGAATGATAAACACGAGGTCCGCCATGCCTGTATCCAGACTCGCGCATTACTCGATCCGCACACTCGATCTCGAACGATCGTGCCGCTTCTACGAACGTGTGCTCGGCTTCGAACGCGGCTATCGCCCGCCGTTCGACTTTCCCGGCGCATGGCTCTACAAGGGCGGGGACGAAGCCGACTACGGCATCGTCCACATCATCGGCGTCGATCCGGACAACCCGGACGGGCTCGCGGCGTATCTCGGCGACAAGGCGCTGCCGGCCACCGGCACGGGCACCGTCGACCACATCGCGTTCCTCGCGACCGGCGTCGAAGCCATGTGGGGCACGCTGCGCGCCGAGAACGTGCCGTGGCGCGACCGCACGGTGCCGAGCCTCGGGCTGCATCAGATCTTCATCGAGGATCCGTCCGGCGTGACGATCGAACTCAACTTCCCTGCCGCCGAAGTCGCCGGCCTGACGCTTCCCGACACGGCCGCATCGGCCGGCGCATCCACCGGAGACTGACATGAACAACATCACTGCAAGCAAACGCAAGGCCGCCATCGTCGGCGGCTCGCTGGGCGGGCTGTTCGCAGCCAACCTCCTGCTGCGCAACGGCTGGGACGTGGACGTCTACGAGCGGGTGCCCGAGGCGCTGTCGGGCCGCGGCGCCGGCATCGTCACGCATCCGGAGCTGTTCGACGTGATGCGCGCCGCGGGCGTGCGCATCGATGCGTCGATCGGCGTCGAGGTCGAGTCGCGCATCACGCTGTCGCAGGACGGCACCGTCGAGTCGGCGCGCCGGCTGCCGCAGACGCTCACCGCGTGGAGCAAGATGTACCACGTGCTGCGCGCGGCGCTGCCCGATCAGCACTATCACGCGGGCGCCGTCGTGACCGATGTCGCGGACGGGCCGGCGCACGCGTGCGTCACGCTGTCCGACGGCTCGGTCGTGCACGCCGATCTCGTCATTGCCGCCGACGGGTTCCGCTCCGCGATCCGCGAGCGGCTGCTGCCGGACGCGCAGCTTCAATACGCGGGCTACGTCGCGTGGCGCGGGCTGGTCGACGAAGCCGCGCTGTCGGAAGCGACCCACGCGAGCCTGTTCGACAAGTTCGCGTTCGGCTTGCCGCCGCACGAACAGATCCTCGGCTATCCGGTCGCCGGCCAGGGCAACAGCACGCGGCCCGGCGAGCGCCGCTACAACTTCGTCTGGTATCGCGCGACGCGCGAAGACACCGACCTGCCGAACCTGCTGACCGACGAGGCCGGCAAACTGTGGGCGGGCGGCATTCCGCCGACGCTGATCCGGCGCGACGTCCTCGCCGATCTCGAGGACGCGGCCCACGCGCTGCTCGCGCCGCAGTTCGCCGAAGTCGTCGCACGCGCGACGCAACCGCTGTTCCAGCCGATCTACGACCTCGAAGTGCCGCGCATGGCGTTCGGCCGGATCGCGCTGCTCGGCGATGCCGCGTTCGTCGCGCGGCCGCATTGCGGAATGGGCGTCACGAAGGCGGCCGGCGATGCGCTCGCACTCGCCGCGGCACTCGGCACGCGCGCCGACACGCTCGACGCATTGAGCGACTACAGCGAAACGCGCACCGCCTTCGGCGTCGCGATCGTGCAGCACGCGCGCCATCTCGGCGCCTACATGCAGGCGCAACTGAAAAACGACACCGAGCGCGAAATGGCCGAGCGCTATCGCACGCCGGAAGTCGTGATGCGGGAAACCGCCGTGCCGCCGCATTTCTGAGCCGCATTTCCGAGCCGGGCACGGGCGGGCGCCGCGCACGAGACGCGCGACGCCTGCTGCCCGGCCGCGACATTCGATCCATCGAGGAGACACCGTGAACCACCCGCTTCCGGCCACCGCCGGCACCGCGCCCGCCCAGGACTCGCCGGCGCAGGCCGCCCATCCGCTGCTGCGCGATGCCCGTTTTCGCACGCTCGTCAGGCGCAGAAGGCTGCTCGCCTGGTCGCTGACGCTCGTCATGCTCACTCTCTATTTCGCGTTCATCCTGACGCTGGCGTTTTCGCCGGCGCTGCTCGGCCAGCCGATCGTGCCGGGCCGGCCGACGCCGTGGGGCATCCCGGTCGGCTTCGGCATGTTCGTCGTCACGTTCGCGCTCGTCGCGCTGTACGTATTCCAGGCCAATTCGGTCCACGACGCGCTCGTCGCGTCCCTTCGTCACGGAGACACGCCATGAAACGCCTGCTCCTCGCCGCGATCGCCGCCGCCGGCACGGCACCGGCGTTCGCGGCCGGCCCCGCGGCGATCGCACACGGACACAACCCGGTCGCGATCGGCATGTTCCTGCTGTTCGTCGCGTCGACGCTCGTCATCACGCGCTGGGCCGCGCGCAAGAATCACAGCGTGGCCGACCACTATGCGGCCGGCGGCCGGATCACCGCGCTGCAGAACGGCTGGGCGATCGCCGGCGACTACATGTCGGCGGCGTCGCTGCTCGGCATTTCCGCGCTGGTGTTCACGAGCGGCTACGACGGCCTGATCTATTCGGTCGGCTTTCTCGCGAGCTGGCCGATCATCCTGTTCCTGATCGCGGAGCCGCTGCGCAACCTCGGCAAGTACACGCTCGCCGACGTCGTGTCCTATCGCCTGCGGCAACGGCCGATCCGCGCGTTCGCGGCATCGAGCTCGATCGTCATCGTGCTGCTGTATCTGGTGTCGCAGATGGTCGGCGCGGGCAAGCTCGTCGAGCTGCTGTTCGGTCTCGACTACCGCGTCGCGGTGCTGGTGGTCGGCGTGCTGATGGTGATCTACGTGTTCTTCGGCGGGATGCTCGCGACCACCTGGATCCAGATCATCAAGGCCGTGCTGCTGCTCGCCGGCGCCGCATTCATGGCATTCATGGTGCTGAGCCGCTTCGGCTTCAGCCTCGACGCGCTGTTCGCGCAGGCCGTGAGCGCGCATCCGAAGCAGGCGGCGATCCTGCGTCCGGGCGGCCTGGTCTCCGATCCGGTCTCCGCCGTGTCGCTCGGCCTCGCGCTGATCTTCGGCACGGCGGGCCTGCCGCACATCCTGATGCGCTTCTTCACGGTCGGCGACGTCAAGGCCGCCCGCAAGAGCATCCTCCATGCGACCGGCATCGTCGGCGCCGGCTACGTGCTGATCGTCATCATCGGCTTCGGCACCATCGCGCTCGTCGCACCGGACCCGCGCTATCACGATGGATCCGGCGCCGTGACGGGCGGCGTGAACATGGTGGCGATCCACCTCGCGCACGCGGTCGGCGGCAACGTGTTCCTCGGCTTCGTCTGCGCGGTCGCGTTCTCGACCATCCTCGCCGTGGTCGCCGGACTCACGCTCGCGGGCTCGTCGGCGATCTCGCACGACCTGTACGCGAACGTGCTGCGCCGCGGGCGCGCGTCCGATCACGAGGAAATGCGCGTGGCACGCGCGACGACCGTGGTGCTCGGCGTGCTCGCGATCCTGCTCGGCATCGCGTTCGAAAAGCAGAACATCGCGTTCATCGTCAGCCTCACGTTCTCGATCGCGGCGAGCTCGAATTTTCCGGTGCTGCTGCTCTCGATCTACTGGCGCGGCCTGACGACGCGCGGCGCGGTGCTGGGCGGCCTGCTCGGGCTCGCCACCGCCGTCGCGCTCACCGTGCTGAGCCCGACCGTGTGGGTGCAGGTGCTCGGCCACGCGCACGCGGTCTATCCGTACGAATACCCGGCACTATTCTCGATGGCGGCGGCGTTCGCCGGCATCGTCCTGTTCTCCGTCACCGATCGCTCGGCCCGCGCGCGGCGCGAGCGTGAGCAGTTCGACACGCAGCTCGTCGCGTGCGAAATGGGTAGCACAACGGGCATCACGCAACGCGGCTGAGCCGCACGATTCGAACATCCGATACCCCATGAGAGACACCATGCTGACCTGCACCTGCTGCCCGTCGCCGGCCCGGCGACGCCTGCTCGGCACGTTCGCCGCGCTCGCCGGCACGGCCTTGGCCGGCCGTTCGGCATCGGCCGCCGCGACCGCGAGCACGCCGGCCGCATCGGCCACCGCGCCGCTGCAGCGGCCGCGCGCGATCGACATCCACGCGCACTACTACCCGGAAAGCTTCTGCAATCTGGTCGGCGGCGAAGGCAAGCGCTTCGGCGGGTCGTTCACGTGCGACGACGCGTCGTTCACGTTCCGCACGCCGGCCGGCGGCCTCGGGCCGCTGCCGATGAAGTTCATCGACGTCGATGCCCGGCTGCGGGACATGGATGCGTCCGGCGTCGACGTCCAGGCGCTGTCGCTCAGCGTGCCGATGGCGTACTGGGCCGACCGGCCGTTCAATGCGAAGCTCGCGCGCGACTGGAACTCGGCCGCGTCGCGCGTCTACGAGCGGCATCCGACCCGCTTCGTCGTACTCGCGACGCTGCCGATGCTGAACGCGACCGACGCGATCGACGAACTCGAGCGCGCCGCGCAGCTGCCGGGCGTGCGCGGCGTGTACATGGGCACCAACATCGACAATCGCGATCTCGACGACCCGCTGTTCGCACCCGTCTTCGCGCGCATCGCGCAACTGAACCTGCCGGTGTTCCTGCATCCGCAGCAAACGGTCGGCGGCGCACGGCTCGGTGACTTCTACCTGAGCAACCTGCTCGGCAATCCGTTCGACACGGCGATCGCGGCCGCGCACCTGATCCTCGGCGGCGTGCTCGATCGCCATCCGGACCTGCACTTCACGTTGCCGCATGCCGGCGGCGCGTTGCCGATCGTCGCGGGGCGCCTCGACGCGGGCTGGACCGTGCGTCCCGAAACGCGCCGGCTCGCGCAGAAGCCCAGCAGCTATCTGCGGCGCTTCAGCTACGACACGGTGTCCCATTCGAGGCCGGTGCTGGACTTCCTGATCGCGAACGTCGGCATCGACCGGCTCGTGCTCGGCAGCGACTACTGCTTCGACATGGGTTACGAACAGCCGGTCCGCTTTCTCGACCGGCTCGACCTGAGCGCGGCCCAGCGCGCGCTGATACTCGGCGGCAATGCGGGGAAGCTGCTGCGGATCTAGCGCGATCGGGCCGCCATGTCGCGCTCGCGCGACGACGCTTGCACGATCGGCGCAACCCGCCGGCCGACATGCCATCATCCGGCGAGCCGTCGGCACGGCACACGTCGCCGCGCAGCCGGGCAGCCGGGCCGCTTTTTCCAACAAGGAACCACGCACGATGAAGATAGCCATTGCCGGCGGGTCGATCGCCGGTCTCGCGACCGCGCTGACGCTCGATTGCATCGGGCACGACGTGACGGTCTACGAGCGCTCGCCGTCGCCGCTGCGCGGCCAGGGCGGCGGCGTGGCCGTGCTGCGCCGGATGATGGCGTTTCTCGAACAGCATGGCCGTCATTGCCGGCAGACGCTCAGCGTGCCGACCCGTCGGCGGCGCTGGATCGACCGCGCCGGCATCGTCACGCGCGACGAACCCGAAATGCTGCCGTTCTCGTCGTGGGACGCCGTCTACCGCTCGCTGTGCGAGACGCTGCCGCACGGACGCATCCGTTATGGCCGCGCGGTCAGCGGCTTCGAGCAGGATGCCGACGGGGTCGACGTGCACCTGGGCGACGAGCGCATCCGCGCGGACGTGCTGATCGCCGCCGACGGCGCGGGCTCGAGCCTGCGCACGCGCCTGTTTCCCGGCCATGCGCCGTCGTTCGCCGGCTACCTCGCGTGGCGCGGCATCGTCGACGAAGCCGGCTTCGAGCCCGCCGCGATCGCGCCTCTGGTCGAGAACATGACGCTACACAAGGCGCCGGGCGAACTGTTCATGGCGTTCCTGATTCCGGCGCTCGACGGCTCGCTCGCGCCGGGCATGCGCCGCTTCAACTGGCTGTGGTATCGCAACGAAGCCGATCGCGCCGCGCTGCGCCGCCACCTGACCGACCGGAACGGCAACGTCCATCATGCGTCCGTGCACCCCGGCATGCTTGCCGACGAGACCGTTGCGTCGCTGCGGCAACTGGCGCAAGAGCGCTTGCCGGCATCGCTGTCGCAGCTGGTGCTCGCGACACGCGCGCCGTTCAACCAGGCGATCTTCGACGTGCTGAGCCCCACCTTCGCCGACGGTCGCGTCGCACTGGTCGGCGATGCGGCCTGCACCGTGCGCCCGCATACGGCGTCCGGCACATCGAAGGCGGCGGCCGATGCCGTGTCGCTCGCGCAAGCGCTGCCGGCCGACGCGGCCGATGTCGTCGAGCGTCTCGCGCAATGGTCGGCGCGGCGGCGCGAGGAAGTGACCGCCTTGCTCGAGAAAGGGCCGCAACTCGCCGCATCGTTCGGCCTCGGCTCGCCGCGCTGAGGTCATTGCATGATGTTCTGCTCTCCCTTCTCGCTTCGTTGTCCTTATCTTGTCGCATCGGCGGGCGCGTTCTTCGACGGAACCCGCGCGGTCGACTCCGCACGGCGCGGCCATTCATGCGTCGACCTGTTTTGCCACGCGCATCATTCGACCCGCGCACGGCCGCAAGGAAACGATCGCCGCCAGCCGGTGAACGAAGGCGTGCAACTTCACGTTCGTGCTGCTCGCGCCGGTGCCGGCGCCGCTCGCGCGCAAGTCACGGCCGGCGTGGGCGCGTGCGCCGCCCGTCACCGTTCAGAACGATTCAGCGCGGCTTCAGGAATTGCCGCCGACGCCAGCGTAGACTGCCTCCATCAATCGCCGCGCGGCCTCTGGCCCGCGCGCCCCCACCCCAGGAGTGACGACATGATTTCCGCCGCGAATCGCTGCGGCCGGACAGGCCTCGCATGGCCGGATCGATCGGCGATGCCGCATCGCCATCCGGCGGCCCCGGCTGCGACATCCGCCGCCGGCACGCGCTGTCCAGGCCGCGCACATCGGCCCGCGCGCCACGCCACACCGGTGCGCGCCGCAGCGGGCAACCGGCCTGGCCGGCGTCCGTTCCCGTGCCACGCCAATTGCATGACGCCGGACGAACCGGTTCGCGTGGAGCGCGCATGAAGCACAAACGACTCTGGTTCGGCGCGGCGGTTGTCGCGGTCGTCGGCCTCGCGGTCGCGATCGGCATCATGGTCCGGCCGTCGATCGCGCCGGTCGATCCGCCCGCGCGCACGTCTTTCGATCCGCAGCTCGTTCGTGCCGGCGCGCGCGTCGTCGCGCTCGGCGACTGCGTCGTGTGCCACACCGCGAAGGACGGCAAGCCGTTCGCCGGCGGCCTGCCGCTCGCGACACCATTCGGCACGATCTACGCGACCAACATCACGCCGGATGCCGACACGGGCATCGGCCGCTGGTCGCAGGCCGCGTTCGAGCGGGCGCTGCGCAGCGGCATCGCCCGCGACGGCCATCCGCTCTACCCGGCGTTTCCGTACATCCATTTCACGCGGATGTCCGACCAGGACATCGAGGCCGCATACGCGTACCTGATGACGCGCGAACCGGTGCAGACGAAGACGCCGGCGAACGACCTGATCTTCCCGCTCAACTTCCGGCCGCTGGTCGCGTTCTGGAACGTGCTGTTCCTGCGCGAGGGCGCGTACCAGCCCGATCCGTCGCAATCCGCGCAATGGAATCGCGGCAAGATGCTCGTCGACGGCCTCGGGCACTGCGCGTCCTGCCATTCGCCGCTGAACGCGATCGGCGGCGAACAGGCCGGCAAGGCGTTCGACGGCGGCATCGTCGACGGCTGGGACGCGCCGCCGCTCAACACGCTCGGCAACGCGGCCCGGCCGTGGACGCAGGCGCAACTGGTCACGTACCTGCGCACCGGCCGCGCGAGCGAGCACGGCGCGGCCGCCGGACCGATGCTGCCGGTCACGCGCGATCTCGCGACGGTGCCGGCGGAAGACGTCGAGGCGATCGCCGCGTACATCCTGTCCATCCAGAAGCCGGCCGCCGCGCGTCCCGCAACGACGGCCGCCGCGGAACACGGCCCGACGACGCCGGCCGCGCAGCGCGGCGCCGTACTGTTCCAGGCGTCGTGCGCGCAGTGTCACGGGCCGGCCTCGCCGATGCAGTCGATCGGCGAGCGGCCGACGCTCGCGTTCAGCACGGCCATCCATGCCGACACGCCGCGCAACGCGATCCAGATGATGTTCAACGGCATCGGCTGGCATGGCGAGGACACGCTGAACTACATGCCGTCCTACCTCGACCAGTACGACGACGCGCAGATCGCGGATCTCGCCGCCTACCTGCGCGAGACGTATTCCGATCGCCCCGCATGGAGCGGCATCGACACCCTCGCCGCGAAGCTCAGAAAGGAGGACCGCGCACCATGATCACCCTCACCGTGAATGGCGTGCGGCACACGCTCGACATCGATCCGTCGACGCCGCTGCTGTACGCGCTGCGCAACGACCTGCACCTGCACGGCGCGAAATTCGGCTGCGGCCTCGGGCAATGCGGCGCATGTACCGTGATCGTCGACGACAAGCCGATGTTCTCGTGCCTGATTCCGGTCGCCGCGCTCGGCGAGCGCCGCGTCAGAACCGTCGAAAGCCTCGGCACGGCCGACCATCCGGGCAAGCTTCAGCAGGCGTTCATCGACCACCAGGCGGCGCAGTGCGGCTACTGCATCGCGGGCATGATCATGCGTGCGCAGGCGCTGCTCGAACGCAATCCGAAACCGACCGAACGCGAGCTGCGCACCCACATGGAACCGAACCTGTGCCGTTGCGGCACCCACATGCGGATCCTGGCCGCCGTGCGCCAGGTCGCGGGCCTGCCGCAGCCGGAACCGTCCGCCGCGCCGGTCATGATCAGCAAGGGAATCTGATGAACGCACCCGACGACATCGACGAAGGCCGCCGGCACTTCATGGTCTCCGGCGCGCTCTTCGTCGCGTTCAGCCTCGCGCCGGCCGCGCGCGCGGCCGCCGAAGTCGTGATCGCGGACGAAGGCGCCGCCGTCCACGTCGCCAAGGCCACCGAAACGCTGGCCGGCAGCCTCAAGACCAACCCGCTGCTCGACGCGTGGATCAAGATCGCGCCCGACGGCAAGGTCACCGTGTTTACCGGCAAGGTCGAGCTCGGCACCGGCGTGCGCACCGCATTGCTGCAGGTGGCCGCCGAGGAGCTGAACATGAAGCCCTCGCTGATCACGTTCCTGACCGCCGACACCGGCGCGTCGCCGGACGAGGGCCTGACGGCCGGCAGCCACACGATGGCGGACAGCGGCTCCGCGCTGCTGAACGCCGCCGCGCAGGTGCGCGGGCTGCTGGTCGACGGCGCGGCGAAGCAGTTCGGCGTCGATCCGCGCACGCTCACCGTCGCCGATGCCGTCATCAAGGCGCCGGACGGCCGCACGATGCGCTACGGCGACGCGGTGCGCACCGTCGACCTGCACCGCAACGCGACGCCGACCTCGCCGCTGAAGCCCCCGGCCACGTTCACCGTGATCGGCACGTCGCTGCCGCGCGTCGACATCCCGAACAAGGTCACGGGCGGCGTCAGCTACGTGCAGGACATGGAACTGCCGGGCATGCTGCACGCGCGCGTCGTGATGCCGCCGGTGTACGACGCGGCGCTGCAGTCGTTCGACGAGGCCGCGATCCTGAAGCTGCCGGGCGTCGTGCGGATCGTGCGCAACGGCAGCATGCTCGCGGTCGTCGCGCACGGCGAATGGCAGGCGGTCGTCGCGCAGCGCGCGCTGGCCGCAAGCTGCCGCTGGTCCGGCGGCCGCGCGCTGCCCGATCGCGCGACGGTCCACGCGGAGCTCAAGCGGATCGCGACCCAGCGCATCGAAATCGCCAACACGCGTGCGCCCACCGCGCCGGCGACGAAGACGCTATCCGCCACGTTCCTGAAGAACTACCTGCTGCACGGCTCGATCGGGCCGTCGTGTTCGGTCGCGCATCTCGAGAACGGCACGCTGACGGTGTGGACCCACTCGCAGGGCGTGTACCCGCTGCGCGACGCCCTCGCCGAGATGCTGTCGCTGCCGAAGGCGAGCGTGCGCTGCATTCACACCGAGGGTTCCGGCTGCTACGGGCACAACGGCGCGGACGATGCGGCCGCGCATGCGGCGCTGATCGCGGCGGCGATGCCCGGCAAGCCGATCCGCGTGCAATGGATGCGCGAGCAGGAACATACGTGGGACCACTTCACGCCGGCGATGGTCACCGAGCTGAGCGCGTCGCTCGACGCGGGCGGCCGCATCGTCGACTGGAACTATGCGCTGTGGAGCAGTTCGCACAACGAGCGCATCGTCAACGCCGGCCGGCTGCTGCCCGCGCGGATGCTCGAGCCGCCGTTCGTGTCTGCGCCGTCGACGCCGATGCTGCAGCCCGAGGGCGGCGGCGATCGCAACGCGATCCCGCTCTACGCGCTGCCCAACATGCACATCGTCAACAACTTCTCGCCGACGATGCCGCTGCAGACTTCCGCGATGCGCTCGCTCGGCGCGCACACCAACGTGTGGGCCATCGAGAGCTTCATGGACGAGCTCGCGCACGCCGCCGGCATCGATCCGGTCGAATTCCGCCTGCGCCACATGCAGGACCATCGCGCGCGGCAGGTGATCCAGCTCGCCGCGGCCCGGTTCGGCTGGCCGCGGCCGCCGCGCGCGCGCAATCGCGGCGTCGGCTTCGCGTTCGGCAAGTACAAGAACCTGATGGCCTACGTCGCGATCGCGGTCGAGATCACGGTCGAGCCGGAGACGGGCCACGTGACGCTCGATCGCGCGGAAGTCGCGGTCGACGCCGGCCAGGTCGTATCTCCGGACGGCATCCGCAACCAGATCGAGGGCGGCATCGTGCAGGCCGCGAGCTGGACACTGTACGAGGCGCTGAAATACGATACGCAGCGCATTCGCAGTTTCGACTGGAGCAGCTATCCGATCCTGCGATTCGGCTCGGCCCCGCAAAGCATCAAGGTGCATCTGATCAATCGCCCCGGTGCGCCGTTCCTCGGCGCGGCCGAGGCGTCGATGGGGCCGACCGCGGGCGCGCTGGCCAACGCGATCTTCGACGCGACCGGCCAGCGCATGCGCGAAATGCCGTTCGCCGGCGATTCGCTCAGGAAACGGATCGACGCATAGCCGCACATCACAACCGACCGCGCCGGCACGGACCGGCGCCGGCAACCCGACAGGCTGGAGATTTCTGAACGATGGATACCTTGCTTTCGATGCGCGTGTTCACGCGTATCGTCGAGACGGGCAGTTTCACGCGCGCGTCGGACACCACCGGGCTCACGACGCCGCGCGTGTCCGCGCTGCTGAGCACGCTCGAACAGCATCTCGGCTGCCGGCTGCTGAACCGCACGACGCGCCGCATCTCGCTGACCGAGGACGGGCAGGCCTATTACGAACGCTGCGTCGGCGTGCTGCGCGAGATCGACGACATGGAAGCGGCCGTCTCGCAGGCGCGCAACGTGCCGCGCGGCCGCCTGAAGGTGAACCTGCCGCCGGCGATGGCGAAACAGATCATGGTGCCCGCGCTGCCCGAGTTCCTCGCCGCCCATCCGGGCATCTCGGTCGAACTCGGCGTGACGGACCGGCAGATCGACCTCGTCGGCGAGGGGGTCGATTGCGTCGTGCGCATCGGCGCGCTCGACGACTCGGGGCTGGTCGCGAAACGGATCGGCAGCCTCACCACCTGCACCTGCGCGGCCCCCGCGTATCTCGAGCGCTGCGGCGCACCCGACACGGTGGACGACCTCGCGCAGCACATCGCGGTCAGCCACATGTCGGCCGATACGGGCCGGCCGCGGCCGTGGGACTACGTCGTCGACGGCGAGACGCGCATCATCCAGATGTGCGGCACGGTTGCGGTCAACGACGCCGACACCTACATCGCATGCGGCGTCGCGGGAATCGGCCTGATCAAGACCTCGCTGTACCTGGTCGAGCCGTACCTGAAATCGGGACGCCTGCGCGAGGTGCTGACCGATTTCAACACGCCGCCGCGGCCGATCTCGATCCTGTATCCGCCCAACCGCCACACGCCCGTCAAGCTCAAGGTCTTCGTCGACTGGCTTGCCGGCCTGTTCGCGCAGATCCCGACGCTGCAGGGCCAGCGAGGCTGAAGGCCGCCCGCATCGCGCAGCGCATGAATCAAGTGATTCAAGGCGGCGTTTCAGGACAATTCAGCCCGCGCGATCCAGACTGGTTTCATGGGCTTCGCGATCCGCGATATCCGCGCCGGAGGCCCGCGACGAGAGGCCATCATGAAGATCGCGATCGCCGGCGGCGCCATCCATCGCGGACGTGGCCGCCGCCGTCACGCTGCCTTGCGTCGGCCGCGAGGCCGCCGTCCACGAACGTCGCGACCGGCCGTCGCCCGCTCAGGGCGGCGCGGTCAAGGTGCTGCGCCGCCTGACCACCTTTCCCGACACGCACGGCGAACCGTTGCGCGGCCATCTGGCCGCCCCCGGGCGTCCACCTGCGCGCTCGCGTCGGCCAGGCTCCCCGCCACTGGCGTCCGCCTGCGCGCACGCCGCGGCCGGGCTCGCCGTCACCGGCATGCGGTTCGCGGCCGATCCCGGTCGCGGCGGGCGCGCATGAAGCCGCCCGCGATCCGCCCCCTTTGCGCGCCGCGCAATGCTCGATTGCGCGGCGGCCGTATTCCCTTGTTATCGATCGATCAATAATCTTGACGGCAATGCGGCGGCTTCCGTTTCGCCGCGACCCACACCGCATCATCCGCCCGACGACCGGGCACCCGACATCTCTTTCGAAGGAGTCGACCATGTCAGCAGAATCCACCCCGCTCGCGGCCCACGGGCATGCGGCCAAACTCACGCAAGGCCTCATCCTGCTGTTCGCGTTCAGTTGCGGCGCGATCGTCGCGAACCTGTACTACGCGCAGCCGATCACCGAACTCATCGCGCCGAGCCTGCACATGTCCGGCGCGACCGCGAGCCTCATCGTGTCGCTGACGCAGATCGGCTACGCGCTCGGCCTGTTCTTCATCGTGCCGCTCGGCGACCTGCTCGAAAACCGCAAGCTGATGATCACGACCGCCGTCGTGTCGATCGCGAGCCTCGCGGCGGCGGCGATGGTGCATACGCCCGGGCCGTTCCTCGCGATCTCGCTGCTGATCGGCTTCAGCTCGGTCGCCGTGCAGATCCTGGTGCCGCTCGCCGCGCACCTCGCGCCCGATCATTCCCGCGGCCGCGTGGTCGGCACGATCATGAGCGGGCTGCTGCTCGGCATCCTGCTCGCGCGCCCGCTGTCGAGCGTGGTGGCCGACGCGTTCGGCTGGCGCTTCGTGTTCGCCGCCGCCGCCGTGCTGATGACGCTCGTGACGGCCGTGCTCGCGCTGACGATCCCGTCGCGCCAGCCCGATCACCGCGCGACCTATTTCGAACTGATCGGCTCGCTGCTGCATCTGGTCCGCACGATGCCGGTGTTGCGCCATCGCGCGTTCTACCAGGGCCTGATGTTCGCGTCGTTCAGCCTGTTCTGGACCGCCGTGCCGGTCGAGCTCACGCGTCACTACGGCCTGTCGCAATCGGCCATCGGCCTGTTCGCGCTGGTCGGCGCGATCGGCGCGACGTCGGCGCCCGTCGCCGGCCGTCTCGCGGATGCCGGGCACACGGTGCGGGCGACGCTGATCGCGCTGGTCGCGGGTGCGCTGTCGTACGCGGTCGCGCTGGTCCACGGCGCCGGGCTGTACGGCCTCGTCGTCACGGGCATCGTGCTCGACTTCGCGGTGCAGATGAACATGGTGCTCGGCCAGCGCGAGATCTACGCGCTGCATGCGGCGAGCCGCAACCGCCTGAACGCGCTGTACATGACGAGCATCTTCGGCGGCGGCGCCGTCGGCTCCGCGCTCGCGAGCCCGCTGTACGAGCATGGCGGCTGGCCGCTCGTCGCCGCCGTCGCCGGTGCGTTCCCGATCGTCGCGCTCGCCCACTACCTCGTGATCGGGCGGCCGCACGCGCAACGCCACGCCCAGGCTTGAACCGGCGCCGGCACCGGTTCACGCGCGAATCCCGAGCGGGCGCTTCGCGCACCGGAATGCTGCCGGCACGTCATCTCCGACTTTCCGCAGCGCCAGCCGCCGCACCGGACGCAACCGGACGACATGCGGCGGCGCCCTGCTCCACTGAAGAGGAATCCTTCATGTCTTCCCTGCTCAGCCACTACGATCTGCGCGGCCTGCCGCTTCCCAACCGTATCGTGATGGGGCCGATGACGCGCTCGCGCGCGCCGTCGCGCGGCCAGCCGACCGAACTCATGGCCGAATACTACGCGCAGCGCGCGTCCGCCGGCCTGATCGTGACCGAGGCGACCAACGTCAGCCCGGCCTCCGCGGCATTCGAACTGACGCCCGGGCTCGTCACCGACGAGCAGGCGGCCGGCTGGCGGCAGATCACGGACGCGGTCCACGCGGAAGGCGGGCGCATCTTCGCGCAGCTGTGGCACGGCGGCCGGGTCAGCTCGCTGACGCTGCTCGGCGGCGCAGCGCCGCTGTCGCCGTCCGGCGTCAACGACGATCTCGAACAGCTGCAAGTGTGGGCGCAGTTGCAGAACGGTTATTACACGAAGATTCACGCGACGCCGTCGCGTGCGATGACGACCGACGAGGTCGCCGCGACGGTCGAGGAATTCCGCCAGGCCGCGCTGCGCGCGAAGGCGGCCGGCTTCGACGGCGTCGAGATTCACGCGGCCAACGGCTACCTGCCGCACCAGTTCCTGTCGTCGACGCTGAACCGCCGCGACGATCGCTACGGCGGCTCGGTCGCGAACCGCGCGCGCTTCCTCGAGGAAATCGTCGACGCGGTCGGCGGCGTGCTGCCGCTCGACCGGGTGGGCGTGCGCATCTCGCCGTACGCGAAGTACAACAACGTGCGCGACGCGGATCCGGACGCGACGTACGCGTACGTCGGCCGCATGCTCGACGAAGCCGGCGTCGCCTATGTACACGCGGCGGACACCAACGGCTGGAGCGGCGAACCCGACCTGCCGCGGATCGTCGCCAACACGCGCAACGCGTACCGCGGCACGCTGATCGTCAACGGCGGCATCGCGCCGGAGGCCGCGAATGCGCTGATCGACGCGGGCGACGCCGATCTCGTCGCGTTCGCGCGCGCCTACATCGCGAACCCCGATCTCGTCGAGCGCATCGCGGCGAAGGCGCCGCTCGCCGCGCCGAAGACGGTCGGCTGGTATGGCGGCGACCGCGCGGGTTATGTCGACTATGCGCGTCATGACGCGGCGGGCGCGAACGTTTGAACGTTTGGGCGCTTGGGCGCCTCAGTGCCTGAGCGCTTGGACGCATGGACGTCTGAGCATCTAAACGCCTCAACGCCCCGGCGCCGCAGCAGCGGCCAGCTGCCACCGCTGCAAGCCCGCGCCACCGGCCCCGAAACGAAGCCGTCAAACGTCCTTCCAGCGCGCGCCCAGCACGCGCCCGCAGAAATTCGGCCGCTGAAAATCCGGGTCGGCACGCTCGAGCACATCGGCGCTCCACGTGCCGAACGTCGACGCCGGCCGGTGCGCGACGCCACGTGCGACCGCATCGAGGAACGCGTCGCCGAACCCGTCTTCGCGCGGATATGCGGCGAGCAGCGCCCGACGCTCGTCCGCCGAATATGCGTCGAAGCCGCTGGCCATCAGGTCAGCCGCCACGGCCTCGGCCAGCGCGCGCGCCAGCGGCGAGACGCGCGCGGCCACGCCGGGCGTCGTATGCAGCGCGATCGCGCGCCACACGTCGTCGCACTGGCGCTGCGACGTGTGATGCCGCAGCAGGAACGCGTGCGCGGCATCGGCGCTGTCGACCTCGTAGCGCGCGCTCGAGCGGCAATAGGCGGGGCTCAGTCCCATGTTCGCGTACATCGCGGCCACGTACAGCGCATCGGCATCGAGGGTCTCGCCGGCACGGCGCGCGGCAAGCGACGCCAGGACGAACACCCGGCATGCATGACCAGTCAGCACCGGTGGCAACGATGCACACGCCGCTTCGGCCGCTTCGATCGCCATCGGCGTGCGCGGAATGCGAACGCCGGCGACTTCGTCATCGGCGGGTGCGCACGTCGGCGCTCCACTCATCTCGTCTCCTTCTGCCCCGCGCCGGGGCGGAAAATTGTCTGTTCATCGGGCCGCACGCGCCGGCCCGCCGATCCGCCGCCTACGAGGCGACGCCGGGATAACCGAATGCTTCGCACTGCTCGACGACTTCGCGCGCAGCCACCTGCAGGCGCCGCGCGAAACGCGCCGCGGGACCGCGCCCGGCACCGGCATCCGCGCGGGCGGCAGCGGCACTGCCGCCGGCCGCTGCGCGCAGCGACACCGCCGCCGCGGGACGACGCCGGCCGAAACCGCCGAATTCGACCACCGGCGACCACGCGGGGCTGACCGGCAACGGCGGCGGCGCCAGCGGCGCGAACTCGTCGTCCGCATGCACGACCTTGCCGCCGACGACCGTCAGCACCGAGGAGAGCGTCTTGATCTGCGCCTCGTCGATCGTGAAGTAGTCGTCCGTCAGCACGGCGAAATCCGCATACTGGCCGGGCACCAGCGCGCCCTTGCGATCGTCTTCGTTCGAAAACCACGCGCTGCCGACCGTATAGCGGCGCAGCGCTTCCATCCGGCCGAGCCGGTTCCATTCGGGATACAGCGCCGTGCCGCCGACGGTGCGCCCGGACACCATCCAGTACAGCGACAGGAACGGGTTGTAGCTCGCGATGCGCGTCGCATCGGTACCCGCGCCGACCGGCAGCCCGGCCGCCAGCATCGCGCGGATCGGCGGCGTGCGCGCG
Source organism: Burkholderia sp. SCN-KJ (assembly GCF_024656005.1). Taxonomy (NCBI): domain Bacteria; kingdom Pseudomonadati; phylum Pseudomonadota; class Betaproteobacteria; order Burkholderiales; family Burkholderiaceae; genus Burkholderia; species Burkholderia sp. SCN-KJ. Next base: position 89,340 of record NZ_JANKOG010000010.1, read on the forward strand.
GCCGCTTCCGCGCCGTAGCGCGCGATGAAGTACTCGCCCTGGAACGCCATCCGGTGCTGGACCGTCACGCCGCCGCCGAGCGCGGCGATGCGCGCGATGTTCGCATCCGAGATCGTCTCGCAATGATCGAAGAACCAGCGCAGCCCGTCGAACGGCAGCTCGCGGTTCACGGCTTCCAGCACGTTCAGGAAGCGGCCGATCGATTCGTCGTAGGTCGCGTGCAGCCGGAACGGCCAGCGGTGCCGCACCAGCAGCCGGACCACGACGGCCAGTTCCGCCTCGAGCGCGTCGGGCAGGTCGGGGCGCGGTTCGAGAAAATTGCCGAAATCGGCCGCGGAATACACCAGCAGTTCGCCGGCGCCGTTCATCCGCAGGAACGCGTCGCCGTCGCCAGGCTTGGCCAGCGTCACCCACCGCGTGTAGTCGTCGAGCTCGCGCCCGGCCTGCTGCACGAACAGGCTGTACGCGATGCGCACCGTCAGTTCGCCGCGCTTCGCGAGCGCCATGATCGCCGCGTAGTCGTCCGGATAGGCCTGGAAATCGCCGCCCGCGTCGATCGCGCTCGTCACGCCGAACCGGTTCAGTTCGCGCATGAAATGCCGCGTCGAATTGATCTGGTCGTCGTGGCCGAGCTTCGGGGCGCGCTCGAGCACCGCATGCAGGATCCCCATGTCCGGGCGCGCGATCAGCATGCCGGTCGGCCGGCCGAGGCGATCGCGCTGGATCTCGCCGCCGGGCGGATCGGACGTGTCGCGGCCGTAGCCGATCGCGCGCAGCGCGGCCGCGTTCAGCAGCGCGCTGTCGCCCAGGTGCAGGATGAAGACCGGCGTGTCGGGCGCGATCGCGTTGAGCTCGGCCACCGTCGGCCCGCGCTTTTCCGCGAACTGGAATTCGGTCCAGCCGCCGACCACGCGCACCCAGTGCGGCGCAGGCGTGCGCAGCACCTGGCGACGCAGCATGCCGAGCGCGTCGGCCAGCGTCGGCACGCCGTCCCAGCGCAGCTCGAGGTTGAAGTTCAGGCCGCCGCGGATCATGTGCAGGTGCGAATCGTTCAGCCCCGGGATCACGGTGCGGCCGTTCAGGTCGATGCGCGGCGTGCCGTCGCGCGCATGGCGCAGCACGTCGCGGCCGCTGCCGCTCGCGAGGATCCGGCCGTCCTTCACCGCGAGCGCGGTCACGAACGACTGCCGCGCGTCCTGCGTCGCGATCTTGCCGTTGTAGACGATGAGGTCCGCCGCTTCGGCGAATGCCGTCGTGTCGAGCACCGTCAGCCCCCCCTGCTCGCGCCGAACGCCGGCATGCGGCCGCACGCGGCATGCACCCGGTTTGACGATACACCGACCATCCCTTCCCCCTTGAACATTGCACGATCAGGCCGCCGCGCCGCGGCGCGCGGACGCGACGGCGCCCGGCGCGGGCCCGGCACGCCGTTACGCCACCGACTGCATCGCATCCGCCGCCTCGCGTCGCTTGCGCGTCAGGCCCGTCGGCACAGCCGTCTCCGGGCGAACGAAGTTCTGCAGGCGCGCCAGGCGGCGCACGTCGAACGCCCGCGATTGCGGGTCGACATGCCCCGACAGGTCGGCTACCAGCGACGACGCCTGCGCGGTGCGCCCGCGCTCGATCAGGTGATCGGCCAGGTCAAGCGTCGCGCGCAGCGCCCACATCGCGGCACCCTGGCCGTTCGCCGCATGAATCGCCATCAGCAGGTGACGGTGCCCGTCGGCTTCGCACGCGATCGCGAGATCCGGGTCGGCGGTGCGGGCCTGTTCGAGCATCGCCAGCCCCCGCGCGCGCAGCAGTTCCGGCACGAACAGATGCTCGCCGTGCGCGCGGCAGCGCGCGAGCGTCGCGTCGAGCTTCGTGCACGCGTCGGCCGCGCGGCCCGTGCGCGTCAACCCTTCCGCGTAGGCGACGACCAGCGGCGCGAGCAGGCGCCGGAAGCCGCTCGCTTCGATGCGCCGCAGCGCGGGCTCGAGCCGCGCGAGCCCGGCGCCGGGATGGCCGGCCTGCATGTCGAACTGCCCGGCGAGACACTCGGCGTGGCTGCGCCAGATGTCGAACCCGTGCGCATCGGCGGTCGAGCGCAGCGTCGCCAGATAATCGGAAATCGCGTCGTGATCGCCGTAGGACAACGCCATCGGCACGGCCGCGGCGCCGAGCACCACGCACAATGCCGGCGCCGAGCCGCTGCGGCGCGCGCATTCGACCGCCTGCGCGGCCTGCCGCATCGCATATTCCGCATCGCCCTGCAGCCAGACGAGCCGCGTCAGCATCGTCCGGCCGAGCGTCGCGACGTCGATGCCCAGCGCCGCCTGCGCACAGGGCGGCTCGCCGGCGACGGCCAGCTCGGCCGTCGCCGCCTCCAGCCGCTCGCGCGCCTGCGCATGCTCGCCGAAGTAATGCAGCGAGGTCGCGACCATCGCGTCCGCCAGCAGCCGCTGCGGCCGGTCACCGCGGCGCTCCGCGGCCCGCTCGAAGCGCGTCGCGTAGCGCAGCGATTCATGAATGTCGGAGCGCGTCAGCATCGTGTTCCACAGCCCGACCAGCGCGCGCGCGTCGAACGCCTCGTCGCCGATCCGGCCCGCGAGACCGAGCGTCCTGTCCCACGTCGCGGCGGCCGTGTGCGTATCGCCGTCGGTATGCAGCAGCGCCGCCGCATAGGCCGCGCGCAGGCGCATCTCGCGTGCCGCGTCGACGGCGCCGTGGGCGCCGGCATCGAGCGCGTCGAGCGCGCGTCTCGCCGGGATCGAACTTTCGCGCATGCGCGCCGGCTCGAGCAACGCATGCGCCAGCGCGTCGATTTCCGCGGCCGGCGGGCCGGCCGCGGCGAGTTCGCGTAGCGGCGCGATGCCCGCGCCGACACCCAGGCTGGCCGCATGCGCGGCCTGGGCCTGGGCCGCCATCGCGGCCTCCGCCTGCTCGCGTTCGTAGCGCGCATGACGTGCGGCGACCGTGTCGAACTCGCCTTCGTTGCGCAGTTTTTCGAGCGCGTACGCGCGGGTGGATTCGGTCAGCCGGTAGCGCGCCTGCGCGCCGTTGAACTCGACGGTCACCAGCGACTTCGCGACCAGCTCGCCGAGCAGCGCGATCATTTCGGCAGACGGCATGCCCGGGTCCATCGCGACATCACGCGCGGCATCGAACGTAAACGGGCCGACGAAGCAGGCCATCCGGCGAAACAGCGACCGCGCGGCCGCATCCAGCAGCACGTAGCTCCAGTCGAACGTGGCGCGCAGCGTCTGATGGCGCGGCAACGCCGAGCGCAGCCCGCCCGTCAGCAGGTTCAGCCGGTCGTCGAGACGCGCCGCGACGACCTCGAGCCCGAGCGTCGCGACCCGCGCGGCGGCCAGCTCGATCGCGAGCGGCAGCCCGTCGAGGCGCCGGCAGATGTCGCCGATCAGCCGCATGCCGGCCGCATCGACCGCGCAATCGGGCGTGGCCGCGCGAACCCGCGCGAGGAACAGCTCGACGGCCGAATGGCGCACGATCTCGTCGACGCCGGCATCGGCGTCCGGCACCGCCAGCGGACTCACGCGAAACACGGCCTCGACCGAGATATGAAGCGGCTCGCGGCTCGTCACGAGCACGCGCAGCGGCGCGGCGTGCGACGTCAGCGTTTCGACGAGGTCGGCCGCCAGGTCGACGACGTGCTCCGCGTTGTCGAGCACGAGCAGGCCGCGCGACGCGGCGAACGCCTCGCCGATCCGTTCGACGGCCGGCACGCCATCCGCGTCGAGCCCGAGTTCCGCGCCGATCGCGCGCAGCACGTCGTCGCGCGTCGCCGCGCGCGCCAGTTCCACGAACAGCACGCGTTCGCCGGCGCGGCCGCGCAGTTCATGCGCGACGCGCTCGGCCAGGCTCGTCTTGCCGATGCCGCCCGCGCCGACCAGCGTGACGACCGATGCCCGCTCGAGCATGTCGACGATCTGCCCGATCTCGGTCTGACGCCCGACGAGCGGCGCCGGATGGGGTGCCGCGGCCGCTTCGGGCGCAACCTCGGACGCAACCTCGGACGCGCGCGGCGCGACCACGTGCGCGACCGGCGGGTGCGCGATCAGCAGGTAGCCGCGGCCCGGCACCGTCTTGATCAGGTCGCGGTTCGGGCCCAGCGCCTTGCGCAACGTCGCGACGTGCACCTGCAGCCGGTTCTCCTCGACGATCAGGCCCGGCCACACCGCGTCCATGATGTCGTCCTTCGAGACGAGGGAGCCGTTCGCGCGATGCAATACTTCCAGTATGTCGAGCGCACGCGCGCCGATACGCAACGACGCACCGTGGTCGCGTATGTCGCGCTGCTCGAAATCCACCGACAAATTCCCGATCTGGATCATGGCCGCCTCCAGGTTCCCCACGATGACCGCCATGTGAACACGCGGTTCACCGGGGCGGGAGTCCGCGCCGGCCTGCACGGCAGACGGGCGCAGAGTCTCAAAAAGTGGCCCGAGTCTAAACGCCATATCAATAAAAATCTTGAACGAAAATGCACTGGCGCCCGCCGCCTCGGCCCGTGGCGGATACGCGGGCCGCGCGGATATAAATGGGGCGATATCGTTCGACCTGTCGCTTCCGCCAGCGGGTCGAGCGTCGGCGCCGGCGCTCGGCCGGACGGCGATTTTTTCGTCAGCAAGCGGACATTTATTCAAGTTATGCTTAGCCGGATGTGTGTGCCGTATAAACTTGCACGTAAAACTGCTCGTATGCCGTACCCCATTGAAGGACGTTCCGTCATGTCAGATCCTTTCGCCGCAGTGCCCGCGGCGGTGCCGAAAGATACGCTCGGATGCGTGTCGAGCCTGTTGTCCAAGGATATCGACCGGTCGGTCGGCGGCCTGACGCTCCACCGCAAATGCATGCGCGACGAACACTTCGAGCGCATCGAGATGGCCGCCAGCGATCGCGGCTTCCTGATCGGCGTGTCGCTGAACGACGGCCACCGGCGCACGATCTACGGCGGCGCCGGCAAATCCGAGCGGCGGTTCCAGCACGACTCGATCTACATTCGCGACTTTTCCCAGAATTTCCGCGCCGACCTGTACGGCAAGTTCGATTTCGTGCTGATCGAGCTGTCGCACAGCTATCTCGACCGCCTCGGCCGCGAACACGACGGCACGGCGATCGGCGGCCTGACCTGCGCGCCCGACGTGCAGGACCCGGTGCTCGGCCATCTCGCGCATGCGGTCGCCGACAGCCTCGACGTGCCGGGCGCGCTGAACACGCTGTTCGTCGAGCAGATGGGGGTCGCGATCGGCGCGCATCTCGCCAGCCGCTACGGCAATGCGCAGGCGCGCGACCTGCAGCGCAAGGGCCTGCTGTCGCCGGCCAAGACGGCGCTCGCGAAGGAACTGCTGCTGGAAAAGGCGAACCTCGGCGTATCGATCGAGGAAGTCGCGAGCGAATGCGATCTGTCGCGCGGCTATTTCATCCGCGCGTTCTCGCGCACGACGGGGCGCACGCCGCATCAGTGGCTGCTCGAGCAGCGCGTGATCCGGGCCCGCCATCTGATCGAGACGACCGACATGACGCTCGCGGAAATCGCGGCCGTCTGCGGTTTCGCCGACCAGAGCCACCTGAACCGCATCTTCGCGCGCATCGTCGGCCATCCGCCCGGCGCATGGCGGCGCGGCATGACGCGCTGACACCGTCGCGCACGTCATCCGGTCAGCGCAGCGGCGTCGCGTCGTAGTTGACCGGCACGCTGCCCGCGCGCAGCGCGCGCATGCGCCGCTTCAGTGAGTTCATGTCCGATCCCCCGGTTGCGTGTCGACGTCGCGCGACGCTTGCCGATCCGACGGTCGGCCGGGCCTGTACGCGCGACATCGAGCCTACCGGCCGCTCGCGCCCTTGTCCTGAGGCGGACATGAAACGTTCTGAAGCCGGGCCGGAACGGCACCGGCCGGGCTTCAGGGCACCGCTTCAAGGCACCGCTTCAGGCTACCGCGTCATGCGCGCGCTGCGCGGCCAGCAACGCGCCGCGAAACACGGCGGTCGGCTGCGCGCCGCTGACGACGGTGGATCCGATGCGCGTCGACGGCACCGACGCGATGCCTGCGCGCACCGCGTCGGCCTCGAGCGCGATCACCGCGTCGAGCCCTTCGCCGGATGCGAGGAACGCCCGCACCGTATCGCCCGGCAAGCCGGCGCCGGCCGCGATCTCGACGAGCACGTCCGCGTCGCCGATATCGCGGCCGTCGCGGAAATACGCGGCGAACAGCGCATCGACGAGCGCGACCGCGCTGCCGCGTTGCTGCGCGAACCATACGAGCCGGTGCGCGAGCCGGGTATTCGGCGTGCGCGCGATGCGCGCGTGATCGAACACGAGGCCCGCCGCGCGGCCGGCCTCGGCCACGTGCGCGTCGAGCGCCTGCGAGCGCGCCCAGCTGCCGAACTTCGCGCTGCGGTACGCCTTGCGGTCCATGCCGCCGGCCGGCATCGTCGGATTCAGTTCGAACGGCACGAACCGGACGCTCACGTAGCCGGCCGGCCCGGCTTCGTCGATCGCCTCCGCGAGCCTGCGCTCGGCGATCCAGCACCACGGGCAGATGAGATCGTAGGTGACAGTGACTTCGACGGCATGCATTGCGCTCTCCTGTTGATTGCAGTCCGAAGATAGCGCTTGCCGACCGACGATAGAATGCGAACGGCACGCAACGCATCGTTGCGGCACGCACAACGACACCGACGTACGAGGCAACGACATGGACAAATTCTCCGCGCTGCGCGCGTTCGTGGAAGTGGCGGAAGCCGGCGGCTTCTCGAGCGCGGGACGGCGTCTCGACCTCGCGGCGTCGTCGGTCGTGCGCGCGGTGGATGCGCTCGAGGCATCGCTCGGCACCGCGCTGCTGAACCGCACGACGCGCCAGGTAACGCTGTCCGATGCCGGCTCCATGTACTACGCGCGCGCGAAGCGGCTGCTCGAGGAGCTCGCGGAAGCGGACGCGCTCGTCGCCGATCGCGGCGACGAGCCGTCCGGGCCGCTACGCGTGTCGGTGCCGGTCGCGTACGGCGTGCGACGCATCGCGCCGCATGTCGCGGCCTTCCTCGCGCGCCATCCGAAACTCGACCTCGACCTGCAGCTCACCGACGAACGCGTCGATCTTGTCGCCGGCCGGATCGACGTCGCGATCCGGCTCGGCGAAGCGGCGCCTTCCGCGGAGGTCGTCGCACGGCAGCTCGCGACGTTCCAGCGCTATGTCGTCGCGAGCCACGACTATCTCGACGCGCACGGCACGCCGGCAACGCCGGGCGAACTGGTCGATCACGCGTGCGTGCGCTTTCACTTCGGCGGCGACCAGCAGGCGTGGTCGTTCGCCGATGCGCGCGGCACGACGCGGGTGCTGGTCGCCGGGCGCCTGAAATCGAATCACAGTGAAGTGTTGCGCGAGGCCGTGCTCGACGGCGCCGGCATCGCGCTGCTGCCCGACTGGCTCGTCGATGCCGATGTCCAGTCGGGCCGCCTGCGCAGGCTGTTCGAAGCGTACGACGTCACGCCCGATGCGGCGCGCTCGGTCGTGACCGCGCTGTACCTGCCGAATCAGCGCGGCTCGAAGCGCGTCACCGCGTTCATCGATTTCGTCGAGGCGCTGGCACGCGCGCAGCCGTGAGCCGCGCGACGCGGTGCGGATTGCCGCGTTACCAGCCGAACTTCGCCTCCATGCCGACGTAGTCGGCATTGCGCGCGCCGAGCGCGCGAATCGAATCGGCGACCTGGAAATGCACGGCCTCGACCGCCAGCGCCACGTTCGCATTGACGAGCCAGTCGACGCGCGCCTGCGCATACATGCCCGTGCGCGCGCCGCCCTTGCCGGCCGTGCCGGGCACCGCCTGCATCCCCTGCCCGTAGATCGCGTCGGCGGTCGTCTGGCGCCACTGGAAACCGACCGCGGTCAGCACCGTCACGTTGCTGGCCGGCTTGAACGTCAGCGACGGCTTCACATGGATCAGGTTGCTGTAGCCGGTGTAGCCGGCGAGCGTGAAGTAATAGCCGTTCGGGAACAGCGGATTGAACGTGCCCATGCGCCCGTCGCCGGGATGCTTGTCGCCCGACGCGCCGTCGACCTGGATGCCGATGCGCGGCGTGCCCGGCGCTTTCGCGAACGTGTAGCCGCCGAGCGCGCCGAACGCCCATGCGCCGATCGTGTCCTGGCCGATGTGGCCGGTCTGCAGCATCGCTTCGGCGTCCCAGTCGAACCCGGCAGACTTGCCCGCGTAGCGCATGTCGAACACGTCGCGCCGCTCGGTGCCGGCGCCGGCGAGATAGCGCGCGTTGTCGCGCGTATAGCGTGACCAGTAGGCGGACAATTCGCCGGGTCCCACGCCGTTGTGCTCGATCCGCACGCCGTCGAAGCGCAGGTGCCGATTCGACACGTCGTCGAACACCGCGTCGTTGCGATATTGCACCGGACGCGTCACATAGCCGATCAGCCGCCAGTTGCCGATTTCGTAATCCGCCCACAGCGCGTCGAATGCCTGACGCACGTTCGGGCCGTCCCGCACCGACACGAACCGCTGCAGGTCGTACGCCATCTCCTGCCGGCCGACACGCGCCTTGAACGTGCCGCCGCCCAGCTGATCGACATACGCGACGAACGCCTGCTCGATGTCGAGCTGATCCTTGTCCACCGTGCCGACCGTGTCCTTGCCGAACGGCCGCGCATCGACGAACTGCACGAACGCCTGGAAATGCCCGGCATAGCGCAGGTCCGCGTGCACCGTCGCGCGCTGGATCACGTAGTTGTCGTCGTGCGCGGCGCCGAGCCCGAACAGCGGCGCGTTGTTCAGCTCGAAACGCTCGCGCAGGTTCGCGCCGAGCGACAGGTAGGTCGACGGGTCGCCGCCGAGCGGGATGTACTTCAGCCCGTCGAGCGGCTTGCGCGGCACGCACGGATTCGCGAGCACCGACCAGTCTTCCTGCCAGCGGTTGAACAGCACCGCGGGCCGCTTCGCGGTGCACGTCGTGCCGGCGGCCGAGGCCGGCGCCGCGGTGTCCTCGGCAGCGTCCGCCGTCCCGGCGTACGTCGCGACGCCGCCCGCCAGCACGGCGGCCGGCAGCACGCACCGCCACGCCCGCCTCATCGCCCGATGCGCCATTACTTCGACCGCGCGTGGATCTCGGCGACGTAGCCGCCCGGGAACTGCACGAGCGCCGCATCGCGCCCGTCCGACGTGAAGGGCGGCACCAGCACGGTCACGCCAGCGGCCTTGGCCTTCTCCAGCGTGGCGGCGAGGTCCGGCACTTCGTAGCCCGTCATTTCGCGCCCGAACGGATAAGGCAGACGGCCGTCGGTCGCCAGCACCGTCATCTTGCCGAAGCCCGACTCGATGCGGATGCGGCGATACGTGTCGTTCGGCCGGCCGATCTCGATGCCCGGTGCCTTGCGCACGTCGGACACGACCTTGCCGCGCGAGAACGCGACGAAGTCGTGCACCAGCTTGCTCGCGCTTTCCGGCGACACGTACACGCGGTTTTCCGGCACCGTCTGCAGCGGGTCGTAGTGCGGCGCCTGGGTGTGCCAGTACAGCTGCATGTTCACGCCGCCCGGCCAGCGGATGATCGCGTCGCGGCCGATCGGATCGGGGAACGTGTCGACGACCACGTCCGCGCCGTGCGCGCGCGCCGATTTCATCGCGACGTCCATGTCGGTGACGAGATAGCCGGTGCGCTCCTCGCAGAACGGATACGGGATCGGCGTCTTGAAGCCGAACACCGAGATCGTGCCGACCGGCGTCAGCACGAGCTGCGACATCGTCTGGCTCGGCGTCGGCGTGACCTGGAACACGCCCTGCTGCGACTTCTTGCCGCCGAACGTCGCGACGAAGCTGTCGGTGAAGCGATCGAAGTCTTCCGGCGCGACGCACACGTGCGTCGTGTCGTATTGCGGGCCGACCGCGACGGCCGGCACCTTCCCTGACGAGGTATCGAGCAGGCGCGTCTCGTCCGCATGGGCCGGCGCGCTCGCCAGCAATGCGCCGAACATGGCCGTCGATGCGGCCATCGTCCGCAATACCTGTCGCAACTTCAGTGCAATCATCGAAATCTCCTTGAAAATGACAAGCGCGGCCGTACGCCGCGCGCGGATTCAGCGTGACGCCGGCCCGTCGTCGGGCCGGCCGGATCGATAGGCCAGGAAGCACAAGGCCGCGAGCGGCAACGCCAGCGCCCAGAAGGCGGCGGACACATAGGCGGCGGCCCCCGCGCCGGCCCCGAGCGCGAAGCCCGCGACCGGCGGCAGCGTGCGCCGCAGCCGCACGCGCGCGGCTTCGCGTTCGGCCGGCGCGGCGAGCGGCACGAGCCAGTCGAACGCATCGATCACCGCCTGCGTGACGTTGCCCGTCATCACCGTGTTGGCGACGACCGAGCGCGCCGTCAGCCGGCCGTGCGCGTTCTGGACGCCCATCGCCGCGGCGCCGAGCAGGCCGCACAGGATCGTGCGCGGCGCGTCGGCGTCGGCGATCGGCGACGCCATCACGCCGGCCAGCATGAACCCGGCCAGCAGCACGGCCTGCAGTGCATACAGCGAACGCGCGCGCGGGCCGTGGCCGAGCGATCGCATCCGATGGTCGAGCACGCGCGCGCCGACGATGCCGGCGATGAAGGCCGGGAATGCGAGCCACTTGATCACGAGCCCTTGCCCGACGCCGGCGAGCCCCGAGCCGATCAGGATGAAGTTGCCGGTGACGTGCGCGGTGAACAGGCCGAACAGCGCGACGAAGCCGAGCGTGTCGACGTAGCCGGCGATCGACGCGAGAAACACGTCCTCGCCGCGCACGTGGTCGGGCGCCGCGGCCGCGGTTACCGGCTGCGTCGGCATGCCCCGGCCTCCTGGATGGCGACGGTTGCGCCGGCGCACGTACTGCCTGCGTCCGGCGAGATCTGATCACGCATGTTCCGCTCCGGTTGCGCCGCACGGCCCGGTGCGCCGACTGGCGTCCGGCCCATGCGGCGGTTCGACAGCAAGACTAGTCAACGCACGTCTTAATGTCATGGCGGCGCCGCTGAATTTTTCTGAAAATCCCGCTCGCGCACCCGACGGGATGGCCGGCGCGGCGCGGCGCGGACCACCGCGCGCGTCGCGTCGAAAGCCGCGCCGCAAACCGGATTCGCGCCCCCGAACGTGCTATTTTTCGATCGATAGCTTAAGCGCGCCATCAGGAGCCGATGCATGACCGAAAGAAAACGCAGCACGCCGGCCCGCGAGCGCGGGACGGACGCCGACGGCAACGCCGTCACGCCGGGCCGCCGGCTCGCGCCGGAAGCGCGCGAGCGGCAGATCGTCGAGAAGGCGATCGAGCATTTCGCGACGCACGGCTTTTCCGGCAGCACGCGCGAGCTCGCGCGGCAGATCGGCGTCACCCAGCCGCTCTTGTACCGGTACTTCCCGAGCAAGGAGGCGCTGATCGACCGCGTGTACGACGAGATCTACACGTGGAGTCCCGACTGGGAAAAACTGATCGCGGATCGCACGGTCCCGCTGCAGGAACGGCTCGTCGCGTTCTATCGCGCGTACGCGCAAACCATCCTGCGGCGCGAATGGATCCGCACCTTCATCTTCGCGGGGCTCAGCCGCGAGGGTTTCAACACGCGCTACCTGTCGCGGCTGCGCGAACGCGTGTTCCTGCCGGTGCTGCGCGAGCTGCGGCACGAGTACGACATCGCGACGCCGGCGACCGAGGCACAGCGCAACGCGGAAATCGAACTGGTCTGGAGCCTGCACGCGAGCATCTTCTATTTCGGCGTTCGCAAGTGGGTCTATGGCCTGCCGGTGCCCGACGATCTCGACACCGAAATCGAGCGGCTGGTCGACGCGTTTCTCCACGGCACGCCCGCTACGCTGAAGCAGATCGCATCCGGCGCGGGCGGCCGGCGCCGCCGGCGCGCGTAATCCGGCGCGGCGCGCGCCGCCAGACGATTTCAGAACAATTTATCCGGCGCGCCGATCGCTTCGCCTATCCTCGAACGGCATCTGCGCCCGCCTCCGGCTGCGCGCACACCGAACCGGACAGGGACCACGCCATGACCCACGACGCGCCTTCGATCACGCATCACACCGTCACCGCGAACGGCATCCGCCAGCACTACATCGATGCCGGCAGCGGGCCGGTCGTCGTGCTGCTGCACGGCTTCCCGGAAACCAGCTTCGCGTGGCGCTTCCAGATCCCGGCGCTGGCGCGGCGCTACCGCGTGATCGCGCCCGACCTGCGCGGCTACGGCGAAACCGACAAGCCTGCCGCCGGCTACGACAAGCGCAACATGGCGCGCGACGTAGCCGGGCTGCTCGATGCGCTCGGCATCGGCCGCATCGCGCTCGTCGGCCACGATCGCGGCGCGCGTGTCGCGACGCGCTTCTCGAAGGACTTCCCCGAGCGCGTCGACCGGCTCGTCGTGATGGACAACGTGCCGACGCGCATCGTCGCGCAGAACATGACCGCGCAAACCGCGCGCGCGTACTGGTTCTTCCTGTTCCACCAGGTGCCCGACCTGCCCGAGGCGCTGATCGCCGGCAAGGAAGCCGAGTGGCTGAGCCACTTTTTCTCCGACTGGTGCTACAACCCGCACGCGATCTCCGGCGACGCGTTCGACACGTACGTGCGTGCGTACCGGCGCCCGGGCGCCGTGCGCGGCGCGCTGGCCGACTACCGCGCGAACGCGGAAGACGTGAAGCAGGATCTCGTCGACGCCGACGTCCCGATCGCCTGCCCGACGATGGCCATCTGGGGCGAGGATTTCTATGCGGTCGGCAAGCTGTTCGACATGAAGTCCGTGTGGGAAAGCATGGCGACCAACCTGCGTGCCGAGCCGATCGCGCAATGCGGGCACCTGCCGCAGGAGGAGCAGCCGGAGCGCGTGAACGCGTTGCTGCTCGACTTCCTCGAGCACTGGGAAGGTTGAACCGCCGCGTGCGGCGAATCATCGGGAGAAAGCAATCATGAGCGACGTTTCGGGCCCGTCGGCGATCGTCGTCGGCGGATCGGTGGGCGGACTGTTCACGGCAACCGCGCTGCGTGCGGCCGGCTGGCGCGTCAAGGTGTTCGAGCAATCGCCGCACGATCTCGACAGCCGCGGCGGCGGCATCGTGCTGCAGCCGCCGATCGAGCGCGCGTTCGCGTTCGGCGGCGTGCCTGTGCCGCGCGACGCGGGCGTCGATTCGGGCGACCGGATCTACGTCGACGAACACGACCGTATCGTGCAGCGCTTCGACATGCCACAGACGCAGACCGCCTGGAACGTGATCTATACGGCGCTGAAGCGCGCGCTGCCCGCCGACGTCCTGCACGCCGGCGTCGCGTTCGACCGGTTCGAGCAGGACGGCGCGCGCGTGATCGCGCACTTCTCGGACGGCCGCGTCGAGCAGGCCGACCTGCTGGTCGGCGCCGACGGCGGGCGCTCGGCCGTGCGCGCGCAGCTGCTGCCCGATGCGCGGCCCGCGTACGCGGGGTATGTCGCGTGGCGCGGGCTCGTCGACGAGCACCTGCTTCCCGACACGGTGCTGCAGCTGCTGCGCGAGCGCTTCACGTTCCAGCAAGGCGACGCCCACCTGTTCCTGACTTATCTGGTGCCCGGCCGCGACGGCGCGATCGCGCCCGGCAAGCGGCGCGTGAACTGGGTCTGGTACCGGCGGCTCGCGCCGGATCGCCTGACGTCGCTGTTTCTCGGGCAGGACGGCATGCAGCGCGACGGCTCGCTGCCGCCCGGCGCGATGCGCGACGACAACCGGCTCGAACTCGTGAACGCCGGCCGCCGGATGCTCGCACCGACGCTCGCCGCGCTCGTCGACGCGACACAGGCGCCGTTCGCACAGGCGATCCTCGATCTCGCGGTCGAGCGCATGGCGTTCGGCCGGGCCGTGCTGCTCGGCGACGCGGCCTGCCTCGTGCGGCCGCATACGGCCGCCGGTGTCGCGAAAGCGGCAGAGAACGCGGTCGGTCTTGCCGAGGCGCTGCGCGGCGGCGTGCCCGCCAACGCGCTCGACGCCGCGCTGTCGCGCTGGGAGGCTGCTCAGCTCGCGGCCAATGCGTCGCTGTCCGCGCTCGGCATCTCGCTCGGCACGCGGATCATGGGACGCGCGTGACCGGCCGGCCGCCGTGCGCGGGCCCGTTCGTTTGCATCGGCCGCCGATTCGTGATTCCAGGTCAAAAATGATTTCGCCGGCGGCCCGTTTTTCCGCGGCGTCGGGATACCTATATTGGCAGCACTCGCAACGACGACGACGTGGTTGCGATTCACTCGACCCGATAGGTACCCCTGATGAAAACGCTCGTTTCTTCCACGCTTGCCGCACTGATCATCGCCACGCCGGCCGTTTCGTTCGCGCAGCAGCATGACCACCCGCTGACCCGCGCCGAAGTGAAGGCCGAAATGGCCCGCCTCGCCGCCGTCGGCTATACGCCGGCACTGGACCACAACCAGTATCCGGTCGCGATCCTCGCCGCCGAAAAGCGCGCGCGTGAAAACGCCGGCGCGCAAGCGGCATCGAACACCGCACCGGCAGCCGACACGACCGGCTACGGCAGCGAAGGCACCAGCACCAGCGCATCCGGCCGCGCACTGACGACCAACGGCCGCGACGCGATCTATCGCGGTCATTGAGCGGCGTCGACGCGCGCGCGAGCACCTTGCCCGCCACGCGCCCCCGCTCGTCCGTCCCCTCCGCATCGCCGGCCCGAATCGCCTGAACAGGCGTTCGGGCCGCGCGTCGTCGCACCGCTTCCCGCATCACGCCCCTGCCGCGCGCATCGTCGCCGCACCGCGCGATTCGTGACTGCGCAGTACAAGTTCTTATGTCGCCGCGTCCGTTTATCCATCGCGCGCCACGCACGATACTGCGCACCATCCGGCGCCGTGCGCGTCATTCGATACCCCGAACAACATGAACAGCTACCCAGGATTGAAGCGCTTCGCGCGACCGGCCGCGCTGGCCGCCCTTCCGCTCGCCGCATTGCTCGCGTTGACGGGCTGCCGGTCGGACGACACCGCGCCGGCCCCGAAGCCGAACGTGATCGTCAGCGCGCCCGTCGCGCGCAACGTGAACGACGTCGACGTCTACACGGGCCGCTTCGAAGCGGTCGACACGGTCGACGTGCGCCCGCGCGTGAGCGGCTATCTCGAACGCGTCGCGTTCCAGGACGGCGCGACCGTGAAGAAAGGCGACCTGCTGTTCGTCATCGATCCGCGCCCGTACCAGGCGGCGGTGACGGCCGCGCAAGGCACGCTCGAGCGCGCGCAGTCGCAACTGAAGCTGAGCCGGCAGGATTTCGAGCGGGCCAGCGTCCTGATCAAGACCGACACCATCGCGCAGAGCCTGTACGACCAGCGCCGCCAGGCCGTGCAAAGCGCGCAGGCCGACGTGACGAGCGCGCAAGGCGCGCTCGAACGCGCGCGGCTCGACCTGTCGTTCACGCGCATCGTCGCGCCGATGTCGGGGCGCATCAGCCGCAAGCGCGTCAGCGAGGGCAACCTCGTGAAGGGCGGCGACAGCGAAGCCACGGTGCTGACGACGATCGTGTCGCAGGACCCGATCGACATCTACTTCGACGTCGACGAGGAAAGCTACCTGCGCTACACGCGCGAAGCCGCGCAACACGGCGGCAGCGCGTCGTCGCGACAGGTGGCGATCGCGCTGCCGGGCGACGCGAAGCCGTCGCTGTCGGGCACGATGGATTTCGTCGACAACCGCCTCGATGATTCGACCGGCACGCTGCGCCAGCGCGCACGCGTCGCGAATCCGGACGGACGCCTGAGCCCCGGCCAGTTCGGCCGCGTGTCGCTGTCGAGCCGCGTCGCGCACGCGGCGCTGCTCGTGCCGGATTCGGCCGTCGCGACCGACGCGACGCGCCGCGTGCTGTATTTCGTCGACGCGAACGGCACCGTGTCGGTGCGCCCGGTGACGCCCGGCCGCCTGTTCGGCAACCTGCGTCAAATCGATGCGGGCCTGAAGGCCGGCGACCGCGTGATCGTCGACGGCTTCCAGCGCGTGCAGGCCGGCGATCAGGTCAACGCGGTGCCGCGCGCGATCGATGCGGCGCAGATGGCGAATGCGACGAATTCAGAAAAAGTTGCGAACGCAACCGCTGCGTCCAGCACCGCGACCGGGAGCGCGCAATGAACCTCGGCCGCCTGTCCGTCCAGCAGCCGGTGCTCGCGATCGTCCTGTCGATCGTACTGACCATCGCCGGCGCGCTGGCCTATTTCTCGCTCGCGGTGTCCGAGTATCCGGACATCGCGCCGCCGACCGTCGTGATCCAGGCAAGCTACCCGGGTGCGTCCGCGGAAACCGTGTCGCAAACCGTCTCGACGCCGATCGAACTGGAAGTGAACGGCGTCGAGGACATGCTGTACATGTACAGCCAGGCGACCTCCGACGGCAGCCTGAACATCACCGCGACGTTCAAGCCCGGCACCGACGTCGACAAGGCGCAGGTGCTGGTGCAGAACCGCGTCGCGCTCGCGACGCCGCGCCTGCCCGAGCCCGTGCAGCGCAGCGGCGTGTCGGTCCGCAAGTCGTCGCCGACGCAGCTCGGCACGATCTTCATCTACTCGCCCGACCAGCGCTACGATCCGCTGTACGTGTCGAACTACGCGATCCGCAACGTCGCCGACGTGCTGAAGCGGATCGACGGCGTCGGCGACATCAACCCGCTCGGCGCGCGCGAATACTCGATGCGCATCTGGCTCGACCCGGAACGCGTCGCGTCGTTCGGCCTGAGCCCGCGCGACCTGATCGCCGCGGTGCGCGCGCAGAACACCCAGCTCGCGGGCGGCGTGGTCGCGCAGGCGCCGATCACGAACCAGGCGTTCCAGCCGAACCTGATCTTCGAAGGGCGCCTGAAGCGGCCCGAGGATTTCAGTGACATCGTCGTCAAGCAGGGGCAGGACGGGCGTCTCGTGCGGCTGAAGGACGTCGCGCGCATCGAGGTCGGCGCGCTCGCGTACGCGACCGACAGCTACATGCTGCGCCACCCGACCATCGCGCTGCAGGTGCTGCAGCAGCCCGGCGCGAACGCGGTCGCGACGATGGACGCGGTCGAGAAGAAGATGACCGAACTCGGCAAGGCGTTTCCGAAGGGCATCGTCTACAACATCGGCTACAACCCGACCGCGTTCATCGGCGACAGCATCCACGAACTCGTGAAGACCATCTACGAGGCCGTCGTGCTCGTGGTGTTCGTCGTGCTGCTGTTCCTGCAGGGCTGGCGGCCGTCGATCATCCCGATCCTGTCGATTCCGGTGTCGCTGGTCGGCACGTTCGCGGCGATGGCCGTGCTCGGCTACTCGATCAACAACCTGACGCTGTTCGGCCTCGTGCTCGCGGTGGGGATCGTCGTTGACAACGCGATCGTCGTGGTCGAGAACGTCGAGCGGCACCTGGCGGCCGGCGCCGCGCCGCGCGATGCGACGCTGCTGACGATGAAGGAAGTCGGCGGCGCGCTGTTCGCGATCACGCTGGTGCTGTGCGCGGTGTTCGTGCCGACCTCGTTCATTCCGGGCATCTCCGGCCAGTTCTTCCGCCAGTTCGGCGTGACGATCGCCGTGTCGACCGCGATCTCGTTCTTCACGTCGGTCACGCTCGCGCCCGCGCTGTCCGCGATGATGCTGAAGGCGCACGACCCCGCGCACGATGCGCCGGCGTCGACGTCGCGCACGGCCGCGCTGCTCGCGCCGCTCACGCGCGCGGTGCAGCGTTTCGCGGATGCATTCAACCGCGTGTTCCAGCGCGTGTCCGACGCCTACGGCGCGCTGGTCAGGAAGCTCGTGCGGATCATCCCCGCGATGAGCGTGCTGTACGTCGTGCTGATCGCCGCGACCGGCTATCTGCTGGTATCGAGCCCGAAGGGCTTCATTCCCGCGCAGGATCGCGGCTACCTGGTCGTGCTGGTGCGCACGCCCGACGGCGCGACGCTCGAACGCACGAGCGCGGTCGCGCGCAAGATCGAGGACATCGCGCTGTCGGTGCCGGGCGTCGCGCGCGTGCCGGTGTTCTCCGGCGTCAACGCGGCCACCGGCACGAATTCGGCGAACAGCGCCGGCCTGTTCCCGGTGTTCAGGCCCTGGCCCGAACGCAAAGCGCAGGGCCTCACCATCGACACGATCGCGGCCGAGCTGCGCAAGCGCCTCGCCGGCATCACCGAAGCGTCGATCGTCGTCGCGATGCCGCCGCCGGTGCAGGGCCTCGGCAGCACGGGCGGCTTCGCGATGCGGCTCGAAGACCGCAACGGCCTCGGCACGGCCGCGCTCGCGAAGGCGACGCAGGATCTCGTCGACGCCGCGAACCGCACGCCCGGCATGGTCGGCGTCTACACGCCCTACTCGGCGACGAGTCCGCAGGTGCACGTCGAGCTCGATCGCGAGAAGGCGGAGATGCTCGGCGTGCCGAGCCAGGAGATCAACGATGCGGTCGAAACGTATTTCGGCTCGGCCTACATCAACGACTTCAACATCGTCGGGCGCACCTATCGCGTCACCGCGCAGGCCGACCTGCCGTTCCGCGTGACGGCCTCCGACCTCGGGCGCCTGAAGGTGCGCAACCGCGACGGCGACATGGTGCCGATCGGCAGCGTCACGCGCATCGACGACACGCTCGGCGTCGATCGCGCACCGCGCTACAACCTGTATCCGGCCACCGAGATCAACGGCGATACCGCACCCGGCCTCGGTTCCGGCTTTGCGATCAAGACGATGGAGACGCTCGCGAAGCAGGTGCTGCCGCCCGGCATCTCGTTCGAATGGACCGACTTGTCGTACCAGCAGACCACGGCCGGCAACACGGGGCTGCTCGTGTTCCCGCTGTGCGTGCTGCTCGTCTATCTGGTACTCGCCGCGCAGTACGGCAGCTGGAGCCTGCCAGTGTCGATCCTGCTGATCGTGCCGATGTGCCTGCTGGCCGCGTCGCTCGGCGTGCGCGCGCTCGGCCAGGACGTGAACATCCTCACGCAGATCGGCTTCATCGTGCTGGTCGGGCTCGCCGCGAAGAACGCGATCCTGATCGTCGAGGTCGCGCGGCAGCTCGAGGCCGACGGCCGGGAGCTGGTCGACGCGGTGGTCGACGCGTGCGTGCAGCGGCTGCGCCCGATCGTGATGACGTCGCTCGCGTTCATTCTCGGCGTGCTGCCGCTCGTGATCTCCGAAGGCGCCGGCGCGGAAATGCGCCAGGCGGTCGGCGCGGCCGTGTTCTTCGGGATGATCGGCGTGACGTTCTTCGGGCTGCTGTTCACGCCTGTGTTCTATGTGCTGGTCCGCCGGCTCGCGACGCGCAAATCCGGCGTCGCGGCGGCGGCCGCGGAGGTGGTGCAATGAAATTCATCCGACTCGTGGCCGCGCTGTCCGCGGCGGCCGTCCTGACCGCGTGCACGAGCGCGCCGGTCGCCACCGTCGCCCCGCCGCCGCTCGCCGCGACCTACGCGAACGCGGATCTTGTCGCCGCCGGCCCTGCCGCCGCGACCGACGCGTGGTGGCACGGCTTTCACGATCCGATTCTCGACCGGCTGGTCGATCGCGCACTCGCCAACAACCTCGACCTGAAGGCGGCGGTCGCGCGCATCGACGCGGCGCGCGCGGTACGGATCGGCGCCGCGTCGCAGTGGTTCCCGTCGCTCGACCTGAATGCGGATGCCGGCCGCCGGCGGCTGTCCGCGTCGCAGGCGTTCCCGACCGATACGCCGACGACCGGCAATGCGTTCGACCTGAATGCGAGCGTCGCATGGGAAATCGACATCTTCGGGCGCATCCGCCAGGGCGTGTCGGCCGCCGACGCCGATATCGCGTCCGCGCAGAACGACGCGGCGGCCGTGCGGATCGCGACGATCGACGAAACGGTGCGCACCTACGTGACGGTGCGCGGGCTCGAGCAGCGGCTCGCGCTGGTCGAGGCGAACGCGGAAAGCCAGCGCGGCACCGAGGCATCGACGCGGCGCCTGTTCGACGCGGGCGTCGTGCCGATCGCCGACGTCGACCGCGCCGCCGCGCAGGCGGAAACCACGCTCGCCGAGTTGCCCGCGCTGCAGTTGCAGCGGCAGGCCGCGATTCACCGCTTGTCGATCATCACCGCGACGACGCCGCAGGACGTCTATGCGCAACTCGATCCGCCCGCGCCGGGGCCGGTGTGGACGGCAGCGGCGCCGGGCATCGGCACGCCGGCCGACCTGCTGCGCCGCCGGCCCGACGTGCGCGCCGCCGAAGCGCGGGTCGTCGCCGCATATGCGCGCATCGGCGTGGCCGAAGCCGATCTCAAGCCGCACCTGCAGCTGATCGGCGTGATCGGCGCGGCCGTCGACGGCTTCTCCGGCGCGACGCTCGCGCATTCGCTCGCCTGGATGGCCGGCGCCGGCGCGAGCGCGCCGCTGTTCGACGGCGGACGGCGCCGCAGCATCGTCGCGTTGCGACGCGCGCAGGCCGATCAGGCCGTCGCCGCCTATCGCTCGACCGTGCTCGGCGCGGTCAGCGACGTCGAAACGTCGCTGGCCGCAACCGCCCGCGATCACAGCCGGACCGAGCGCCTCGAACGCGCGGCGTCGAATGCGCGCGATGCCTATGCGCAGATCAACCGTTCGTGGCGCAGCGGCGAATCGGCGTTCATCGACACGCTCGAAGTACAGCGCTCGCTGCTCGCGGCCGAGGATTCGCTCGCGCAGGCGCGCACCAATGAGATGCTCGCGCAGGTCAGGCTGATGACCGCGCTCGGGCAGTAGGCGGGTTGGTGCGATGCGACCGGTGCGGCGCATCGGTCGCGTTGGTCGCGTCGCCATGAAAAAAGGGCGACGTGCCCGATATCGATCGAACACGTCGCCCTTCGCACGAGACGAGCGGCGGTTTGCGCGCCCCTTCAGTCGATATCGCCGCCTTCCTCCAGCTGTGCGCTCAAGTAGTCCAGAAAACTGACAATGCGCGACGACAGCGTCGCGTTGCGATAGTAGACCGCATGAATCGGCTGGCGGAATTCAGTCGTGTCGTCGACCAGCACTTCGACGAGGCTGCCGTCGCGGCGATGGGTGCCCGTCATGTAGTCGGCGAGGCACACGATGCCCGCGCCATTCAGCGCGAGCGTCAGCAGCGTCTCGCCGCTCGACGCCTGCAGCGCGGGATGGATCCGGTATACGTCGCCGTCCGCGGTGCGCAGCGGCCAGTGGTTCAGCGTTTCGGGCTGCACGAAGCCGAGCAGCGTATGGTCCGCGAGATCGGCCACGCGCGTCGGCACGCCGGCCTTCTCCAGGTACGCGGGGCTCGCGAGAATGCGCAGCCGGCTGCTGCCGAGCTTGCGCGCATGCAGCGTCGAATCGCGCAGCTCGCCGATCCGGATCGCGACGTCGGTGCGCTGTTCGAGCAGGTCGATGATTTCGTCGCTGGTATGCAGTTCGGCCGCGATCGCCGGAAACGCTTCGCGAAAGCCCGGCATCATCGGCGCGATCACGTGCTGCATGAACGGCATCGCCGCGTTGATGCGCAACCGCCCGGCCAGCTTCTCGCGCTGGCTGACGAGCTGTTCCTCGGCGAATTCGACCGACGCGATGATCTCGCGCGCGTATTCGAGGAACAGCTTGCCCTCTTCCGTCACTTCGAGCCGGCGCGTCGTGCGGCGGATCAGCGTCGTGTCGAGCTTTTCCTCGAGACGCCGCAGGATCCGGCTCATCACCGACGTCGGCTGGTGGAGCTTGTCCGCCGCCCCCGTCAACGAGCCGGTATCGGCGATGGTCACGAATGCGAGCATCTCGTCGAGGGTGGTCTTCATGGTCGGGAATCGGTGACAGTTGCAGAATCGTCACGATAGTGCCGCAGCGCCTGTTTGATAAGCGGGAGCCGGCGCGAATCATAGTTGATTCGGATTCAAGAATGCGCGGCCAATATTGTCCGATCGATGCGGTCGCGGGCCGGCGGGCGCACGCGCCCGGGAGGGCGCGTGTTGCGTGTTGCGTGTTGCGTGTTGCGTGTTGCGTGTTGCGTGTTGCGTGTTGCGTGTTGCGTGTTGCGTGTTGCGTGTTGCGTGTTGCGTGCTGCGTGCTGCGTGCTGCGTGCTGCGGAGCAATTCTGCGGCGTCAGTCCGCGATCGGCATGTCGTGGCGGATCCAGTCCTGCATCGCGCCGTGCCGCGGCGCCCAGCCGAGTTCCTGCCGCGCGCGCACGGCTTTCACGCGGCTGTTCGACGCCAGCGAGAAATGCGCGCGCGAGTGGCCGAGCACCTGCTCGGCCTCGGCGATGTCCCACTCGACCACCGACGGCAAACCGAGACGCTCGGCGAGCGCCGCGCCGATGTCCGCGTACGACGCTTCGCCGTTCTCCGCGAAATACAGCGCGCCGGGCGCCGCGTGCCGCATCGCGCGCACGTAGAGATCGGCGACGTCCTCGACATGCACGTTCGACCAGCGGTTCAACCCCTTGCCGATCACGCGGACCGCGCCGGCCTCGCGCGCGATCGCCGCGAGCAGCGGAAGCTGCGCGCTGTCGCGCCGGATGCCGAGCCCGTCGCCGTAGATCATGCTGTTGCAGATCACCGCCGAGCGGATGCCGAGCGTTGCCGCCGACATCACGAGCTGATCGATCGCACGGCGCTCGGGCTTGGCCGGCGCGACGACCGGCGTCGCTTCGTCGAACACCGGCGCGTCGCCGTGCGCGCCCTGTGCGTCGTCCGCGATCACGCTGGTGCCGCTCGTGTGCAGGAACGTCTTGCCCGAGCCGCTCAGCGCCGCGACGATCGTCTCGACCGATGCGCGGTGGTCGCTGCTCGCCGCGTTGATCACGCAGTCCGCGTCGCTCGCGAACGCATGCAGCAGCGCCGTGTCGTCGAGCGTGCCGATGACCGGCATGATGCCGGCTGCCGCGAGTGTCGCGGCCTTCTCGCCGTCGCGCGCCAGCCCGGTGACGACATGCCCTTCCGATACCAGCCGTGCGGCCACCGAGCCGCCGATATAGCCGGCCGCGCCCGTCACGAATACCTTGATGCCCTTCATCCACCGCTCCGATGGCGAGGCCGCGAAACTGCCCGCGCCTCGCGGAAATGAGTCGGCCCGCGCGCACCGGTGTTCGGATGGGCGCGGGCCGTCGATGCCGGCCGTGCTGCGCGTCGAACCTGCGCAACACGGCCTGTAGCAACAGTATCGATGCCGCGCGCGGGCGGCGAAAGAAGCGGATCGTGAAAAGAGTTTTGATCCGCGCGGGAAGATCGGCGGCGCCAGCCCGCGAAACAGCGACGTGTAGAACGACGCGATGCCGATCGCGATCGAAATCGCCGACACGAGCAGCGTCGCCACCGCGACCTGCGTGATCAAGTAGTCGATCTTGCGTCCGCAGGTAAGCGGTCGGGCATACCACGGTCAAATCAGCGGCTGCGTGCCGGGCGTGGTCACGCCTCGCGTCAGTTCCCGGCCGGTCTGCGCCGAACGAACCACCAGTTGAACATAGCTGTTCATCGGCCCGTACGGCGCGAAGAACCGTTCGAGCAGTTTCGTGAACACGACCAGGCTGACTTCTCGCAGTGCGGCCTCGTCGAACGACAGCATGATTTCGATGCCGCGCACGAACGACGGAAACTGACTATCGAGCGACATCCATTTGATCGCCGGCTTGTAGTCCAGGCCGGTGATCGCGTCGATGCAGCGCTGCGCGAGCGGCGTCGTGCGCACCGCGTGCAGCCGCATGAATGCTTTCAGGGCCGGCAGCCCGTCCCGCGTCAGATCCAGCGGATGCGGCGATAACGTCGACAGCACACGCCACAACGCGCCATTGCCGCGCGGCAGCTCGGCCGTCAATGTCGGTCGAGTAATCAACTGAACCGGACAATCCAGCGCCTTGCTTTCGAGCAGCAAATCGCCCACCGAATTGCCGATCGACAAGCGCGCCGGCAAGTCGCGATTCGTCACCGTCGTCACCACATCGATTTGAGGCAGCTTTGGCCGGGCCGACTGTCCGTCCAGCCCGACCAGCGACAGCATCATGGTTTGACGACCGGGCGATCCCGCGTCGCGATCACGAAACGCGACCCAATAGACCGTCGCCGAATCGGGGCGTGGATCGTGACTCAGTGCCTGATAGGGTCTCACCAGGGTTCTAGGTCGATCACTGTCGAGCGACACGTCCCCGTCCTTGTCCTTCTTCGTGGACAGCTCGCCCAGATAGACCGCGTCGACCGAATACACGCCCAGCGGTGAATGTTTCGCCAGTCGCATGGGCTGAACCGGATAGGCGTCCTGCTCCTTCAACACAATGGGCAGGGCCGGTTGAGAGAAGAGATTCACGACCGGCGTACAAAACAGCTTGAACGCCGTTGCGTCGAGCGATGCGAGCGCCAGCGCAGCGACCGAATCGGCGGGCATATCGCGCAGCACGACGTGCAAGGTCAACTCCCGAGCATCGGGGGCGCTTGCTGCACGCCGCACGCGGCCGATGTCGAGATCGACGAAATCGAACAGTTCGGGAAACGCGAAGTATTCCAGCAAGTAGCGATAGGTGGTCGCGGTGCGACTGGTGGTTCGGCTACCCGGCAGCAAGCGATCGTCATCGGCGAAACCGACCGGTTCAAACGGCACCTTCGATATGGCCCGCCAGCGCCCACATTGATCGACCTCAACATACGCGGCGGCCGCACGCAGCAGCAAAGCATCCAGCAGCGACGAGACAAACGGCCGCTCGCCGGAAAGGTGGACACGTATGGGGCCGTCAGTAATGGCCGCCGTGAACGGGCCGGCAGCCGACGTAAAACTGATCGACAGCATGCCAGTTGCGTCGGCGGGCAATCTCACGGCCGACGGTGCCAGCGTCGTCGGTGCATACCGCGCGGACCGGATTTGCAATGGCGAGATGGTCACGTCGTAGGCCGACCGGAATCGCACCGGGGCTGTACGTGCATTCAACTCCACGCCACGCGGCACGACGACCGGCTCTGTCAGTTGACCGACGATCGCCCGTGGTTCGAATCGGGCAATCGCGCACGATGGCACCGTGCGCAGATAATGCGGGTGGACAACCTCAAGCAACGCCTCGGTGAATTCGGGATAGTCGTCGGCCAGCTTCGAATCGAGGTGTGCGGCAAGAAACGAAAAGGTCTGAATCAGACGCGTCACATGCGGATCGTCGGCCCGGCCGCTCTGGATGCCCAGCCGAGCGGCAATCTTCGGATAGCGGATCGCGAAATCGCCCAACGCCCGCGCGAACAACCCGAGTTCGTATTCGTAATGCGACAGCAGGTGATCCATTCAGCTATAGCCCCAGTCGATCGGGACGCACGAGCGTTGGGCCGACGAAGATAAGTTTGCGCAATGCCGCTTGTGGGCCGTATGGCTGCATCCGGAAGTGCGGCCGCCGCCAGTGGCCGCTTACTTCGCGCTGTACGCTGTCCGATGGGACTGATCCGGCCGCCTCGGCGTCGAGAATCGCGGGGCCGACGACGTGGCGATCGTAGAGTTGTTCGATTTCGGCGAGCCGTTCCGTGCGCTTGCGCTTGCCGAGCCCGGGAAAGTGTCGCGGCGCGTTCGAATAAGCGCGATCATGGACGACCTGTGCATCGCGTACGTTGAGGTACAACAACATCTTGATCGCATAGTCCAGGGCGTCGCGCCAGAACCGCTGAGCGGCAGGCGGATCGGGCATTCCGTCAGCCGCAGGCCGCTGGAACAAGTCGTCCACCAACTCACGGATCGTCTTGTCGGGGTCTTCCAGCGGAAGCGTAATCGAATCTATCGTCGCGCCATCATCAGGACTGCCAGGCATTAGCCATGCCGCAAACCCGATTGACCGGTCGTTCTTGAAAATCGCGATCGCCTCGATGTCGCCAGCCTGTTTCCAGCGGTTAGGTTCGGGAATGATGCACAGCGTATCGGTTGGCATCTCGAGCATGCCGATCGACACATCCTCCGCGATATAGGCGGCGTCGAGCAGACGGTGCAGCGGTGGGGTCGGCTCGTAAAAAGCTCCTTTGCGTACCTCGAATGCCAGCCAAACGGCGCTGTATTGAGCGACCCCGGCGAGTACGTCGGCCGGGCGGCCGTCAGCGCCGTGCGGCAAGAGGTCCCGTGTGAACCGATCGAAATAGCGCGTCAAACGAAGGATGCCGTGCGACCGCAGCATCTCGGTTAGGGTCGGCGACGCCACGCAATCTGTTTCAGCTCGCAGCGCGTCCCACGCGGCGAGCGCACCCGTGACCCGATAGCGAACCGGTCCGGGCAAGCGAGCGAGCTTCGGATCGGTGACGGCGTCGCCCGAGCGCATCAGCGCGGTCACGAGCCGTTGACGAATGTCGGCGCGCAGAGCTTGACGCCGGGCCTCGGATATCAAGACGGGGTTGTGGGATGACGCCCCCGTCAAAGTTACTTTCTCCGCTCTACCTACCGAACCGCTCATGCGCAATACCTCTATTCAAGCGACGAAATCAGTCGCGCCCCGCACTCCGTCAAATCGTCGTGAAAGGCGACTGGCGTACCGTGATGGTTGCGCGTGCTGTTTTGCGGAATGATCCTGAACTGCCCGCCGCACTTCGGACACCATGTCAGGTGATCCTTCAGCGCAACCGGAACGCCAAGCGCTGTCAGATCGTCGCTCGCGGTGATGACTTCGCCGCCGTGGGTCGTCTTGTCGTGGAGGCGGATCACGCCTCGTCCGTTTTCATCCTTCATCATCCTTTCCGCATCGTTTGCATTGCCATGCTGTTGAACTAGCAAGACCCGATCGGTACCGCATCCAGGTCAACCGTCGCTCTTCGGAGCGACTCCGCTAAAAGTTTTCGGATGCTGAGCATTGGCGCAAACGCGATTCCACCCGGAGAATTCGAACGCGGTCGCATACCTGCCTCCACTGCTTTCATCACGAACGCCGTAATTCAACTCAGGCTTCTCCAGGTTGAGCGGGCCATAGTCGGCGAGAGACGGATCATCCGAATGGACCACATAGATAAAGCGTACTCGAACTGGTTTGCCATCCTGTTTTTTGTAGGTGGCGTAACCGCAAATGAACGTGCGCTTGTCGTTCGGCGTTTGACTTATTCCATGCAAATCGGGAGTGCTTTCGTATAAGTCGGAAAACTCGATATCCTGGTCATCGGACAGTGCTGCCCGAACCGCTTTTTCCGCAGCATCGTATTTTGCGAACGCACTTGGCGTGCATCCAACGAACAACGCAAGCGTAGTGGCTAGTGTCGCTACGATTCGCCTCTCTATCATGCCGGAAACCCTCTTCATCATTCATCGTTAGCTGCGGGTCGCCGCGTGCATCATGTCGGCATCAGGGTTCTCGAGCCAAGCTGCTGCATACGTTCCGCCATCGGGTTCTCCCGCCCAGTCTTCGACCCGTGCTTTCGGATCATCCGGGTACTCGCCGCGCTGCTGGGCCAAAACCGTGCCCCCCCATCCAACAGGCGTCCCGGAGCGGGGTTCCGCGTAAAGATCGTCGGGAGCGATCGCGGAGATTTGCTCGATCGCGGCAGGCCAGACGGGATCGCGGCACGTTGCATTCGCAAGGATTCGCATGACGGTGAAAACCAGAATCAGCGGCATCATCAACAGACGAATGAAGACCGGCGCACGCATCCCAAAGCTATACAACGAAAACAGGAACGACTCGCGCGGCGTCTCATGCCGCGTGTGAAACAGCATCGGCTTGGGCAAGCCGTTCGGGCCGTCATTCATGTACGCGCACCAATAGTTCCACTGCGCGAGCGCCATTTCGACCTGCCGCTTGCCGGTCCATTCCCGACCGATCGAGAACACGCGAGTGACATTGCCGTGGTCGTCGACCGTATAGTGCCGAATGTGGAAGATCGTTCCGAAGGACGTGTCTTCGCGGTGCAGGCAAAAGATCGAATCTTCCGTCCACGGTGCTTCCCAAACGATGTCACCCTCGCCGGGTTTCGCGAAAAAGCGCCGCGCGCGAATCGCGAAAAGCTTGCGAGCTTCGCGATGGAAGCGGATCGGGCGGTGGCGGAGACCAAAGAACAGGCCGCGCCCAAGTTTCCAGACTATGAAACCAAATCCTAGAGAAATGCATACCGCAAAAAAATCGCCCAGTGAATCAGCCGCGTATGGGTAGCGAATATGAGTGAGCCAATAGACATATGGCCCGATCCCTATACACAGGAAGGCGAACACTACGCCAGTGACAAACCATTGTTTTTCGAGAAAGGAAGGCTCGATCACATCCATAAATATCGAGTTAATGCTGAATGTTGCACCGCAATCCTGAACATCCGGACCGACAAATCGATCGATCGGCAAGCGATGTGCTAGATCCCACTCTGGTATCGGCTTGCCGATGCACTTCTTCATGACGCGTTCGTCCATATGTCAGCCTCCCGCCGCCGCGCTAAATGCCTTGAGTTCCGCCTCAAGGGAGTCGTAGTGCTCCCCCTTGCTGAATTTGCAACGTGAGACCCAATCCTTGAGGGCTGACGCCTTGAAAATTGCAATCGCAATTGCTATCAGAATCGACAAAATCAGGGCCGGCCAGAATAGGGGCCAACTGAAAAGTGCGGCAACAGCAACGTACGCGCCAAGACTTCCACTGCCGATATAGAGCCATCCCAATTTCTTCTCGTGATTTTGGAAAGCCTCAGGCGCGTTCTTGAAAATGTCATACCCAGCCAAGAAGATGCCTGCGGCCGCGCCGAGTCCACGGCCAAACTTTACCCCCGCCTCGGCGCCTCCCTTGGAGACGCCCCACGCTTTCATGAGATATGCTGACAAAGGATGAGCCGGTGTTTTCACTACGGTCTCCGACGAGTATTCGACGAGAGTGCCGACGATCGCAACAACAGCACCAATGCCCTTCAGAGTGGTTTCGGTCTGATTGAACTGATCTCGATCCTTCCAATCTAGGGTGGCAAACGTGAGCGTGGTCATCTGGAAGATTATAGTCACGACGCCCAAATTGAACTCGGTCGACGAATTGAGCCACTTCTTAGCTGAGTCCACTCCCGGAACTTTAACGGCCTTGATCGCGCTGGCCTCCAACTTCCCGTCCCGGACCAGAGCGTCGACGTCCATCTCGTAGGCGACGATATTCGGATCACTCGGTGGTGCCGTCCTCAGAACCTGCTTCCCGACTTGGGTTGCCGACGCGCGCTGTTCGGTCCGGTTGCCGTCCAGTTTGACGCCCAACTCCCGGGCTTGCTGTAAAGCCCAGTCGCGAATGGCAAGCTTGCTGACTTGTGACGGTTTGAGTCGAACACCTGACTGTATCGCCAATCGAATGGTCACGAAGCCGAGCGCGGCCCCCCGCGTTGCCTTCGTGAGTACGCCGACGATCTGATTGGCGGTCGTCACGATGAGTCGATCGCGCAGGTCGGCCGCGTTACCGAGTTTTTCAATCTTTTTGAACGCTTCCTTGTAGAGGTTCAGGAAGTTCTCATACTGGATATCAGAACCGTGCACCTGTGCATCCGCCGCTTTCATCAGCGTGTCCTGATTGAACATCAGGGCACGCACGTACAGATTGCGGATATTCGAAGCTTGACCGTTCAACCAGTCATCGAGCACTTTCTTGCAAGCCTCGGTACCGACAGCAGCGCCAATAGCCTGTGCGCACGATTCACTGTACGCGTAGCCGCTCCGAAGATCTTGCGAATCGTGAACACCAGCCATCCATTCGGCGAGCAATTGCGACTTGAGCCAATCCGCATGCGCTTGCACTAGCGGCTGCCACTTCGGCTTGAAGGCTTCGAGCGCTTGCTGATACTCCTGCGGGAAGCGTTTCAACGTCTCTTCATCAAGCACGCTGGTTCGCTTCCCGTCGGAACCGACCTTGAACGCTGCGTCCTCCCAAGCCTCGTTCGCCGCATCTTCCTGCGTTGCGGGAACGTTCTCGGTC
The DNA here is from genome assembly GCF_024656005.1 of Burkholderia sp. SCN-KJ. Classification (NCBI taxonomy): domain Bacteria; kingdom Pseudomonadati; phylum Pseudomonadota; class Betaproteobacteria; order Burkholderiales; family Burkholderiaceae; genus Burkholderia; species Burkholderia sp. SCN-KJ. Next base: position 119,116 of record NZ_JANKOG010000010.1, read on the forward strand.
TTTCGATCCTCTTCCTTCATCGCCTGCTCAAGACTTCCCGTTCTAACCCAGGAGCGCATCACGTGGAAAAAACCAATCGCATCCGGTGCAATTGGTGCGCCGACCTTCATATTGACTGCATTGGCGTCCGCGATGGTTTTCGAGGTTCCATAGGTCAGTCCCGTAACGGCCTTCGCATTCGCTCGGATTCCCGCTTCAGCACGTTCGAGCAGTTGCGCCGAAGTCCACTTCCAATACACCTGTTCGTCGAAACCGTTGTTCAGGTTGGGAACCGTCAGTTCCGCGAGATCGTTAGTGAGGCCGACAGGGTCGTTGACCGCGACCACAAAACCTTTCTTGTTGGGCGACTCGGCCATCGCATCGCCGATTCGTTTGGCGACGTTGCGCTGACGTAAGCGAATCTCGTCCTTGGGCGCGCGGTTGCTAAAGCCAAACGCCGACTTCATCGCCTGAGCGTCCATCGCGAAATGCGCGATCTTGCTCTGGGTGGCCTGAAATTCGCCCGTATCGGTCGCGCCCCCGGCCAGCATCGCGGGAACGCTGATGCACTGCATATGCTGCTTGCGCCAAGCGGCGTCATTGACTTTGTTGTGTACGAGGTCCTTGGTCCATCGCACACTCGACCAGCCAATCCAGAGGTTGGCCGCCTCGTCACTTCCGGGCGTGTGTTCAACGCTCACACAACGGCCAAACGATTCGAAAGCCAAGTCTCCGTTCATCGCGCAGCCTTGGGTAAGCGCGTTCTCCGCGTCGCCCGGCGGCGGCGTCACGTCCGGCGGAAAATTCCACATGATCCCGTCGTCGAGAACCATATAGGCGGCCAGCTTCTTCCGCTTCTTACGTGTACAGATAGCCGGGGCGCAATGCGCGCAGCGTGTACTTGGCGGTGGCAACGGCCTGAGGGGCGCGCCCGTCGATCCGAAAATTGCCGGACAGAGCCGGCGCTTTGGATGCGCCACGCGGGCACGCGATCGCGTATCGGACGGGATAGATCAGCAGCGACTGGCGATCGCAAAGCGGACAGCCCTTAGTGGTCGGCATGGGTTGATCCTCGGAATTTCATGTTGTGAAGTGACAGTATTTATTCGGTCGCGAAAGCGTGCCGCATACGTTGAACCGCATCTTCGACGAGCGCGTCAGTGGTCATCGCATCCTGTCCGCCCGCCGAGCGCAAGACCGCATCGAGCGCTGCCGGCAACTGCGCTGCCTGATCGACCGACAGTGCCGGCAGCCGGCGGCGAATCTGGTCGGCGATCTCGCTGCGGTTGATACGTGGCCACTGGTCAAGGCGCGGCCAGCCCGACGATTGATCGTCCGGCGGCACAATTTCGGCACCTATGCCGGCGCTGCGCCAGCGATGGCCGCCCCAAGCGAAGCACCATTCGTGGACGGGTCCCAAGAGGGCCAGTCGCTGGGTCGGATCGAACACTGCCAGCGTGAGGCTCAAGACACGCGGATCGTAGTACCGCCAGAACACCGGCTGTCCACCCTCTCCAGGACCGACCAGATACCGCGCGATGTGTTCGGCGAGCGCATCGGCATCCACGGCGCTGTCGATCCACGCGCAAATTGCGGGCGGTCGCTCAACTTCCGGTTCCTCTTGCCATCGTTCGGTCGCAATCCGTCGCCCCTCCGGATCGAGCGCGGCGAGGTCGATCAACCGTGGCATCAGTTCTTCGCGATGGGCCAGTACGCGTGGCGTGCAGGCACGCATGTCGAGCGCGGCTAGATCAGGCACGTGCGCGAGGGTCGCAGGTTCCACCAACAGGAATCCAGTCGTCATCGGCTCCTGACGATCAGGTACAGCCTGCATCGGGGGCGTGGACGTTTTCATTTGGTCATCCATCAGGTGAGCGCGATCGACGCTTGGCCGGTTTGTGCGGCACCGTCAGCCAATTGCGAGCACAAGTCCGATCCAGGGAACTGCGCCGGGATGCTTTCCGGCCCCACCGTATCGTGGCTGCCCGCATGAATCTTGTTCTCGCCGGGCGTATAGCCCACGATGCCTTTCGCGCTGACTTCGAGCCGGCTGTTGCCGGCCGTCAAGCGAATGCCCTGCTTGGCGGTGATGTTGATCCAGTCCGTCGTGCTGATGATCGACAGGACCTTCTTCGCCAGCAGTTCCAGCTCGTCGTTTTCTGCATGCACTTGCACCTTGCCGCTCGCCGCAATCAGCTTCATGCCCATCTTGTGCACGAACAACGAAAACTTGTCCGATACGCTCGCGAAGAGCGATTTGCCTGTCGCGACCGACATGCTATCGCCGGCCGTGACCGCTACGTGCTGCCCGCCCGTGACGTGCGCCGTCGCGGGCGTCGTGACGGCAATGCCGGCCGCGCCTGCCAACAACAGATGCGCTTCGTTGAGCTCAGGGAACTCGCCCTTGTCGCTGCTGCCCGTCGCACCCGCGCCCTGGATACCCTCCACCTGCGATTTCAGCGCGTCGGCGATCGGCGTCTGGTCCCCACCGTTGTCCTGAGCCTGATAATGCTGCGCGAGCTTGCCAAGTTGTCCGTGTAACGTTTGCGCTTTGGTCAGGCGTGATACCGGCTCACCAACATCCGAAAGATGCCCCTGCGCGGCGGGACGCACCTCTGTGCTGATCACCATGCCCTTGCCGCTGCGAATCGCGCCGACCTCATCCGTACGCAGCTCGAAGCCCTCGCCTCGGGCATCCTTGCGCCCCTGCCAGTCTTCGATGCGAGTGATCTTGCCGAGCGAAAGCTGGCTCGCCGCATGGTCAGACCGAAGTTGTGCCTGAATGGCGTTCGCCGTATCGTCGAAAATCAGGTGATTGCTGCGACCGGACGACGCGTTGCCGTCCGCACCGTTCAGTTCCCGGCTGCGAATGCCCATCAGCGCATGCTCGCCCGGCAGCTTCCACGACGGGACGTTGCGCGCGTTCATCACGCGGCCCGTAATGATCGGGTGGTCCGGATTGCCGTCGAGCCATTGCACGATCACTTCGGAACCGATGCGAGGCAGCGCAGCCATCCCCTGGCCGCCGCCGGCCCATCCGCTTGCGACCCGCACCCACGTCGAATACTTGCCGTCGCGATCCCAGTGGAATTGAACCCGCACGCGGCCGTGTTCGTCGGTGTGGATGCTTGTGCCTGACTGGCCGACGACGGTCGCTGTCTGCGGCGCGAAGATCTTCGTGTCGACACTGTTGAAGCCGCGCCCGGGCCGCCACGGCGTCGCCCTAGGAACGCACGTGAACTCGTTGCGGTATTCCGCGAGCACACCGGTGTCCTGCAGATAGTTGTTGGTCGCCACATGACGAACCGCGATGATCAGGTATTCATCGTCGCTCTGATCGCGGCTCAGCGCCGAACCGTAACGGTCCGTCAGTCGGAACCAGCGCCCCGGCTGCACGAAGCGATTGTTGCCCGTCGCATCGAAGCGCTTGATCGTCGCTTCGATTTCCTCCATCCGGCGATTGACGACCTGATAGCCATGCTCCATGTTCCGATAGCCGTATGCGCCGGCGTACTCGTTCCATTCGAGCTGCGGCAGCGCGGCTTCCGTGCTCGACAGGCTCGTTTGAACATGGGTCGGCGTCGGGCTCTTGAAATCGAAACGGGACAGTTCCGCATGCGTCGACGTGGTCTGCTGGAACGGGGACCAGCTCAGAATGCTGTCCGATTCCTCGGCACCCATGCCATTATGGAAACGGATTTCGTGAAGCTTGCCGTCGATTGCATGCGCGGGACGCGTCGGATCGGAGACGGTCAGCTTGTGCGACGTGGCGGTGTGCTCGTACCAGTACAGATAGCCGGCATGTTCCCAGCGCCGATGCACGTAATTGTGATCGTCTTCGTCGAACTGACAGGCCATCGTCATACGCGGATCGTCTTCGCCGACCTGCCAATCCCATTCGGGCAACGCGCCGTAGTCCTGGAAGATCGTCGCAGTCTGGTCGTGCAGGTTCTGATCGAGGAACAGGCGATTGTGCTGGCTATATTTCAGATAGCGCAGCCACGGGCCGACATGCGCCTCATAGAAAACCCAGCCGCCGTCCGTACGAATGTGTCGGAATGCAAACATATAACCGTTGAAATAGCGCTGGCTGCCGTCACCACGTGCCAAGCTGGCCGTCACGCGCTTGCCGATGAAATCCTTCGGCGCGAGCTGGTCGTTGTCCGACAGGATTTCGATCTTGTACGCGAAATCCTTTGATAGCGCTTCAACCGCCTCGAATGCGTTCGGCAGCAAGATTCTGTAAGGCGCGTTATCGTCCGGAAAGCTGATTTGCACTTGCCGGTTGTGCTGCGGCCCCAGCGCAAGGTCTCTCAGGGCTTGTGCCGTGTTCTGCATTGTTTTTTTATCCGTTGATCCGGGCGCGAAATGCCGCTGGGCCGCCCGTGCGCCCTCGGAAAAGGGGGCGCAGCAAATTTGAACTGCCGCGTCCCAGCGCACAACATAAGCTCAGACGTATACCACAAAGCACGGAACAGGCCCATCGGAAGGGGTTCGGTCGCTGAGCCAATGGTGGATGGCGCATCTCGGCGAGCAACTCGGCATCGATCCGCCCGATCTGGGTACGTCGCGTGCGCTGTCGCTCCGTCGTGCGCTGGCTCAAAGGAGCGTCCGTCGGGGCGACAGGATCGCGGCACGGCGCTCTTCGACCTCGAGCGATAGCCATCCGAACATCGGGTTCTGATCGTCCATCGCCGGACGCTGCAACTACTGCTCGTGCAGGTGGTGCGGGACGTCGAAGCCACGCGGACCCGCAGCCCCGAGGTGATGTTTGGCGGCGCCATTCGAGAAATGCGAGGCCCGCGACGACGATAGACACCGAGCCGGTCACGCCGAGCCACGGGCCGGCCCATGTCGTCGTCCTGAAGAACGTGGTCGGGACGACGTTCTGGATCTGCGGCGAACCCGGCAACGCGTCCATCGTCCAGCCGCCTCACAGTCCGCCCGTATAGCGCGCGGCCTTGCCGGTCGGCAGCGTGTGGTTCGTGCCAATCACCTTGTCGCCAAACGCGACGTGCCGCCCGGCCGAGTCGCGTTGACGAGACCGGACTGCTCACCCGTCACAAGCAATTCCGCACGGGCTGGCACGACGCTGATTACGGCTTGCCGCCCAGCGACTCGACGATCCGGTACGCAGTCTTCACACGATCCTCGATCGGGAAGCTGCGGTTCGCGAGCATCACGATCGCGAGCCGCTTCGCGGGCACGAACGCGACATAGGTACTGAAGCCGTTGGTCGACCCCGTCTTGTTGATCCACGCGTCCGGGCGCGGTGCGAGCGGCGGCTTGAGTTCGGTCGCGGGCGTCGCGTCGTGGAGCATCGGCGGCGCATTCCCCGCGAGCAGCGTCGGCAATGCGACCGGATACGGATACTGTTCCCAGATCAGGTCCTGCGTGAACGGCCCCGCGCGGAAATAGCCGGTGTGCGTGCGTTCGAGCGCACGCTGCAGCCGCGGCGCCGTTTCGATGAGCCCCATGTTCGCCTGCACGAAGCGCAACAGGTCGGCCGCCGTCGTCCTGACGCCGTACGCCGGCTGCCACAGCATGCCGCCCGTCATCCGGATCGGCTTGCCGTCCTGCGTATAACCCTGCGCATAGTCGGCCTGCCGCGCGGCAGGCACGTTGATGTAGGTGTGCGTCATCCCGAGCGCGGGAAACAGCCGCTGTTCCATCAGCCCCGCGAAGTCGCGATTCATCGCCATCGCGGTGAGCTGCCCGAGCATCCCGATCGCGACGTTCGAATACGTGCGGCGCGTGCCCGGCGCGTACGCGGGACGCCACGCGTCGAGATAGCGCATCAGGCCCGCGTCGTCGCGGATGCTGTCGGGCACCTGCAGCGGCATCCCGCCGGGCGTATGCGTGCCGAGCTCGAGCAGCGTCACGCCGCCGAACGGCTTGCCCCGCAGCGCGGGCAGATACTTGCCGGCCGGATCCGTGAGCGACAGCTCGCCGCCTTCCTGCGCGTCGGATGCGAGCGTCGCGGTCAGCGTCTTGCTGACGGAGCCGATCTCGAACAGCGTGTCGCCGGTCACCGGCTGGCCGGTTTGCGTCGACATCACGCCGTAGTCGAACACATAAGGCTTGCCGTCGGCGACGATGCCGATCGCCATGCCGGGAATGGCGAACTGCTTCATCAGCGGTGCGACGTGGCGGGTTACGGTGTCGTGAATCTCGTCCTGCGTGGCGGCGGCCGCGCGGCCGGCCGTGGCGGCGGCGCATGCGGCGACGAACAGGGTCGCGGCGATGCGGATCGCGTTGAATCGCATGGGTGCGGTTCCTTCGATTTTCCGATGGTTGCATGAACAACTGATCAGGCCGCGCCGCGCGGACGCCGCGCCAGCCGGCCCGTCGAAGCAGGACTATCCGCTTCCGGCCGCCAACCGACAATCGACGATATGTTGCGCGAGCCTAAAGAAAATCTTATGCGGCGCGCGAACCGGCCGCCATGCGGAGGTCAGCCCCGCAACCGGTCGAGAAACGCCAGCATCGCGGCGTTGAAGCGCGCCGGCCGCTGCAGCGGCGCGAAGTGGCTCACGCCCGGCAGGATCGTCAGCGTCGCGCCCGGAATCGTGCGTGCGAGATACGCCGCATGGTCGGGGCGGATGAACTCGTCGTGCTCGCCCTGCACGATCGCGACCGGCACGGCGATCGCCGCGAGGTCGGCCGCGCGGTAATCCGGTTGCGTGCGCATCATTTCGCTGACGGCGGCGACGAACGCGTCGAACCGGTCCGGCGTCGCGGACAGCCGCGCGTAGTCCTTGCGGTGCCGCGCGAAGCAGCGGTCGATCAGCGGGCTCGGCACCATCTCTTTGGTGCCACCCGGATCCATGTTGCACGCGAAGAAGAACACGCCCGCCGCACGCGCCGGCGCGCGGGCGGCCAGCACAAGCGACACGCACGCGCCGTCGCTCCAGCCGACGAAGCGTGCGCGCCCGATGCGCAGCGCATCGAGCACCGCCAGCACGTCGGAGGCCATGCGTTCGTACGAATAGGGGCGATCGTCACGCGTGCTGCGGCCGTGGCCGCGGCTGTCGATCACGATCGCACGGTAGCCGGCCGCGAGCAGCGCCGGCACCTGGTTGCCCCAGTTGCCGCCGTGGCCGAGGCCGCCGTGCAGCAGCACGACCGGCGGGCCATGGCCGAACGACGCGTGCCAGATGCGCGCGCCGTCGTGGTCCAGCCATCCTTCGGCGTCGGCCGCCGGCAGCGGCGTGCCGCCTTGCGCGTCGAAGCGGACGAGGTCGTCGTCGGCGAATTCCGCGTTCATCGTTCTGCCGTCCTTGCGAGGGAGACGAGCCTGCGATTGTAATGCGCGCGACAGCGTGCCGCGACGCGTCCGCGCGCTGCGGTGCGCGACGGCCCGGCGCCGTGCCGTGCCTTCAGGCCTGCGTCGACACCAGCGCGCCGGACGTCGAGCCGCCCGACTTCTGGATCGCCTGCGCAAGCTGCGCGATCGCCGTCGACAGCGCGGCGGAGATCGTGCTGGCTTCCGCGCCCAGCGTCTGCTGCTCGAGTGCCGCGGCCGGATCGTGCTTCGCGCGCTGCGCGGCCGCCGCCATCTGCTGCTGCAGTTGCGCAAGCTGTTTCTGCAAGCGCTCGATGAGTTGCTTCAGCTGCTTGACCGCGGGATCCTCGGCCGAGTATCCCGACGCGCCCGGCGTCTGCCCCGCGCCGTCCGACTGGGCGGCACCGCCCGCCGGCGACGATGCGGCGGACGTCGCCGTCGACGCGGCACCGGTGCCGGACGGATCGGCGGTCGCGTTGCCGGTGGCGGGCGAGGTCTGCGCGGCGGAAGAAGGGTCGATCTGCATCGTGTCGGTCCGTAGTGAGTGTGTGACTCGGGTCGGTTGAACAGGGGATACCTTGCAACCGGTTTACGGTATTCGTCGGATGAAACTTGAGCCCCGCCTTTCCAACTGCCCCGAGATGCCCAGAGATGCCCAGAGATGCCCGCGCCGTGCGCGTACCGCCGATCGTCGCGAAGGGGCCAGATTGGCCGGCCGTCGACGCTGGTAAAATCGCCGGCTGGCCTGCTGCCGCAGCACACCGGCTGCTTCCGGCAAGGCCTCGCGGGCTGCCCCGCGTCGGCGCCCGTCCGGTCGGGCCCGACACGCGATGCCGTCCGGCGCCGTCGCAACGCGAGCCCCGCGCCCGCATCGACATGCGACGCGCCGACTTCGGCACGCCCCCCTTCATCACGCATTTCGAGGAATTCACGATGGCCCGCATCGGCGCCTTCTGCCTGACCACGTGGCTCGCGGCCGCGATTCTCTATTTCGGCCAGCATTCGGTCGCGATGATTGCGCTCAGCGGCGTGGTCGTGTTCGGCGGATTCGACCTGTTGCGTCCGTAACGGCGGCAGCGCGCGCGGCAGCGACAGACGCGCTTCGCCGCCGCACTGAAAAACGCCGACCGGCGAGCCGCGACGCAGGGTAAGATGCGGGTCGGAGTCGTCATTCTCGCGCAGCACGAACAGGGCACCGCCCACGCAGGCCGTCCGATCATGAAACAAGGCATTTTCGTCGCCACGCCCGCCTACGGCGGCATGTGTTACCTGCCCTACGTGAACGGGCTGCTGGAGCTTCAGCATGCGTGCCTGAGCGCCGGCCTCGCGTTCGAATACTTCTACCTGAGCGGCACCGCACTGTTGCATCAGCAACGAAACGTCGCGGTCGAGCGCTTCCTGCACAGCGGCCTGTCGCACATGATGTTCATCGATGCGGACATCGGCTTTCGCGGCAGCGACGTGATCCGGATGTTCGAACAGCAGCACGACGTGATGCTCGGGCTTTATCCGTCCAAGAGCATCAACTGGGCGGCGGTCGCCGAGGCCGCGCGCTCGGATCCGTCGGCGCCGCCCGAGCGGCTCGCGCTGTTCAGCGCCGATTACAGCCAGACCGCGTATGCGGTGGACGGTGCACAGTCCCGGATCCAGCTCGATTCGGTTTCCGAAATCCACTCGGGCGGCGCCGGCCTGATGATGATCGCGCGCCCCGTGTTCGACACGATGGCGCAGGCCTATCCCGAGACGCAGGTCCAGTTTCCGCCGAGCTATCGGAACCTGTCGCCGAATTCGACCTCCATGTACGAACATTTCGAGTTCCTGAGGGAACCCGACGGGCGCTCGCTGTCGGAGGATCTGTCTTTCTGCAAGAAATGGCGGATGTGCGGCGGCAAGCTGTATGCGTGTTCGTGGTTCCAGACCGTCCACGCGGGCGTTCATCTCTATGAGGGCAACCTGCCGGCGTTGCTCGGTCAATGAGCCGCGGGCGCGAACGGCCGGCGCTGCGTGACGCGTAGCGGCGCGAGCCGTTCGGCTTGCGGATGGCGGCGGACCGTCGCCGTCATCGCGACTTCGGGCTGCGTGCGCAGCCCGGCATCCCGGACCGGCGCGACGCACGCGTCGACCCGCCCGTCGAACGCTTCAGCAAATCACCGCGGCAACGTCCTCAACGACGAGGGCCCGCCCGTCAGTGCGATACGCTTGCCCGTATCGCGCAGCTTGCCGCCCTCCACCGCATACAGCGCGAGCTGCCGCTCGACGTTGAACTGCACGATCACGTGCCGGCTGTCGGCGGTAAACACGATGCCCTGCGCGGCTTCGCCGCCCGGCACTTCACTCGTCTGCACCGCGCGGCCGTCGCGGATCTCGAACAGCACCACCTTGCCGAGCTTGTGGCGGCCCGGGTTGTCGGGCGTCAGGTTCGAGCCGTCCATCGCCTGCACGGCGATCCACTTTCCGTCCGGCGAGATCGCGACGCCCTCCGGCAGCGACGGCACCGTCAGGTACTGGACCGTGCGGAACGGCGTGCGCGACACGTCGATCAGCGCGATCGAATCGGCATCGCCCGCGAGCGTGCCCGTATAGCCCGGCAGCCCCGCGAGCCCGACGTTGCTGACGACGGCCCAGCGATTGTCGCTCGACACGTCGATCGTGTAGGGCGCGACGCCCGTGCTCAGCCGCGTGCCGCTGTCGGTCACCTTGCCGTCGTCGACGTTCAGCACCGCGATGCCCTGCTCGTCGCGCAGCGACACGAGCGCATGCTTGCCGTCGTGCGTGAAGCTGATCCCGGCGAGCCGCTTCTTGCCGATCTTCAGGTTGCCGTCGAGCGTCACCTGCGCTCCGTCGATCCGCAGGATCGACACGCTGCCGTCGAGGTTCGCCGCCAGCGCGAGCCGGCCCGACCGGTCGATCGCGATCCCCTGCGGGTGCGTGCCGAGCTCGATGCGCGTGATCGCCGGCGGCGACGCAGCGAGGTTCACGACCTGCACAAACGTGTCGAACACGAGCTGCTTCGCGGTCTGGTCGTAGCGCGTCGGCGCGCCGACCAGCGCGAGCTTCGCGTCGGGTGCGATCGCGACGGCCTGCGGCGGCCCCTGGATGCCGTTCTCGACGTCGACCTGCAGCGCGAACTTCGGCGGAAACACGCTCGCGTCGAGCAGCGTCAGCGTGTCGGCGGGCGGCGACGCGAGATAGGTGTCGCGCCCTTCGACGCGCTGATACTTGCCGTCGTTGCCGGACACGATCCAGTCGGCCGCGTGCGCGGTGACGGCGGTGACGGCGGTGGTAGCGAGCGTCAGCGCGGCGAGCAGGCGGGCGCGACGAAGGCGAAAGCGATTCGAATGCATGGCGGTCGGTTCTCCGGATCGGTTGCGGATGCAAGGACTGGCACGACCCTGCTGCTCGACGGGTCGATGCCACCGCATGATGCACGAAAGCGCGCGAAACCGGCGTCTCGTGCCCGCCGCTCAGGTCGTGCGCACGCCCGCGCTGTCCCACCGGCCGACGTCGTCGAGCGGATACACGGGTCGCGCGAGCCGCTCGTAGCGGAACAGCCCGTAGTCCGAACCGGTCACGCCGCGGCTGTCGCACTCGACGAGCGCGGCCGCGATCGGCACGAACACCGGCCGGCAGTACATCCGCGACTTCAGCAGCAGGAATCGCGCGCGGCGCGGATCGATGCCGACGCTCTCGAACACGCCGAGATCCCACGGCTCCTGCGTGCGCTCGGTGACGACCAGCGTCGCGTCGCCGATATCGAGCACCGCCGCGCGGCCCATGTATGCGCGCTGGCCCGTATACGTCGGCCCGGTAATCACGTATTCGCCGTCGGTGATCGCGCGCACGATGCCCGTCGCCCGAAACGGCGCGCGCCGCGCGCCGCCGTGCGACGGCATCCGGTTGCCGACCGGCACGGTCACGGTCGCGCCGACGCCCGCGTCGATCAGCGCCGCGACTGCATCCGGGTCGCACAGCGGCCCGCTGACGATCCCGTCGAGCCCCTGCGCGAGCGCTTCCTCCAGCAGGTCCATCGTGTCGCACGGGCCGCCCGACATGCAGTTGTCGCCGTGATCGAGCATCAGCACCGGACGGTCCGCACCGCGCGCCAGCGCCGCGGCCTGCGCGACCGATTCCGCGAGCGGCGCGCTGCGGTAGACGAACGCGTCGCGTGCGTCCCAGATCTGCCGGGCGATGCGCTCGGCCACCGCGTCGGCCGCCGCGCGGTCGCCGTCGGCGACCACGACGATGCTGATGCACGGCGCGGGAATGTCAGCGAGCGAGAAGCCGGGCAGCACCGATACCGCCAGCATCCCGTCGGCTTCGGCTGCACGCGCGGCCTCCACCGCGCGCCGCATCGCGCCTTCGGCGCTCGCGCTGCGCAGCGTCGACGTCATCAGCGGCGGCTGCCGCCACGCGAGCACGGGCCGTGCGCGGCCGTGCAGCCCGTCGAGCAGCACACGCGCCGCGTGCTCGCCCGTCTCGTACATGTCGACGTGCGGATAGGTCTTGAAACTGACGATCACGTCCGCATGGTCGATCATCTTCTGCGTGACGTTGGCGTGCAGGTCGAGCGCGACCGCAATCGGCGCATCGGGCAGCGCGGCGCGCACGCGCGCGAGCAGGTTGCCCTCGCCGTCCGCGCTCTGCTCGGCGACCATCGCGCCGTGCAGGTCGAGCATCACCGCGTCGCAGCCGGGCGCGGCCGCGACGATCGCGTCGCAGATCGCCGCATACGCGTCGGCGGCGACCGGCCCGCTCGGGTTCGCGGCCGCCGACACCGGCGTGACGATCTCCGCGCCTGCGCGAGCCGCCGCATCGATGAACGCGGCCATCGCGGTGCGCATCCCGTGGTTCGCGCGATACGCGTCGTCGCCCCAGTCGGGGCCGTTGCGGCCGAACGCGGCGAGCGGCGTCGGCACCGGCGAGAACGTATTGGTTTCGTGGTTCATCCGGGCGATCAGGATCTTCATCGCGTGGCGCCCTCCGCCACGCCCGCCGCGCCGAGCATCGCATGCAGCAGCACGTTGCAGCCCGCTTCGAGGTGGGCGGGATCGGCGTCCTCGATTTCGTTGTGGCTGATCCCGTCCTTGCACGGCACGAAGATCATCGCGGTGGGCGCGACGCGTGCGAGATACACCGCGTCGTGACCCGCGCCGCTGATCACGTTCATCGACGACAGCCCGAGCGCACTTGCGCCCGCGCGCACCCGCTCGACGAGTGCCGCGTCGAACGGCTGCGGGGCGAAATACACGACCTGCTCGACGTCGATCCGCATGCCGGCCACCGCCCCCAGATCGGCGCAGGCCGCGCGCAATTCCGCATCCATCGCCGCCAGCGTCGCATCGTCGGCCGCGCGCAAGTCGACGGTCAGCGTCACGCGGCCCGGAATCACGTTGCGCGAATTCGGATGGACGTCGACCCAGCCGACCGTGCCGCGCCCGTGCGGCGGGTGCGCACGCGCGATGCCGTTCACCGCGCGCACGAGATCGGCCGCGACCAGCAGCGCGTCGCGCCGCAGTTCCATCGGCGTGGGTCCCGCATGCGCCTCCATCCCGTGTACGGTCACGTCGTACCAGCGCTGCCCGAGCGCGCCCTCGACCACGCCGATCGTCGTGTCGTGTGCCTCCAGCACCGGCCCCTGCTCGATATGCGCCTCGAAATACGCGCCGACCGGATGCGCGCCATTCGCGTCGCCCGCATAGCCGATCGCGGCCAGCGCATCGCCCACCGATGTGCCGTCGCGATCGCGTTGCGCGAGCGCGTGGTCGAGCGTGAACGCACCCGCGAACACGCCGGAGCCCATCATCACGGGCACGAAGCGCGAGCCTTCCTCGTTGGTCCACACGGCGACCTCGAGCGGCGCACGCGTACGCACGCCCGCGTCGTCGAGCGTGCGCAGCACTTCGAGGCCGGCGAGCACGCCGTAGTTGCCGTCGAACTTGCCGCCGGTCGGCTGCGTGTCGATATGGCTGCCCGTCGTCACGGGCGGCAGGTCGTCGCGTTCGCCCGCACGTCGCGCGAAGATGTTGCCGATCGCATCGATGCGTACCGTGCAGCCGATTTCCTTCGCCCACGCGACGAACAGGTCGCGCGCCTCGCGATCGAGTTCGGTGAGCGCGAGGCGGCACACGCCGCCCTTGTCGGTCGCGCCGATTCGCGCGAGACGCATCAGGCTGTCCCACAGCCGCGCGCCGTCGACGCGCAGGCCGGACGCCGTGGCGCCCTGTGTCGAATCCAGAACTTGCATCGGTGGAATTCCTCGCAATGAACGGGCCCGGCGCTTACGCGACGCCGACACCCAGGTAACGGTCCTTCACCTCGTGATCGGCCGCGAACGCCGCGTTGCTGCCTTCGTAGACGATCACGCCCTGTTCGATCACGAAGTGGCGGTCCGCAAGCTGCGTGCACACTTCGAGGTTCTGTTCGACGAGCAGGATCGCGACGCCGGCCGCCTTGATCTGCTTCAATTGCGCGACGATCTCCTCGACGATCACCGGTGCGAGCCCTTCGACCGGCTCGTCGAGCATCAAGAGCCGCGGGTGGTTCATCAGCGCGCGGCCGATCGCGAGCATCTGCTGCTCGCCGCCCGACAACTGCGCGCCACCGTTGCGGCGGCGCTCCTTCAGGCGCGGGAAGATCCGGTAGATATCGTCGAGCTGCCACGGCGAATCGCGGCGTGCGCCGAGCCGCAGGTTTTCCTCGACCGACAGCAGCCGGAAGATGCCGCGATGCTCGGGCACGAAGCACAGGCCGCACGCGGCAATCCGGTGCGCGGGCTGCCCGGACACCGGCCGGCCGGCGAACGTCACCGTCCCGCCGGTCGGCGCAACGACACCCGCGATCGCCTTGAGCGTGGTCGATTTGCCCGCGCCGTTGCGGCCGAGCAGCGTCACCGTCTCGCCTTCGTTCACGTTCAGCGAAATGCCCTGCAGCACGTGGCTCTTGCCGTAGCAGGCGTGAACTTCCTTCACGTCGAGCATCATGCGCGGCCTCCGGTGATCATGTTGCCGAGATACGCGCTGCGCACGCGCGCGTCGCCGCGAATCGCATCGGGCTTGCCTTCGACCAGCACGCGCCCCTGCTGCATCACCGTGATCGTGTCCGAGATGTCCATCACGATTCCCATGTTGTGTTCGATCAGCACGACGGTGTAGTCGTCGCGCAGGCCGCGGATCAGCGCCTTCATGTCGTCGAGGTCGTCGATGCCCATGCCCGACGTCGGCTCGTCGAGGAAGATCGCGCGCGGCCGCGCCGCAAGCGCCATCCCGACCTCGAGCCGGCGCTGCTGGCCATGCGACAGCACGCCGGCCGCCGTGTCGGCGAAGCGCTGCAGGCCGAGCCGCTCGAGCACCTCGTCGACGACGCCGTGATGCGCGAGTGCGCCGCGCGGCGGCGTCCACGGATTCAGCGCGCGCCGCGATTCGACGCCCTGCGCGGCGACGCGCAGGTTCTCGCGCACGCTCAGGTTCGGAAACAGGCTCGTCACCTGGAACGAACGTGCGATGCCGCGCCGCACGCGCTTGTGATCGGGTTCGCGCGACACGTCGTGACCATCGAACAGGATCGAGCCCGACGTGATCGGCAGTGTGCCGGTCAGCGTATGGAACAGCGTCGTCTTGCCGGCACCGTTCGGGCCGATCACCGAATGCACGGTGCGCGGCATGATCCGCAGATCGACGCCGCCCAGCGCCGTGAACTTGCCGTAGCGCTTGACGATGCCGCGCGCTTCGAGAATCGCTTCGCTCATTGCCGCTCCCTGGCCGTAGCCGCAGTGCGATCGGCGCGCCGCAGCGATGCCGCGACGCGTTCGCCGAGTCCCCACAATCCGCGCTGCATGAACAGGCTGACCGCGATCAGCACGAGGCCGAGCAACAGCAGCCAGCGCGGCCACAGCGTCGACAGCCAATCCGCGAACAGCACGTAGAATGCCGCGCCGAGCACCGACGCGAACAGGTTGCCCGTGCCGCCGATCACCGTCATCACGAGGATCATCTCGCTCGTGTGATAGTCGATGTTCGACAGCGGCGCGATGCCCGTCATCAGCGCGTGCAGCGCCCCCGCGAGGCCCGTGACCGCGCCCGAGATCACGAACGCCGCGAGCTTGAAGCGCTGCACGTCGTAGCCGGCCGCCGCCGCGCGCGCCTCGTTGTCGCGAATCGCGAGCAGCGTGCGGCCGAACACCGAACGCGATACGCGCAACAGCAGCCAGAACACCGCGACGAACAGCACCGCGACGAAGCCGTAGTAGCGCCACGGCGAATCGAGCGAGACGAGCGGATGCCCGAATGCGGCGAGCGCGGGGCGCGGGATGTCGAGCAGCCCGTTGTCGCCGCCCGTCACATCCGGCGTCGTATACGCGAGGAAGTAGAACAGCTGCCCGAACGCAAGCGTCAGCATCACGAAGTAAGTGCCGCGCTGCCGGATCGAGAACCAGCCGACGAGCGCGGCCGCGGCGGCACCGAGCACGGCGGCCGCGACGAGCGCAGCCGTCACCGACCGGACGCCGTGCGTCAGCACCAGCCCCGCCGCGTAACTGCCGAGCCCGAAGAAGATGCCCTGCCCGAACGACAGCAGCCCCGTATAGCCGAGCAGCAGGTTGCAACCGAGCGCGGCGAGCGCGAACACCAGCACTTCGGTCGCGAGCGAGCCCGAGCTCAGCGCCAGCGGCAGCACGCACGCGACGGCCACCGCGAGCCAGCCCTCCGGCCGCCGCAGCGCGCCGTGCCACGGCCGCGCGCGCGGCGAGGCCGCCGCCGCGGGCGGCAGCGGTTTCGACGATTCGATCATGCAGCCCTCCCCAGCAATCCGTTCGGACGCAGCAGCAGCACGGCCGCCATCGCGACGTAGATCATCAAGCGCGCGCCTTCCGGCCACAGCGTGCTCATCAGGCTCTGCACGATGCCGACCAGCAGCCCGCCGACGAGCGCCCCGAGAAAATTCCCCATCCCGCCGACGACGACCACCACGAACGCGACGCCGAGCGCCTCGATGCCCATGAACGGATCGACGCCGCGGATCGGTGCCGCGAGCACGCCGGCGAGCGCGGCGGTGGCCGCGCCGAGCGCGAACACGAGGCTGAACACGCGCGTCACGTTGATACCGAGCAGCGACACCATCTCCGTCGATTCGCTGCCCGCGCGCACCGTACTGCCGAGCCGCGTGCCTTCGAGCACCCACCACAGCAGTCCGGCGAGCAAGGCCGTGAACGCGATCACGAACAGCCGGTATTTCGGGTAGACGAAGCCGCCCCAGATCACGACGCCGTTCAGCGCGTCGGGCGGCGGCACGTTGTCGCCGAGCGGGCCCCAGGCGAGGATCGCGCACTCCTGCAGCACGAGCGCGAGCCCGACGGTCGCGAGGATGTGGAATTCATGCTGTTGCGCATACACGTGACGCAGCACGAGCTTCTCGACGATCCACGCGAACGCGCCGACGACGAGCGGCACGACCGCGAGCGCAACCCAGAAGTTGGCCGACCATTGCAGCGCCTGGTAGCAGAGGTACGCACCGAGCAGATAGAACGCACCGTGAGCGAAGTTCACGAAGCGCAGCAGGCCGAACACGATCGACAGGCCGACGGCGAGCAGGAAATACAGCATGCCCACGCCGATGCCGTTGACGATCTGCAGCAGATAGACGTTCATGGCTTCCGTATCGGAAAGGAGTGAAACGGACGTCCGCGGCGCGCGACGGCCGCGAACGCGCCCATCGCGTTACGCGAGCTTGCACCCCGTCTTGTCGACGGACAGGAACGATTGACCCGAGCTGACGATATCCGCGTAGTCGTCCGCGTTCTTCATCCGGCTCTTCGGCTTGCCCTTCAGCAGGTAGTAGTTCTTCAGCACCTGGTGGTCGCCCTTGCGGATTTCCTCCGGGCCCGTGAGACCGTCGTACTTCATGCCTTCCATCGCCGCGACGACCTTCTTCGGATCGGCGCTGCCGGCCTTCACCATCGCGTCGAGCAGGATCTTCGAGCAGATGTACGAACCCGCGAGGCTGTAGTTCGGGTTCGCCTTGAACGCGGCGTTCGCGCGCTTCACGAAGTCGCGGTTCAGCGGCGAATCGATGCCGTGCCAGTACTGCGCACCGAAATACACGCCGTCGCAGATGTCGGGGCCGAGCGCCTCGAACTGCTCGAGGCCCGATGCCCACGCAAGCAGGATCGTGCAGTTGCGCTTCATCCCGAAGCTGACGGCCTGGCGCAGCGTGTCCGACGATTGCGAGCCGAAGTTCAGGATCAGCAGCACGTCCGGTTGCGCGGCCGCCGCGTTCGTCAGGTAGCCGCTGAACTCCTTCTCGGCGAGCGAGTGGTAGCTGTTGCCGACATGCTCGATGCCCTTCTCCTTGAAGATCGCCTTCGCGGCGGACAGCAGGCCCTCGCCGAACACGTATTGCGGCGTGATCGTGTACCAGCGCTTCGCTTTCGGCAGCATCTGGAGCAACGGCCGCACCGTCTGCTCGATCGCGCCGAAGGTCGGCACCGACCAGCGGAACGTCGCATCGTTGCAGTCCTTGCCGGTCAGTTCGTCCGCGCCCGCCGTCGTGATGAACACGCCGCCCGCCTTCTGGACTTCCTTGCCCATCGCCAGCGATTCGGACGACAGGATGCCGCCCGCAAAAAAGCGGGCCCCCTTCTGCTGCGCGATCTCCTGCACGCGCCGCACGGCGGTCGCGGGCTTGCCCTCGGTGTCGAGTGCCGTATACGCGAGCGGCGCACCGAGCACCTTGCCGTATTGCCGGACGGCGAGCTGCATGCCGAGATCGGCGTACTTGCCATTGGCGGCGAACGGCCCCGACATCGGCACCGGGCAGGCAAGCTGGATGGTCGAACCCTGCGCGAGGGCGACCCGGGACGACATGCTGCCGAGCGCACCCGGCACGGCCGACAGCGCGGCCAGTTTCAACAGTTCTCGGCGATTCAAGTTGACGCTCCTGATAAAGGGGGACACACGATGCGACCGACTGCCAAACCCAAACCGTATCCACGCCCTGCAGGATGCGCGTCGCCGGTTGATCCTATTTATCATGATAAATAGAATGAACCTGATGCTAGAGTTGATCAAAATTGGTGTCAATCAGGCAAAATTCCGTACCCCGCGCCGCAACGGATCGTCGACGATGACGTGGCGCGCAGTCAGACAAAGGAGTCTTGAAGATGGTCATGGACCGAGCCAGGGCGGGCCTCGCGGTCGAAATCAAGCAGCCGAAGCGGGCGGATCTCGTCGCCGAGGAGATCAAGCGGCTGATCACCGAGAAGGACCTGAAGCCGGGCGACCGCCTGCCGCGCGAGGCGGAACTGCAGCAGCTGTACGCGGTGAGCAAGAGCACGATCCGCGAGGCGCTGAAGTCGCTCGAGGTGCAGGGGCTCATCAAGGTCACGACGGGGCCGTCGGGCGGCGGGATGGTCGTCGAGGTGCCGCTCGACCGCACGCTGCAACTCCTGCAGAACTACCTGTTCTTCAAGGACGTGACGATCGACGACATCTACACGGTGCGCAAGCTTCTCGAACCCGAGCTGGCGGCGGGCGCCGTGCCGCACCTGACCGAGCGCGACTTCGCGGCGCTGGAGGCGAACATCGCGTGCTGCGACGGCGCGTCGGGTGTGCACGACCGCGGCCACATGCTGCGCCAGCGGCAGGAGGACACGACGTTCCACGACATCCTCGCGGCCGCGAACCCGAACCCCTTCCTGCGCTTCAGCTGCGAGCTGATCAACGAGATGATCCGGCAGCTGATCGAGTTCAGGAACGATACGCCGCTCGTGGAGCACAAGCGCTTCGGCGAAGCGAACGTGTCGATCCACAAGGAGATCCTGCTGGCCGCGCGAGCGCGCGATGCCGAGCGCGTGCGTGCGCTGATGGTCGAGCACATGACCGAGGCGCCCAAGCACGTGAAGCGGATGAAAGGGAAGCTGCGCGGGCGCTTGATCCTCGACTCCGAAATCCGCAGGCGGGCCGCCGCGCCCGTTCCGGGCGCCGACGCGGCCGCGGCAGATCGCGAGGATAACTGACTGTCGGTACACGCGAAGCCGGCTCGCGGCAGGGGCCGACCGTCCGGCGGCGGTCGGCCACCGCCGCTCACGCGTACCCCGTCGTGCCTTTCGTCTCCAGATATTCGACGAGGCCGAACTCCGCATACTCGCGCCCGTTCCCCGAACGCTTGTAGCCGCCGAACGGCGCGGCCGGGTTCCACGCCGGATAGTTGATGTGCACGTTGCCCACGCGCAAGCGCGCCGCGATGCGGCGGGCGCGCTCGAGATCCTTCGTCTGCACGTAAGCCGCGAGCCCGTAGACCGAATCGTTCGCGAGCGCCACGGCTTCGTCCTCGGTCCGGTAGGTCAGGATCGACAGCACCGGCCCGAAGATCTCCTCGCGCGCGATCGTCATGTCCGGCGTGACGTTCGAAAACACCGTCGGCTTCACGTAGAAGCCGTCGCCGAGCCCGTCCGGACGGCCGGGCCCGCCGGCGACGAGCGTCGCGCCCTCGTCGATGCCGCGCCGGATCAGCTGCTGGATGCGGTCGAACTGCGTGCGGCTGACGACCGGCCCGATGCCCGTTTCCGGCGAACGCGGATCGCCGACGACGGTGCGCTCCGCCTCCTTGCGCGCCGCCGCCTCGGCCGCGGCCAGCTGATCGACGTGCACGAATATCCGCGTCGGCGCGTTGCACGACTGCCCGCTGTTGCTGAAGCAACTGCGCGCGCCGCGCGTGACGGCATCCTCGATGTCGGCATCGGGCAGGATCAGGTTCGGACTCTTGCTGCCGAGTTCCTGGTGCACGCGCTTCACGGTATCGGCCGCGGCCTTCGCGACTTCGACACCGGCACGCGTCGAGCCGGTAAACGACACCATGTCGACGTCCGGATGCCGCGACAGCGCATCGCCGACCTCATGCCCGTAGCCGTGCGCGAGGTTGAACACGCCCGGCGGCACGCCGGCTTCGTGCAGGATCTCCGCGAACAGGATCGCGCTGAACGGTGCGATCTCGCTCGGCTTGAGCACCATCGTGCAGCCCGCCGCGAGCGCCGGCGCGACCTTGCAGACGATCTGGTTGATCGGCCAGTTCCACGGCGTGATCAGCGCGCACACACCGATCGGCTCGTGCGACACCAGCAGCGAATCGGTCTGCGTGCTGAACCGGAACGACTGCAGCGCACGGATCGTCTGTTCGAGATGCGCGGTGCCGACCGCGGCCTGCATCGCGCGCGCGAACGCGATCGGCGCGCCCATCTCCTGGCTGATCGTGCGCGCGACTTCGTCGTAGCGGCGCCGGTAGATGTCGAGCACGCGCTGCAGCAGCGCGACGCGCGCGTCGACCGTCCAGCGCGAATACGCGTCGAATGCCCGCTTCGCCGCGCCGACCGCGCGGTCGACGTCGGCCGGCCCGCTGATCGCGAGCCGCGCGTATGGCTTCGCGGTCGCCGGATCGATCACGTCGATCGCGCGCGCATCGGCCGGATCGCACCACTGTCCGGCGATATAGCTCTGTTGTGAGGTTCGCATCGAATGCTCCTGTGGTGGCGAATGCGTGCGACGCGCTCAGCGCGTCGCACGCGCGTAGGTGTCGGCGAGAATGTCGCGGATCTTCGCGACGAACCACACGATCTCGTCGCGCGACATCACGAGCGGCGGCGAGAACTGCACGATCGGCGTGCCTTCGTGGTCGACGCCGGCGCGGCACAACAGCCCGGCTTCGAAGATCGCTGGCGCGAGCAGCGTCGACACGAACGTCTGCGCGCCGATGCCGGCGGCCCAGCGGCGCGCGGCCTTGTCGGTCACGAGTTCGAGTGAATAGTGATAGCCGTCGCCGCGCACGTCGCCGACACACGGCAGCTCGAGCAGGCCGTCGAGCGTCTCGCGGAACACCGCTTCGTTGGCGCGGACGTTCGTGAGCACGCCTTCGCGCTCCATGATCGCGAGGTTCGCGAGCGCGGCCGTGCACGCGACCGGATGGCCGCCGTAGGTCGCGCCGTGCAGAAACATCTGCTGCGGGCCGGCGAGCACGGTGTCGACCACCGTGTCGCTCGCGATCACGCCGCCGAGCGGCACGTAGCCCGACGCGATCCCCTTCGCGAACGTGATGAGGTCCGGCTTCAGCCCGTAACGCGTCGACCCGAAATATTCGCCGAGCCGGCCGAACCCGCAGATCACTTCGTCCGCCACGAGCAGCACGCCGTGCCGGTCGCACAGCGCGCGCAGCCCCTGCGCATAACCGGCCGGCGGCGTCAGGCTGCCGCCCGCGTTCTGCAGCGGCTCGACGACGAGCGCGGCGACGGTGTCCGGCCCTTCCTGGACGATCAGCGCTTCGATCTCGTCGAGCAGATGGCGCGTGAACTGCGCTTCGGTCTCGCCTTCCGGCCGCCCGTAGCGCTTCGTGTTGCTCACGTGCCGCACGCCCGCCATCAGCGGCTCGAAATGCTTGCGGAAGTTGGTCATCCCGTTCAGCGCGAGCGCGCCGAACGACGTGCCGTGATACGCGACGCGCCGCGCGATGAACTTGCGCCGCTGCGGCTCGCCGCGCGCCTGGTGATACTGGCGCACCAGCTTGATCGCCGATTCGTTCGACTCCGAGCCGCTCGACGTGAAGAACACGCGGTTCAGGCCGTCCGGTGCGAGCGCCGCGAGCTTGTGCGCGAGGCGGATCGCCGGCTCGTGGCCGTAGCCCCAGTTGGTCGCGAATGGCAGCCGCACCATCTGCTCGCGGATCGCGTCGCCGATCTCCGCGCCGTGGCTGTAACCGACCTGCACGCAGTACAGCCCGGCGAGCCCGTCGAAGTAGCGCTTGCCGTTGCGATCGACGAGCCAGCAGCCTTCGCCGCGGTCGAACACCGTCAGCGCGTGGTCGCGATACGCATCGGCGTGCGTGAAGTGCATCAGCAGATGGCGCTTGCCGAGCGCCTGCAGGTCCGCATCGAGATTGACGTCAACACCGTTCATGGGTCATTCCTCCTTCAGGGATTCGAAACCGGCGGCCCGCAGCCGGAAGCCGCAGGCCGGTCGTTCAGTTCATCGACAGCGTCGGCGCCGGGCGCGTGAAGCCGCGCGTGAGCCACAGCAGCTGGCACAGCCCGATCGCGAGCCAGCCGATGCCGACGTAGAAGGTCTGGCGCGACAGGCCCGACCACAGCCAGACGTTCATCGCGAAGCCGAGCGCCGGCACCGCGCCGTACCTGATCCAGCCCGCGAAGCGGCGATGTTCCGGGCGGCCGAGATAGCTGCGCATCACGCACAGGTTCACGACCGCGAATGCGACGAGCGCGCCGAAGCTGATCATCGTCGACGCGAGATCGAGCGAGATGAACAGCGCGGACAGCGACACGACACCGACCGCGAGCGTCGCGCGCACCGGCGTGCGCAACCGGGCGTGCAGGTGGCCGAACACGCGCTCGGGCAGCACCCGGTCGCGGCCCATCGCGAACAGCACGCGTGTGACGCTCGCCTGGCCGGCCATCGCGCTCGCGAAACAGCCGGCCACGTAGACCGCGACGAACAGCGCCGACAGCGTGCCGCCGCCGATGCGCCGCATCAGTTCGAGGCTGGCCGAATCGAGATCCTTGAACGCATGCCAGTCGGGGAACACCACCTGCCCCGCATACGCGATCAGCATGAACAGCAGGCCGCTCGCGAGCGTGCAGAGCAGAATCGCGCGCGGCACCGTGCGGCGCGGCTCGCGCGTTTCCTCCGACAGCGTCGACACCGCATCGAAGCCGAGGAACGACAGGCACAGGATCGCGGACCCGGCGAAGATCGCCCGCGCGTCGCCCGACGACGGCAGCGCGAGCGTCGGCGCCAGCCCCTCGCCGGCCGCGACATGCGCGGCCGCCGCGACGAAGACCGCAATGAACACGAGCTGGCTCGCGATCAGGATCAGGTTCACGCGGTTGACGAGCCGGATGCCGACGATGTTCAGCCCGGTGACCAGCGCGATGCTCGCGACGATCCACACGCTGGCCGGCACGGCCGGGAACAGCTGTTTCATGTAGATGCCGATCGCGAGGTAGCTGATCATCGGGATGAACAGGTAGTCCATCAGCAGCGCCCAGCCGACCATGAAGCCGGCCGAGGTGCCGAAGTTGCGGCTCGCGAACGTATAGGCGGAACCGGCGCTCGGCATCAGCCGCGCCATGTGGCCGTAGCTGCGCGCGGTCAGCAGCATCGCGACCAGCGTGACCGCATACGCGATCGTCAGGTGTCCGTTGGTTTCGCGCGTGACGATCCCGTAGGTCGTGAAC
Organism: Burkholderia sp. SCN-KJ; assembly: GCF_024656005.1. NCBI lineage: Bacteria > Pseudomonadati > Pseudomonadota > Betaproteobacteria > Burkholderiales > Burkholderiaceae > Burkholderia > Burkholderia sp. SCN-KJ. The sequence continues at coordinate 142,608 of NZ_JANKOG010000010.1, forward strand.
ACCGTCATCGGCAGCATGTATGCGAGGCCGAAGATCACCAGCGTGAACAGCCCGAGCGAATGCGCGGCGTGTGGCCCCGCGTCGGCGTGCCCGTCCGTGCGCGCCCGCACGTCGTCTGTCGCGGCGCTGGGCGTGCGCTGCTCCGGCCTGGTGTCTTTCATGCTGTCCTCACGTGGCGTGGTCCATGACATCAACACTCGTCTCGTCGGCAATGCGGGCATTGCGCGATCCGGAAACGAGTGTGGTGCGCCAAAAAATCGACGACGAATGAGAAAAGCGGACGTAATCGGGGGATATTTCCGGACGCGTGGCAGCCGGCCTGCTCCCCCGCTGATGCGGGCCCTCTGGCGTTTCGCGGACATTCCGGCTATGTTCTACGCGAACCCGTTGCCGCCCCTCGCCATGGACAGCAAGTCCCATCGACCTCAAAGCCGCGCCGAACGCAGCCTGCGTTCGGCGCTCGGCCTCGCGCGTCCGGCCGGACGCCAGGAAGACATTCCCGCCACCGTGCACGCGATCGCGGTCGCGCTCGACGAATGCCGCGTCCGGCACATCGACGGCGCCGCGCTGCTCGCGGGCACCGGCCTCGGCGCGGCCGAAGTCGCGTCGCCGAACCTGCACGTGAATCGCGGCCAGGAGCAACGTTGCTTCCGCAACCTGCTGCGCTGCAGCGGCGTACCGTCGATCGGCCTGTCGATCGGCGCGCGGCTCCATGTGTCGACGCTCGGCCTGGCCGGTTACGCGATGCTGATCAGCGGCTCCGTGATGCAGGCGTTCCGGTGCATGAGCCAGTTTCCGCTGTTCATGGGGCTGTATTTCGACGTGCGCGTGCACGCGCACGCGGACGGGATGAGCGTGACGATCGGCCGCTACAACGGCGAACCCGACCTCGAGGTGTTCCAGACCGACATGTGCCTGTCGAGCCTGCGCCTGATCGTGTCCGATCTGGTCGGCAAGCCGGTATGGCCCGCGCAGCTGCATCTCGCCCGCCGCACGCCGCGCAACGGCGCGGACTACGCACGCCACTTCGACTGCCCGGTCACGTTCAATGCGGACGAGAACCGGCTCGTGTTCACGAGCGTGAACGGCACGGAAGCCCCGCGGCTCGCGAACGAGGTCAGTTTCAATGCGCTGCACGGGCAATGCGAAGCGCTCGAACGGCAGTGGGCCGCGTCGGTCGGCACGCGTTTCGCCGATCGCGCGAAGGAGTTGATGGCGCGCGACCTCGCGCGCTTCAAGTCGATGACGTCGCTCGCGAACGCGCTGCACCTGACCGAGCGCACCTTGCGACGCCGGCTCGACAAGGACGGCATCACGTTTCAGTCGCTGCTCGACGACGTGCGTCGCCAGGAGGCGGTGCGGCTGCTCGACGAGCCGGCGCTGAGCGTGGCCGCGATCGCGGAGCGGCTCGGCTACAGCGAGCCGCGCAGCTTCCGCCATGCGTACCGGCGCTGGACCGGCAAGACGCCGCGCGCGGGCGCGAACGACTGAAATCGCGCGGCGCGCGAACGTCAGCCACTCCGCGCCGTACCGGCACTTCCCGGCCTCGTCATGGGCAACGCGCGCGCGCAAAGGCAAGGCGAAAAACGCCTGCCCTTGAACTTCACTTAAAGGTTACGGTTTGCCTCGGCAAGCGTATCGAGGCCATGGGCAGGTGTCCTGCCATCCGACAAATGGCGGCGCGTCGACGACGGCCGTCTCGTGACCGGGCAGAATCCGCAGTCGGCGAAGGCGACGGCCGCGCAGGTCATCGCGCTCCTGTAACGCGTCCGACCGGCGCGGCGCGCCGGCGACACCGGATCCGGCCTTCCGACCCGCGGTTGCAGGTTGCAGCAAGCTGCCTCCTCACGTTGATTCGTGATCCTCTGTTTTTTCGATTCCTGTCGACCCGGACGCGTGCGCCACACGCTCAAAGCACCTCGAAACGCAACCCGGCATGACGCACGAGGCGCTCGACGAAGCGCTCGTCGAACATCGTCGCGGGCGTCCAGAAGCCGCCGCCGCGCCCGGTCTTCTCGCCGTCGCGGCTGCAATCCAGCGCGAGGCTGAGCGCGGCCTGGCCCAGCATCTTCCCGGTCGAGCCGTAGCCCGGATCGCGATCGCCGGTGACTTTCACGCGCAGCGTCCGCCCGTCGTCGGCGCGCCCGAAGAAGCGCAGATCGAAACGGCCGGCCAGCTGCGCGGCAACGCTCGGCCCCTCGCCGGGCTTCGGTAGCAGGAAGCGCTCCATCAGGCTGCGCACCGGCTTGACGAGAACGCCCGCCATGAACGCGCCGAGGCCGGCCATCATCATGAGCGCGGCGAGGCGGCCCTTGAAACCCGTGCCCGTGATGACCGCTTCGTCATACGCGAACCGGCTGCCGTACGCGTTGTGCGCGAGCGCGTTCGAGCGATGCACGACGCGCTCGTTGATGGCCGCCATCACGAACGGCGCAATCCACGTGCCGCCGTCGCGATCGAATTCCGCCGACCGGACCGCGTGCTGCCGCACCGTAAAGCGATGATCCTTCGGACACAGCGCATACGGATCGAGCAGTTCGCGGCGCAACGCGGGATCGGCCGCGGCTTCGCGCACGACGTTGATCACGCTCGCGACCGTTCCGCCCGACGCACCGCCCTTCAGCGTCTTCACGCGCATCTTCACCTGCGTGGCCGGCCTGCCCCACTGCCGCCGCGCGTGCTGCTGCAGGAACAGGACGCCGATGTCCGACGGCACCGAATCGAAACCGCAGCAATGCACGATGCGCGCGCCCGATTGCCTGGCCGCCGGTTCGTACCGTTCGATCATCCGCTTGATCCACTGCGTCTCGCCGGTGAGATCGCAGTAGTCCGTGCCGGTCTGCGCGCAGATCCGCACCAGCGGCTCGCCATACAGTGCGTACGGGCCGACGGTCGACACGACGACGCGCGTGCGCACGCACAACGCACGCAACCGCGCTTCGTCGGCTGCATCGGCCACGATGATCGGCAGCGCCTGCCACGCGGCGCCCAGCGCGTCCCTGACCTGCCGGAGCTTCGCCTCCGAGCGGCCGGCGATCGCCCAGCGCAGCGTTTCTCCGCTGCCCGACAGGTATTCGGACAGGTAGCGCGTCAGGATCTGCCCGACGAAGCTGGTGGCACCGAATACGACGAGATCCAGATCACGGGTCGGCTGGGTCATCGATGCTTCCTCCGAAAACGGGTTGGTTACGAGCAGCCGGATTCATCGAACGGGTTCATTGAACGTTCCCCAATGGCGTCGGCAGATTCAGCACCAGCTGGGCATCCTTGACCACGTCGAACCGCACGATGGTGGATACGCCGAGCCCGTCGAGCAGCTGGCTCAGCGGCCCGTCGTGCCGCACCAGCTCGATGCCGAGCGGCAACACGCGCTGTGCGAACGATAGCGTATTCGTCTGCACCGAACTCTGGTGCCACACGCCGTCGACGAGATTGACCATGGTATTCGTGCCCATCCGCGACTGCGACGGCACGTCGATCAGCGCGGGCGACGGTGCGTTCAGCGTCAGGTCCGGCCGGCCGTCCATCCCGGCGATCCGCGCGCTCACGCGTGCGCCGATGTTCATGTCGATATCGGCGAGCCATTTGGGCAGCTGATAGCCGTGCACGCCGCGCACCCGCGCGATTTCCGTGGTGACGGGCAGCGCCAGCACATGCGCGAAGAAGCTCCGGCGCCGCATCGCGTCGAGCAGCTCGAGCGCATGCGAGCCGCGCGCACCCGGCCGGCGAATCACGACCGCGACGGACACCTCGTCATACGGATCGTTGTCACAGACCGAATACGAAAAGAACGTCAGCGCGACCAGCCCGTAACCGGGAAATGCGCGCAGCGGTTCGAGCGGCACCGGCAGCGTGGTACGCAGGCGCTCGAGCGGCGCGAGAAACAGCAGCTGGATGCTGCTGGAGCGATAGTAGAAATTCGGCGCCCAGGTCGGACCGACGCGCGACGCGACCTGACGCTTCGGAATCCGACGGAAAAAATCGATGTTCCCCGCGGCGGGATCCCGCGCGACCGCGTCGAGATCCGGATTCATCCGGAACCGGTCGTAGTACCCGCCTTCGGGCACATCGACCTTGTGGGGCCCGAATTCGACCTGTGTAAAGCGCCTGTCCATCTGCGTTGCCTCTCGTCGAAGATTGATCGTCGCAGGCAACGTGCGGGCCTGCCGATTCACTACCGTCAGCAGGCACTCTAAGATTCAACCCGACTTCAAGGTCAAGGCCTCGACTAGAGGAAGCGGTCGGAACGCGCGGCCGCGATGTGATCGGCCGCGACATAGCCGAACGTCATCGCCGGCCCGATCGTCGAGCCGGGGCCCGGGTAGGTCTTGCCCATCACGGCCGCCGACGTGTTGCCGAGCGCATAGAGGCCGTCGATCACCGAACCGTCGGAACGCAGCACGCGCGCATGCGCATCGGTACGCAAGCCGCCCTTCGTGCCGATCTCGCCCGGGTCGACCCGCAGCGCATAGAACGGCGCACGCTCGATCGGCCCGAGGCATGGATTCGGCTTCGACGACGAATCGCCGTAATAGCGATCGAACAGGTTGCCGCCCTTGCCGAATTCGGTATCGATGCCGGTGAGCGCGTAACCGTTCATCCGCTCGACCGTCTGCGCGAGCCCCTGCGCATCCACGCCGATCTTCGCGGCCAGCTCGGCCAGCGAGCCCGCGCGATAGATGACGGAGTCGAGCCAGCCGGGCGGGATCCTGCTGTCCGGCTGCACGCTGCCGGGCAGCAGCACGCCGCACGGATAACGCTTGCGATATTCGGCATCGAAGATCAGCCACGCGGGCACGTTGGCCTGCGTATTCGCATGGTCCGCATACATCGCGTGGATCACGTCCGGATACGGCGCCGATTCGTTGACGAAGCGCCGCCCGAGCCGGTTGACCATCACGCAGCGCGGCGCCGAGCGCTCGACGAACAGCCCGCGCTGCTTCTCCTCGCCCGGCACGCGCACCGTCGGCACGCCCCAGACGAAGCCCATCAGCGCCACGTCGGCCCCGAGCGCGAGCCCCGCGCGGATGCCGTCGCCGGTGTTGATCGGCGGCGCCGCGCTCCACTCCGCGCGCGTCGGCTTCGGCAGATATTGGTCGCGCATCGCCTGGTTCGCCTCGAATCCGCCGCACGCGAGCACGACGCCATGCGTCGCACGGATGCCGAACGGCCGGCCGTCGCGCTCGACGACCACGCCGTTCACGCGTGCGCCGTCGGTGTGCAGCGAGCGCATCGGGGTTGCGAGCCACAGCGCGATGCCGCGCTGCTCGAGCGCCGCGCGCAGGCTCGCGACGAGCGCATTGCCGAGCGTCAGGCGCCGGTCGCGCGGCGTGCGGCGCCGCCATTTGAAATCGGTGGCATAGCGCAGCATCAGGCGCGCGGCGAGCCTCAGCCAGCCGCGCTCCTTCGCGAGGATCGTGTGCGCCTCGATCTGCGTCATCGCGATGCGCCCGCCGATCAGCGTCGCCGGCGACGGCGCGCGCAACGTGTCGAAATGCGCGCCGAGACGCGCGGCATCGAACGGCGCCGGCTCCATCGTCCGGTAGCCGGGCTTGCCGCCCTTGCGGTCCGGGTAGTAGTCGGGATAACGCGGCACCGCGTTGAACCGCGTGTGCGCGTGCTTCGCGAGATACGCGACCATCTTCGGGCCGTTGTCGAGATACGCATCGATGCGCCGCGCGTCGAAATCCTCGCCGACCACGTCGCGCAAATACATGATTGCTTCGTCATACGAATCGCTGCCGCCGAGCGCGGCGATCTGGTCGTTGCATGGAATCCAGATGCCGCCGCCGGACACCGCCGTGGTGCCGCCATAGACGGTGCTCTTCTCGACCACCAGTACCGACAGCCCCTGGTCGTGCGCGCGCAGCGCCGCCGTCATCGCGCCCGCGCCGGAGCCGACCACCACCACGTCGTACGTGGCGTCGCCGAACGAATCGTGTCGATCGTCGTGCATGATCGCCTCCGCTCAGATCGTGGCAAGGCAGCTTGCCGCATCGGCCGGCACGTCGGCGAGCTGGCGCCAGGCGCCGTGCTCGCCGCGGTATTCGTGCACCTCGACGCTCGCGTGTCGCGCGGGCAGCTCGCCCACGTCCGTGTAGAACTGCTGGTACCACTGGCGCAGCCGATAGATCGGACCGTCGCCTTCGCACAGCAGCGGATTGTCGACGCGCGTCTTGTGGTCCCAGATCGCGACGTCCTCGCGGAATGCCGACTGCGCGGCCAGCACGTAGCCGTCGACCATCGCGCGATTCTGTTCTTCCGTCAGCGCCGGATTCTTCTCGACCATCACGCCGAAGCGCAGCTCGAAGCTGTTCGTATCGATCGGCACGTGGCTGTTGAGCAGGATCGACCTGAGCGGCTGCCCCTGCGCTTCGCCCGTCATCAGCGTGATGTGGTATGCCGGGCCGAAGTAGGCCGAGTCGGCCGTCAACCCGCCGCTGCCGGCCAGCCGCGTGCTGCCGCCGCGCAGTTTCTGGTAGGCCACCGGGCCAGCGAACGTGTTGCAGAAGTAGTCGATCGGCGCGCCATGCACGGGGCCGAAGTGCGCCATGTCGGACTGGTTGTCGATCAGCTCGCGGCAGTTCGTGTCGATCACCCACTTGACGATCGCCCAGTCGCTCCACGCATCGGAGAAGCACGCGTCGATGCGCGGAATCTCGACCGCCGGATCGGGCGCGTTGCCCTCCGGATCGTTCCACACGAACAGCAGGCGGTTCTGCTCCATCACCGGCCACGACTTGATGCGCGCCTTCGGCGGGATGCGCTGCGAATACGGAATCGCAGTGCAGGTGCCGTCGCCGGCCCACGACCAGCCGTGAAACGGACACACGAGCGCGTTGCCGTCGACGTGGCCGCGCCCGAGGTCGGCGCCCATGTGCGGGCAGTAGCCGTCGAGGATTCGCAACTGCCCGTCCTCGCCCTGGAACACCGCCACGCGCGTGCCGAAGATCGCCAGGCCGTGCACGCGGCCGTCGCGGTAGTCGTCGGCGAGCCCGAGGCAATGCCAGCCGCGCGCGTAGCGCGCGTCGATGGGTGCGGCATGAATCCGGTGAACGGGATGCCGGGTGGCCGGCGTGGATGATTCGGTCATGGATCGTCTCCTTCCAGTCGAAAGGCGCAGCCCTGCACTGCGTGGCGGACCGTGCCGGGAACACACCGGGCAGGTCGATGCACCCGGCGCTATGTCACAAACTGCTTATTTTGTGACGCATAATGGCACAAACTCCATTTTTGTGACAACGTGTGCGAAAATTCCGAACCGACGTATTCGGTCGGCACATCGGCACACGCCGCGCAACGCACGGCAACGAGGAAAGGTATGGATCGGCAACTGCGCTGGGGCGACGCCAGCAGGATGGACAGCGTCAACGACGGGCGAAGCGCGATCCTGCGCGCCACGCTCGACGCGATGATCGAGCACGGGATCGACCGCTTGTCGATCGACGACGTCGCACGCCGCGCGAACATTTCGCGGCGCACGCTGTACCGCTACTTCGGCACGAAGAAAGAGCTGATCCAGGGCGTGATCGGCATCCAGAACGCCGAGTTCTTCGACGAGATGCAGCGCGCGCTCACCGCCTTCGAGCACGACTTCGAGGCCTACTGCGAAGAGAGCGTGTGCTTCGCGGTGCGCTATCGCGATCGTCATCACGGCGGCTTTCACCACAACTATCTGGCCACGAGCCTGTCCACCGACGTGTTCGGCTACATCGTCGAGAACATCGCGCCGATGTGGCAGCGCGTGCTTGACAAGCCGTACCGTGAATACATCGCCGTGCACGGCGCGCAGGTGCCCGCGCTCGACGACATCATCGCGCTGATCAGCCGTATCGGGCTCGCGTACTGCCTGGTTCCGGCTGACGAGCAGGCGATGCGCGCGCAGATGCGCATCCTGTGGACGTTCCAGCGCGAGCCGGCCGGCAAGCCGGTCGCGGCCCGGATGAAGGCCGCGCGCTGAGCGGCGGCGCCCGCGCGATGTCGCTCAGCCCGGCCGATACCATCCGATACCGGCCTCGAACATTTCAACTCACACCGGACTACCCCATGACGACCTGCGGAGTTTCCGTCTCCGGCCGAACGCTCGATCGCGCCGACCTGCTGCTTCTCGTCGAAGGCTCGCCTGCGCCGATTCGTCTCGAAGACTGCGATCTCGAAGGTGCGGACCTGTCGCGGCTCGATTTGCGCGGCGTGCGATTCGAGCGCTGCGCGCTCGCGGAAGCGTCGTTCGTCGGCGCGACGCTCGCGCAGACCGCGTGGATTCGCTGCCGCGCGCGCCAGACGAGCTTCGCGTCGGCCGACCTCGAGGACGCGCAGTTTCAGTCCTGCGATCTCAACAACACGAGCTGGCGCCGCAGCAAGCTCGGCTCGGCGCGCTTCGACGAATGCAGGCTGACCGGCGCCGACTTCGAGGAATGCAAGTCGCTCGGCATCGAATTCGCGAACACGTTGCTGGTCGGCGCGAGCCTGCGCCGCTTCTCGTTCCGGAAAACGCGGCTCGTGGCGCTCGACTTCTCGGATGCCGATCTCGCCGGCACGGACTTTCGCGACGCCGTGTTCGAAGGCGGCAGCCTGCGCAACGCGCATCTGAACGACGCCCGGTTCGACGGGGCCGACCTGCGCGACGTGGAACTCGGCGGCACGCCGAAGCTGCTCGCGTCGGGCGTGCTGCGCGGCGCGACCATCTCGTATGACCAGGCCGCGATGCTGATCGAGAATCTGGGGATCCGGGTCGCCTGACGACCGCACGCGCGTTGCTTCGCCCCGCGGCCGACATGCGTGACGCCGGCCGCGAACCGCAAATGTCGCATGTGCTGCCGGCAATCTGTCGAATATTCTCATCACTTCGGCCGCATCCCGGCCGGCACACGTCACGCACGCCCCGGCGCTCACGCTCATCGACCCGATCCATCGGCGCTCGAATCACTAGGGAAAATCCGGAGGCATCCTTACAGCGATTTACCTGATGATTCACAGGAACGCGATGTTTCGGCGATTTCGCTTTGCATCATGCTTTCGTTTTGCTTGACGGTCCCGCTGCCGCCGCGCGGCAAATGCGGCGATCGACACGTGAAACGGCCAGCGTCCGCGAGTCGCCAGGTGTTCAATACTTTCAACAACCCGGTCGAGAGCAATCGTGAGAATCCGTGGCCCGCTGGTGCGGTGGAGACGAGGCGATGCGCGCAACGTGCGTGCATCGATCTCGTCCACCGACGACAGTGACCGCCGGCAAAGTCCTCGCCTGCATCTGTCGATCTACACCATCCTGTCCCGCCGTTCCGTCCGCCGTCACAACGCCGTCGCCGCGCGCGCATACGTCGCGATCCACACCGACGACGTGGCGTCGCTGCTGCCTTAGCGCGCCCCCTCCGCTCCGTTCGACCTGCGCATCGTGTCGCGTGACTCGCGACCCGATCGACTCGCGTTTTATGTCCGAACGATTCGCTTCGCATACCGAACGGACTCCTGATCATCATGCACCGCCGGCGCTCGATTCGAGCGCCGGCCGGTTCCACACGTCCATCACCTGAACCGTGGCGCGACGACTCGCCAACCGCCCAGCGCCGCGTACGCCGATACGGAAGACAAGCCATGCAACTCCGCACCCTTCGCCGCACCATCGCAACCGCCGCCACGATGTCCGTCGCGGGCATCGCCGCCGTCGTCACCCCACACGCCCAGGCGGCCGGCGAGCTGAATATCTACAACTGGTCCGACTACATCGCGCCGGACACGATCCCGAATTTCCAGAAGCAGACCGGCCTGCACGTGCGCTACGACAACTACGACAGCGACGACACGCTGCAGGCGAAACTGCTGTCGGGCAACTCCGGCTACGACATCGTCGTGCCGACGTCGAACTACATGGCCAAGCAGATCCAGGCAAACGTCTACCAGCCGCTGGACAAGACGAAGCTGCCGAACCTGTCGAACCTCGATCCGCTGTTGATGAAGATGGTCGCCGACGCCGATCCGGGCAACCAGTACGGCGTGCCGTGGGCGTATGGCACCGACGGCATCGGCTACAACGTGCAGGCGGTGAAGAAAGCGCTCGGCGACAAGGCGCCGGTCGACAGCTGGGCGCTGGTGTTCGACCCGGCCAACATGGCGAAGCTGAAGAGCTGCGGCGTATCGTTCCTGGACCAGGCCGTCGACGTGTTCGCCGCGACGCTGCAGTACATGGGCAAGGATCCGAACAGCACGAATCCGGCCGATTACCGCGCCGCGTACGAAGTACTCAAGAAGGTGCGCCCGTACATCACGCAGTTCAACTCGTCGGGTTACATCAACGATCTCGCGAACAACGACCTGTGCGTGTCGTTCGGTTATTCCGGCGACGTCGGCATCGCGCATCGCCGTGCGGCGGAAGCGAAGCGTCCGTACGAGATCCGCTTCGCGAATCCGCGGGAAGGCGGGCTGCTGTGGTTCGACATGATGGTGATCCCGAAGGATGCGCCGAACCGCGATGCCGCGCTGAAGTGGATCAACTACCTGCAGGACCCGAAGGTCAACGCGGGGATCACCAACGCGGTGTTCTACCCGACCGCGAACAAGGCCGCGCGCCAGTTCGTGAAGCCCGCGATCGCGCGCGATCCGTCGGTCTACCCGGCCGACGAGGTGCTGAGCAAGATGACGCTGCTCAAGCCGATGCCGCCCGAGATTCGCCGGCTCCAGAACCGGTTGTGGGCGCAACTGAAGACGGGGCGCTGACCAGCGCGGGGCGGCCAGTCGAGCCGCACCGACAGATCGCCAGCACGCGCCGACGCGCTCCTGCGACGATCACTCACTTTTCGGGAAACGGCCGCGAATGCGCGACGGCCGATCCGAACGGGCCGTGCTCGACCGGCTGCACGACCAGCCGCCGTCGGCACCCGCACCCGGCGACTGACGCACGGCCGCGGCCGCACTATCGCTGCACCGGCTCCGCATGCGGCAGCGCCGCCGCGAACGCTGCGTCGATGAAGCGGATCACGTCGTCGAGCGACGACGTGCACGTCGCGCCCGCCGCGAGCTCACAAAACGCGCCGTCCGGCCCGAGGCAGATGAGCGGCTTGCGCCAGCGCTGCGCGAGCGCGATCTCCTCGGCGGTCCCGTGCCCGCCGGGCAGCGCGACGATCAGGTCGCTGCTCAGCACGTTCACGTAGTTCCGGTTGATGGTGTGCGGATCGGCACCCGGTTCGCGGCGCGGCAGCGGCGTGAGGATCGGGATCTCGACGAACGGATGCGGATAGCCGTCGAGCGGCACGAAGCCCGCGTGCGGATCGGCCTGCGTCGGCAGGATGCCGATCGACCGGCCGGCCCGCCCCGGCACGCCGGCGAACGCGCGCGCGACCGCCAGCATCACGCCCTGGCCGCCGCCCGTCAGCAGGTTGAAGCCGGCCTGCGCGAGCCATGCGCCGAGCGGCTCGGAGAACGCGAGCCACGGCTCCTTGCCCGAGCCCATCACGCCGATCGTTCGGTGGTTGCGTTGCATCGTGTATTCCGGTGATGTGATGAATCGTTGAATTGAACCGCGGCGCGGCACCGGGCTGCGAAACCCGGCCGCGCGCCGCGCATCGTCATGCATCGTCATTCGAGTTCGACGCCCTTGAGCTCGGGGATCAGGAACAGCGTCGCGACCATGTCGAGCACGTAGAGGCCGGCGAGCAGCGCGATCGCCGTCTGGAACGAGTAGTGAGCGGCCAGCGCGCCAACCGCCACCGGCCCGAAGCCGCCGACCGCACGGCCGATATTCCACAGCACGTTCTGCGCGGTCGCGCGCGCGGCGGTCGGATAGCCTTCGGACATCAGCGTGCCGTAGCCGCCGACCATCCCGTTGACGAACATCCCCATCAGCGCGCCGGCCCACAGCATCGCCGTCGGGTCCGACAGGCGCGCGTAGGCGATGACCGTCACGACCGAGCCGAGCTGGTACAGCAGGAACGTCGGCTTGCGGCCTATGCGATCGGCGAGCTGCCCGAAGGTCCAGACGCCGATCATCATCCCGACGACGGTCGCCGCGGTCCACAGCCCCGACTTCGTCAGCGAGAAACCCATCTGTTTCGACAGGAAGGTCGGCAGCCAGATCATGATCCCGTAGTAGCCGAAGTTCTGGACCGAGCACAGGATTACGATGCCGAGACTCGTGCGCGCGGTGCGCGCGTCGGCGACGAGCATCCGGAACGCGTTGGCGCGCGGCTGCGTCGAGCGCTGCGCGAAGACTTCCGGCTCGTGCAGCCGGTTGCGCAGCACCCACGCGAGCAGTGCGGGCAACACGCCGACCACGAACATCCCGCGCCAGCCGATATGGAGCAGCAGCAGCGGCGTCAGCAGCGCGGCCAGCAGCACGCCGGCCTGCCAGCCGAGCGCGACGTAGCACGACACGCGCGCCCGCTTGCTCGCCGGCCACGCTTCGGCCGCGAGCGCCATGCCGATGCCGAATTCGCCGCCGAGGCCGATGCCCGCGATGGTGCGATACACGAGCAGGTCCCGGAAGCCCTGCGCGAACGCGCACAGGCCGGTGAAGACCGCGAACAGCATGATCGTCCAGGTCAGCACGCGCACGCGGCCGTAGCGGTCGCTCAGGGCACCGAACAGAATGCCGCCCGCGACGGCGCCGATCAGCGTCCACGTGACGAGCGCGCCGCCCTGCCCGGGCGTCAGCTGCAAAGCCGCGGTGATCGCCGGCAGCATGAAGCCGAGGATCAGCAGGTCGAAGCCGTCCATCGCGTAGCCGATCGCCGAGCCGGCCAGCGCCTTCCACGCATACGCCCCGACCTGCCCGCCGCGCGGCGCCGCCGGATCGTCGAGCGCCGAAGATTTCATGTTTGCTGCCATGGTGTCCCGCCGGAAATGTCCGGGCGACATTCTAAAGCCTGTTCCCGCGCATGACGGGCCGGCGCACGGGCGCACGCAGAAAGCGCCGCGCTACCCGCTTCCGGGAACGGAAGCGGGTAGCGGTGGTAATGAATTTGAAAGATGTTGAAGCCGGCGATCCCGCAGTCAGGCCGGGACACCGAAAGAACGGGAGGACGCGGGAGTGGTGAGGCCGGCGCGGTTCGAACGGCACCGGCGCGGTGCCGGTGCGGTGCTGCCTCAGCCCTGGTCGTCCCCGGGCCACCAGGTTTTGGCCTCGCGGTCGACCAGCAGCGTATCGAGATCCCGGCCTTCAAGCCATTTGGGTCGCGGGCCGCGGCCCGACCACGAGCGGCCGGTCGTCGGATCGTAATACTTGGCAGGCGCCTTGCGTTTTCGCTGGACGATGTAGCCGAGGGCGCTCAGCACTTCCTGCTGCGAGATGCCCAACAGCTGGACCTGCTCCCTGAATGCCGCGAGTGCGGCTTGCTTCTCCTTCTGCTTGGCTTCCGACAGCTTGATGTTCAGGTCCCGAAGTTGTGCTTCGAGTTCCTGCAGAGCCTGGGTCATGTATTCATCCTCTTTGGGCATGTTTTTATTCAAAAAACCTCCGATGGCAGAACCTATCACGAAGTTCCGCCAATCTGTGTTGCGATGTGTGAATCGTTTGCCTCGATCTGTAAGGCTTTCGAAGTGTGCCGAACGCGACACCATCGTCGAAAACCGCATGACATCGGCACGCAACACCTGGCGCGCCGCGTTCGAACGCGCGGCGAGCCTTCGGCGGCGACCTCCTCGCCGCCTGGCGCCGCCCCGTGGTTGGGGCGCGGCATGGCGCGAATGATAGCAGTGCGCATCGGTCATGTTCGAGGACTTTTGCGGTCCGGCGCACACTCGCCGGCTTTGGGCCGCGAGCCTCGACGCCGGCGCGGCGTTTCACGTGCCGAAGCTGCACCCGTCCCGCGCGATCCGCGCGAACAGCGCATGCAGCTTCGCGCCGGCCGATCTGGGTTGGGATTGATGGGCAGCACGAAATTCACGTGCGATTCGACCCGGCACTGCCGGCAGGACAAGTGTTCTGTACGTTTCATGGTCCCGACCCGCTCGTCAAGCGGCCGACCTCGCCGGTGCGCGACCGGCTTGTGTATGCACCAGAGTCTACGTTGATCGCGGTCGAGCGCGACACGCTGAGCGGCGAAGCCAGCAAGAATTGACGAGGAAATGCCCGCATCAGCGTTACGAGAAAACCACGACGGAAGTCGTCGAGCCAGCGATCGTTGATGGCCGTCATGCCGCTTGACCGGTTGACGTGCGTCAAGGCCAGGCGCACGGCCAAACCTAGACTGGACCCATGCCCTCTCACCGGATGTCGGCAGTCACTCGTCACAGGAATCCACCATGCGCATCACCGTTCATCTCGACACGTTCGCGCATGCCGGCCCGTCCGCGTATGCGATCGTCTGGCTTGATTTCGACGAGCAAAAGTGGTCGTGTGAAGGCCACTACGCGATGACAATGCCGTCATGGGGGACGCTTGCCCGGACCGGCGACGGCATCCAGCTTGCCGTGCCCGATGCCAGCCGTCCGCTCATCGTCCTGGACGGCTTCGCGTCCGGCAATGCCAAAGCACCAGGTGTCGGCGCATCCGGCATGGCACGCTGGTACCCACATGCCCATCACGCGCCGGATGCCGGTCGCTGGCGCGTGCAATGTCTCGATACCGAGCAGGCCGAACCCGAGCACCGGCTGTTTGCAGACGACGCACGCTGAGCGCGCCGCACACACGGAGCCGGCATCCTGGCTCGGTAGAGAGCCTCGGCCGAGACCCATGCGCGAACCGCTAATCTTCCGTTTCCGGAATCGCGTTGACGATCATCGAGAACAGCTTGCCGAGATCGGCTTCGAGCTTGACCCCGTCGAATGGATCGCGATTGGCTCCGAAGGCGAGGTCAAGTTCCGCCCAGTCCTCGTTTGACAGCAGACGTCTCGCGGCCGGCAAAATCAGCGTCTCCTCGGTAAACCGGTGATCCGAATAGAACTCGGCATATTCATCCACCAGCGCCACCAGTGCCGCTAATGCGGGCGCACCCTTCAACTCGTACCGGGTCAGCGCGTGTTCGAGATTGGTCAACATCCCGTCACCTCGCGCGTGCTGAGTCTCCAGTTCGTCGATCACGCCGTCGAATTCGGAAGCCGCATCCCGCAATGGGGCAAACAGGTAGCGCTCCTCTTTCGGATGATGTATCTGCTCGGGGTACTCTCGAATGTAATAGAGCATCGCCCGGAACACCATGAGACCCGGAACGGGCTTGCCAGCCGCAAGCAGATGGACATAGCGCCGCATGCCCTCGACGACGGCAGACAGCCGCTCGTGCTCACGGAGGATGACGGTGATCGCGGCCCGCGGCCCCAACGACGACATACCAGACCTCACGGAAACAGGCGGAATGCACTGGCGATCGCTCGATCGACTCGCTTGCTCGGCGAGCCCGTCAGCCAGTGCCCACAATTTCCATCTTGGTCGGCTGCGGCTCGACATCAAAGTGTGCCGACGCGACGGCTTTGAGGGAGATCAAAGAGTGTGCCGGCCCGGCAACGCGCGAAGTCGGCATGCGTCGGCCGATTCGAACAGGCGCCCTGCCGACTGAATCGCTCGTGCTTGTCATCGATCCGGCACCTGGTTTTCGAGGTCCGGGTGCGCTCTGCCGCCAGCACGATCGTGCAAAGATGGGCCACAGCGATGGACCGGCGAGACACCCGCGGCGAGCGTCGAAATACACTCGTATTTGACTTCAATCAAGATACCCGTCTCCGGCGCTCTCACACTGTATTCAGTATCGCTACGCAAGCATGAGCCCACCAGGGAAGACATCGATACCAAAGCAAGCGACCGATACCGGCTGTTTCGCTGTACCGCGGTTCGACTGGAAGCAAAGAAAGATGAACAAGATGTTTTCCTTGCCAATGTCACTGCTACCGATCGTCATCGCGATCGGCAGCGTCCCGTCGCACGCACGCGCCGAGGACGGGGAGCAGCTGGCTCGGCAGGTCTGTGCCACTTGCCACGGTGCACAGGGACACAGCGAATCACCCATGTTCCCGCGCCTAAGCGCTCAGACACCGGAATATCTCACTGTGCAGCTCAAGGGCTTCCGCGAGCACACGCGGGGCGAGACGCATGCGCGCGAGTATATGTGGGGTATTGCGTCGCGGCTCGACGATGCGACGATTGCATCGCTTGCCGCCTATTACTCGCATCAGGAACCGGTGCATGGCAAGGCAGGCAACGCCGCGCTGATGGCAAGGGGGAAGGATATTTTCGAGCATGGCGTACCGGACCGGGGGACCCCGGCATGCGCGTCGTGCCATGGCCCGCAGGGCCAGGGTGCCGGCGCGTTCCCGCGGCTTGCCGGACAACACGTGAACTATCTGCTTCGGCAGATCGAGTTCTTCAAGAACGAGACACGTGCCAATTCCCCCGTCATGACAGCCGTTGCTCATACGCTGGATGCCGACGACGCCAATGCGGTCGCCACATGGCTCGAATCGCAGTAGGGTCGCAAGCGCGAAATCCTCCGCACGTCGCCGGCACTGCTGAATCGATCCACGATTGCGTCCGCAACCCACAGTTGCGGACGCAACCACGATGACAGCTGACACGATCACCCCCGATTCAGCCGGGCTCGTCCCGAGCCACGGCGCATGGAACGGGTCGATATCGATATGGATGACGTAACGTTTCGCTTCGTCCGGCAACGCGGCCAGAAAGCAGTCGGCAGGGAACGGGCACGCACGAGGTCGCGCGCGCGATCGCATCCGATACAAAGACACGCCACGATCGGCTCTCGCTTGCTCGCGTGATTTTTCGAATGCGCCAGGGTATCGGCGAACCGGACGGGCCGCCTCGCGGCCCGGACGCTTCCCGCCAAACGGAAATGTTGCGCAGTGTAACGTCCAGCCGCGCACCGGCGCCGACCGCTGCCACACGTTCACGTTGCGGCATTGCGGCGCGCCGACCTTACGGCAGCGGTGGCGCGTCGCGCAACACGGCTTGCAGCCCGGCCGCGAACGGCGTCGCATGCGCGATGCCGAGTGCGCGCACGCGCGATGCATCCAGATGGCAGTCGTACGGACGCGGCGTCGCATCGGCCGGCGTGTCGATCCGCGTGAGCGCGGCGTCGATCCCGAGCGCGGCCGCGATCCGTTGCGCGATGTCGTACTTCGTCATCGGTTCCTCACCCGACCAATGACGGATACCCGTGACCGGCGAGCCCGCGAGCCGGCGCAGCGTCAGGTCGCGGATCACGTCCGCCACGTCCGGCGTGTAGGTCGGATAGCGGATCGCCCACGCGTCCATGCCGACCGCATCCGCGCCCGCTCGCGCGGACGCGACGATCGCCGGCACGAGGCTCGTGACGGCCGACTCGCGCCAGTCGACGATCGGGCCGTAGAGCAACGGCAGGCGCAGCACGCAGGCAAGCGGCGACGCGGCGAGCAACGCGGCCTCGCCTTCCAGCTTGGTGCGGCCGTAGATGTTCAGCGGGTTCGGCACGGCATCTTCACGGTACGGCGCGGCCTTGCCGTCGAACACGTAGTCGGTGGAGATGCCGAGCGTCCACGCGCCGTAGCGCGCGGCGAGCGCGCCGATGCGGGCCGGCGCATCGACGTTGATCGCGCGCGCGGCCGCGGGGTCGCGTTCGCAGACGTCCGGGCGGCGCTCGGCGGCACAGATGATCACGGCGGCCGGGCGGCGGGTGTCGAACAGACGTTCGAGTGCCGGCTGATCGAGCACGTCGAGTCGGACGACGTTTTCCGGCGGCAATCCGAGGCGCCGTGCGCCCGCGGTGTCCGGGTTCCGGATGGTTGCGACGAGCGTCAGCGACGCTTCGCGGGACAACGATGCGGCAACCGCACGGCCGAGCAGGCCGGACGCGCCGATGAGAAGGATGGTCGGGTGCGACACGGTAGCCAACGATGAAAGGGAATGAGGGCCCCCAATCTATACGAGAACCGGCAACCGATGTCGATTTCGCTCGCCCGTCGACGACGGGCGGATGATGAAACACGGGCCCGGCGCGCTTCCACGCACCGGGCCCGTCGAGCAGCACGAATTCTCGCGCCCGCTTACTTCCGGTCGAACGAATACCGCCCCGGCCCGCTCACCGCGAGCAACAGCAGCCCGCCGATGATGCTGATGTTCTTGTAGAAGTTGATCATCGCGAGGTACTGGTCCATGCCCTGCAGCGCCCAGTAGCGATGCCCGATCAACGCGGTCGCGAGCGTATAGACCGCGAACACCAGCGCGAGCGGACGCGTATAGAACCCGACCGCGATCAGCGCGCCGCCGACCAGCTCGACCGCCACCGCGATCACCGCCGACAGCTCCGGCGACGGCGCCCCCGTCGACGCCATGTACGCGACCGTGCCCGAGAAGCCGTTCAGCTTCTGCCAGCCGAACAGCACGAACAGGATCATCAGCAGCACGCGAGCCGCCAGCAGCAGCTCGTCCTTCTTCGACTCCAGCGAAACGTAACGCATAGCAATCACCTTGATTTGACGGTTTGACGCATTCGGTGCCGACGTCCGCCGCAACGGCGAACTCACGGATCGACAACGAACCCGCCTCGCACGATCGAACCGCGGGCCGGCCGGCCCGCTGCCGAAGAATCCGTCCGGTCGCGCCGTCGTGGCGCGCTGCGGAACGGTTCTGGCGAAGCACGGGTGCAGTCTACTGTCTCACCGGAAATCATCAATCCGTCATAACAAGATTGGCTGTCTCGATTTAGTGGACAATTGTCACGTAACAAACGCGTCATCGGCGGCCGGCGGGGCATCTCACACGAAAGGGCTGTCGCGGCTTTCCCTTCCATGCAAAGGCAGCTGGCGATCGGCGGTGGCCCGGCCAGCGCAGCTTCGAGGCCCCCTCAGCCCGCGAATACGCCGAACGGCACCCGCCGGACATGCCGATGGCACCGGCCACGGCTTGACCTCAGGTAACGATGGCCTGGCGGATCGAGACGCCCTGGGCCGCATTCGATACAGCCTCCCATTGCTCCCACTCGGCCAGTCGCGCCGCGTAGGCGGCACGCACGACGGGCATGCCCTCGGTACCGAGGAACAGACGCAACGGCGGCTTGTCCGTATCGACGACCTGCAGCACGGCCTGCGCCGTGGCCTGCGGTTCGCCGAATTCCATGGCCGCACCCCGCGCGAACGCTTGCTGACGCAGCGCGGCGTAGGCCTCCAGCCCCTCGGAGATCTTCAGGGACGCGGGACTCGCGAAGTCGGTCGCGTAGGCACCGGGCTCGATCAGCGTCACTTTGATGCCGAAGTTGTCGACTTCCTGCGCCAGGCTGTCGTGCAGGGCTTCCAGCGCCCACTTGGAGGCGTTGTAGAAGCCGGAAATGGGACCGGCCACGATGCCCGCTACGCTGGAGACGCCCAGGATATGCCCGCTGCGCTGGCTGCGCAGGACAGGCAGCGCCGCCTGGATGACGCGCAGCGCACCGAAGAAATTCGTCTCGAATTCGGCTTTCACGTCGTCGACCGTGGCTTCTTCGATGGCGGCAACCAACGCGTAGCCGGCGTTGTTCAGCACCACGTCGAGCCGCCCGAAACGCTGGTGCGCCTGCGTGACTGCGTCCGCAACCTGCTGCGCATCGGTCACGTCCAGGGCCAAGGGAAGTACCCGGTCGCCATAGCGCTCCGCAAGCACGTCCAGCGACCCCGCGTTGCGGGCCGTTGCAGCCACCCTGTCGCCGCGCGCCAGCGCGGCTTCTGCCCAGATGCGCCCGAATCCGCGTGCGGCGCCCGTGATGAACCAGACTTTCGATGTCATATCGCATACCTCCATGTTGGGAAAAAAAGCCGTACGGTCTGTCAGCGCGTCTGACTGAGGATGATGCGGTCGAACATGCGGTCGCCTAGCCAGACGCGCATGCGGATCAGCATCTTGGCGAACTTGCCGGCCGCGTAGCGCGTGCGCGGCTTGCGACTGGAGACGGCCTTGGAGACCACGTCCGCGATCACGCGCGGATCGCTACCGGTGCCGTGTCCGTATGTCTTCTTGATCGACTTGGCCACCATCTGCACCAGGCGGCCATACGGGCCGCTGGCCGAGCGCTTGACGATGCTGTCGGTGGCGGCATCACCGAAGCCCGTCTCGATCACGCCGGGTTCGACGATCACGACCTTGATGCCAAACTCGGCCACTTCGAGGCGCAGGCAGTCCGACCAGCCTTCCAGTGCGTGTTTGGTCGCGTGGTACCAGGCCCCCAGGATGCTGTACATCTTGCCGCCCATCGAGGTGATGTTGACGATGTATCCCGAGCGCCTGGCCCGCATGGCCGGCAGCAGGAGTTGCGTGAGCCGCGCGGCGCCGAACAGATTGACCTCGAACTGGTAGCGCGCCTCGTCGATGCTGATTTCCTCGACCGGCCCATACAGGCCGAAGCCCGCGTTGTTGACCAGCACGTCCACCCCGCCCGTCCGGGACAGGATGAACTTGACGCCATCGACGATTTCGTCGTCCCTGGAGAGGTCCATGCGCAGAGGCTCGGCGCCGAGTCGCGCCAGGTCGTCCATCTTGTCGACACTGCGCGCAGCGACATAGACCAGGTAGCCGTCCTTGATCAGACGCTGGGCAATGGCCTTGCCCATGCCTGACGATGCGCCGGTGACCAAAGCCGTTTTTCTCTTTCCTGTGGTGGGCATGTCGCACCTCGTTTGTTGAATTGCCGCTAGCTTTTCAGGAAAAGCAGGCCGCTTGCCTCGCGTCATGCGCCAAACGGCTTGCGATCCGCGCCGCCGCACGAGGCGCGATGGTCATCGGCCGGCTTCCTGCACACGGCTGCGCAGTGCCTTGAGCGTCCCGTAAGGCGTGTCCACCACTGTCCGGTTGGCCAGCCAGTCGGGAATGGCGCCGCCGGGGGATGCATGCATCTGGTAGGTGACTTTCACACCCTCTGCGTCGGGCACCAGCTTCCACTGACCTTTGGCCTGCGGAATCCGCACCTTGCCCTCGCGCAACGGCAGGTAGTCGGGGACCGCCTCCACGCGCACGGTGAGCGCGCCGTCGCCGGCCTTCGTGTAGGTGAAGTGGTAGATGCCGTCGCGGTTGGAAACCGGCCAGGGCGCCTTGTTGTCGAGGTAATGGAACTGCTCGGTGTCGGTGGCCTTGAGCAGTTCGGAAGCGGCCACGTCGGGCATCCATTGACGGTAGGCATCGGCGTCACGCAGCACCTTGACGACGTCATCGGGGGTAGCCCGGATCTGCACCTCGCCGCGGAATTCGCGCAACGGCGATCCGGCGACGTTGCGCACGTAGACCCTGATGCCATCGGCCTGCCTGGCGAGCGACCAGCCGTCCTGCGCGAAGGTCGTCTGGCTGGCCAGCAGCCCAATCAGCAGGGCGGCGGAAAGAACATTGCGTCGGGCGATCATCGCGAAACCTCATGGAGTGAAGATGCCTTCACCATAGAGGGCCAGGCTCCGCAGCGAACTCGCCACGCGCGCCAGAGGGATGGCGATCGGCGCCAGCCTGAACGTGACTCAGGGCAATTTCGTTCGCGCCTGTGCAACCTGGACCGCGAGGCCGTGGCATTGCAAGACCGACCGGATGGCAGGCAGCTGCGCGACCGCAGCCTCGTAGCCCAGGCGCCGCGCCGTTTCCCGGCCCTCGGCATCGTCCATGCCCGCGGGCGCGATCGGCGGAGCGATCAGCACGTCGATCGCCAGCATCAAAGGCAGGCCTGCGCGCAGCCGACGCGTTCCCATCTCGCTCAATTCTGCGCGGCGCCCAGCCGGGCCAGCTCGGCAGAAGGTAGGACCACCACGCCCCGGGACGTGGGAACGGTTCGTACCAGCGCCTGGGCAACGGCCTCGGCGTGTACGGGCTTGTAGGCGCCGGGCAGGATCGGCGCGAGCAGTCTGGCGACGGGGATCGCGATGATCTCGCCGTACCGCGTGGCCTGGCCCAGGCCGTCGCGGTAGTCCAGCAGCAGCGAAGGTTGCGCGATGACCAGCGCCGTGAAGGGCATGGCCTTGAGCGCATCTTCCAGTTCGCCCTTGACGCGGGTATAGAACATGGACGACCGGGCATTCGCCCCTGCGGCGCTGACCAGCCCCACACGCCGCGCGCCCGCCGCAAATGCGGCCTGCGCCACGGCCAGGTTGGCATCGAAGTCCACCGCTCGGAAGGCCGCCTTGCTGCCCGCCACCTTGATCGTGGTGCCCATAGACAGGTACACCTCGTCGACCTGCGCAAGCGCGGGCAAGCGGCCGAAATCCACCTGGTGGACCTGGAGCCTGGGGTCGTGCACAGCCAGCGGGCGGCGGCTCAGCGCATGGACCTCCGAGACAGTCCGGTCGGCCAGCAGGGCCTTCAGCATCAGGCCGCCCACGAGTCCGGTGGCACCTGCCAGCAGCACTTTGCGTTGTTTCTCTTGCAGGGTCATGAGTGTCGTTCTCAGTTCAGGCGCATGGCATTGCGTGCGGTATCCGGCGTCTGCCCGGTCCATTCCAGGAAGGCGCGGTAAAAGGAGTTGGGATCTTCGAAACCGAGCAGGAAGGCGATTTCGCCGGCAGTCATCGTCGTGCTCCCGAGGTAGTGGCGGGCAAGACTCTCCCGGGTGGTGTTCACCAGCGAGCGGAAATTCTCGCCTTCGTCTTCGAGGCGACGCTGTAGCGTACGCTTGCTCAGCCCCAGGCGCTCGGCGGCTTTCTCGATAGTGGCCGTGTTGCCGGGCAGCAGTTCCAGCAGCACCGCACGCACGCGCTCGGCCATGGTGGCTGTTGCGTCCAGTTCGCTGAGCCGACGGCGCAGTTCGGGCTCGAACACGCGCCACATGCCTTCGTTCACGGTCAGGAACGGGCGCAGGGCATCGGCGGCGCCAAAGGTAATGGCCGGACGCTCGCCACGTTGAACGGGCACGCCGAAGAAGCGCTGGTAGCGCGGCGCACAGCTCGCGGGCGGAAGCTGTGGCAGGGCCACCCGCAATGCCTGCACGGGCTCGCGTGTGGCCAGGCGGGCCAGCCGCAGGAAGAACGCGACCTCGGCCACCTGCAGCGAACAGGGCAGCTCGGTCTGCACCGACAACCAGCGCGGCGACACCGTCAGCGATCCGGCCTCATCCACGTCGACCTCGAGCCTCATGGGCGCCACAAGTTGCTTGTATTTGGCCAGGCGCTGCACCGCCTGCATCAGGTTGGCACTGCACAGCGCGGCGAACAGCGGCGGATCGAATACCTCGGCCGACACCATCTCGACCAGGCGCAACGGAAACATGGGGTCGTTCGCTTCCAGCTCCAGCGCGCGCCAGAAGCGGAAGTACTCGTCCGTGTCGAGCCCGCGATCCGCGCGGTGAAACAGGTCTTCAGGCAGACGCGCCCTGCGCAGCACGTGGTCGGGCTGCACGCCGAAGTCCTTCAGCAGCGTGCGCCAGGCGATATCCAGAGAGAAAGTGAGGTTGCGTGCCATGGGTGTGCACCAAAGTCGATGATGGCCGGACGTGGTCCGGCGTGCGGTAACAGCTTAGCTGTTGAACCACGATCGGATACATGCGATGCGCGCCAAATCGATCGCAGGATGTGACATTCGATGGGGGCGGCAGTTGCACAAGAGATAGCGGGCGGGCGCAAGGCATGCGAAGAATTCAAACGATTCTTTACGGCATGCTTACTGCCAACCGTCGCGTCGCGATGACCGTTCATACTCGGCACGGCTCTCTCCCGGCGGCCCGTTCATCGTGCGACGGTCCCGGTTCGAATCCATGCCGGTTCTTTTTCTGCGAGACCGCGCAACCTTCATCGGAGCCATATGGCATTTCGTCCGTCGTTGCGAACAGCAGCCACGCTCCCCGTTCTTTGCGTGGTGATGCTGGGCGCGTGCGCCGCCGTGGCGCAGCCCCCTGCCGACGCGACGGTTTCATCTCGGTCGCACACCGGCACGCAGCCGAAGACAGTGCCCGGGGCCAGGATGGCCGCTCGTCGCTTGCGAAGATCCTTGGCCCAAGACCATGGCCTCGTCACGCCCGGCGCAGCGGCCCGCCGGATCACATCACATCGATCGGCAGCGTCTTGTCGAGATTGTCGTGCCAGGCGCGAATGGTCTTCGGCACGGTCTTTTTCCACGCCGGCACGTTCGAGTAGTAGCGCATGCGCACCTTGTCATGGGCATCGAACACGAGCAGCCCGATCCACAACTCTGTGCCCCGGCGCATCACGATCGCGGCGTTCGTCGTCGCGATGCCGCGCACCCAGTACGACTTCACGTCTGCGTTCAGGCCGTCAAGATCCTGCTCGTCCGCGCTGGTGTTGATCGTATCGACGAGCGTCTGATAGTCGGCGCCGAGCAGCGTGTGCGCGATCGCATTCTGGTGCGCGTCGGCCAGCACCTTCAGCGTCACGAGGTCAGCCGCCTGGCTCGCCTGCGCCTTCGACGCCGTCACGTACTCGCCCGAATACACGACGCCCGCACCGGCGCCGCAATCGGCATCGCCGCCCTGCTGCGCGACCTGCACGCGGCCGCCCTTGCGGCTGAAATCGAGCCGGCATCGATCCTGGCGAAACGTGCCGCGCTCGCCGTGCAGGTCGATATCGCCGTCGAGGCCGCCGGTATTCGCGCCGTTGTTGCCACTCAGTTCGAAGTGCAGACGCGGTGCCGTGCCGGTGAACGTCAGCACGCCGCCGAACGACGGGTTGTCGCTGTCGCGATACCACGTCTGTTGCCAGCGGTCGGCCGCAAGCGGCGCGCCGTTCAGGCTCGCGAGCCGCTCGCGATAGCGATCGCCGAGGCACGACGCATCGTTGCCGCAGCGATCGCGCTGCTTGAGCCATTTCAACTGTGCCGCCTTCAGCACGGCGGTATCGCCGCCTTTGGCGAGCGTGTTCTGCCACGCCGCCGCCAGCCGGCCGTCGAGCGACGACAGCCCGGCGTCCGCGCAGATCGTCTTCTCGGTCGGCGAAGCAGCTTTCGCGCAGTCGAAGCCGGCCGCATGCGCAGCCATCGGCGCGATCGTCAGTATTGCCAACATCATGGCGGCTCGCGGGCTCACGCTCCACGCATGCCGGCCGCGAAGCGCGGCCTGCCCTCGCTCGCCGGCGCGAGCATTCGATCGGTTCTGGGTTGTCATGGCCTGGATCGTCGCTGGTTCGCGGGCCTGTAGAAACGCCATGCCCGCAACGTTCGAGGTAAAAATGCCCGGCGCGGCATGCGGCACTCGCCCCGCCCGCCGAAGCGTAACCCGAACCGGGCGCGCCATCCACACCGATCACGCGCACGATGCCTCGGCCTTGCATGTGCTCGCCGTGATGGCGACACGCGCGAACGCCGGCAGCGCGAGCAAGCGTCAGCCGTCAGCCGTCGAATGGCACCAGTTCGTAACTCGTGCTCCGGCCACCGGACGACGAGCGATGCAGCACACCGCGCGCGACGAACTGCTCGATATCGCGCAGCGCCGTGTCTTGCGAGCACTTCGCGAGGGCGGCCCACTTGCTGGTCGTCAGCTTCCCTTCGAAACCATCGAGCAGGCGATTCATCACCTTGACCTGACGCTCGTTCATCGCGAGGCCCGCACATCGCTGCCAGAAGCGCGCCTTGACCAGAACCGCATCGAGCGTCGTGTGCGCGTGATCGACGGCCCGACCCAGCGCATCCAGAAACCACGCGAGCCATGCCGTGACGTCCAGCGAACCGCGCTGCGTGCGCTCCAGCACGTCGTAATACGCATTGCGCTCGCGCTGGATTTGCGCCGACAGGCTATAGAAGCGCTGCGGGCTCCGATCAGCGCGCGCCAGAACCAGATCCCCGAGCGCGCGTGCGATACGGCCGTTGCCGTCGTCGAACGGGTGGAGCGTGACGAACCACAGGTGAGCCAGGCCGGCCCGGATCAGCAAGGGCTCGACCGGCGTCGCATTGAACCACCGCAGGAAGCGCTCGATCTCGTTCGGCAGGCGCGCGGCAGGCGGCGCTTCGAAATGCACGCGTTGCCGGCCGATCGGCCCGGACACCACCTGCATCGGCCCGCTCGCATCCATACGCCACGCGCCGACGGCGATCCGCGACATCCCGGAATAGCCGGTCGGAAAAAGCGCCGCATGCCACCCGCGCAGCCGGGCTTCGGTGACCGCCTCCGCCGAACGGGCCGTCGCGTCCAGCACCATGTCGACCACGCCCTCGACATGGCGATCAACCGGCGCCAGCGCCCCAATATCGACGCCGAGCCGGCGCGCAATCGATGATCGGACCGATGCGACGTTCAGGTTGTCGCCCTCGATGGCGCTGGTCTTGACGACATCCTCCGTCAATGCGGCCAGGCTGGCCTCATCGCGCAGTGCGAGGCCGACATCCGCCAGTCTCCCGGCCAGCGCACCTTGCGCACGGCTGACATCGGCCAGTGACGTCGCGAGTGCCGGGAGGTCGAAGCGCCAGGCGGGCCAGTCGGACGACTGCCAGATGAAGGTGTAATCTCCGCTCATGATGCGGAGATTATCCCACCGATTCACCGCATGACTCAACAATCTCCGCAAATCCTGCGGAGATTACGTCTGGATTCACCGCACGCGTCGCACGCCCGCGCCTCTACCGCCGCGGGTCCGCGCCGCCGTTCGCCGCCGGCACGGCCTTCCCCAGCCGCTCGGTCAGAAACCCGATGAACGTCCGCAGCGTGACGAACCCTTCCCGGTGCTGCGGAAACACCGCGTTCAGCGTGATCGGCGGCGGCGCGTACGCGTCGAGCACCGGCACGAGCGCGCCGCTGTCGAGCGCCGCGCCGACGATGAAATGCGGCAGCAGCGCGATGCCGAGCCCCGCGATCGCCGCGTCGCGCACGACTTCGCCGTTGTTCGCGACGAGCGGCCCCTGCACGTCGAAGGTGCGCGCCACCCCGTCGACCCGGAATTCCCAGCCGACGCGCCGCTCGCGCCCGTACATCAGGCACGTATGGCCGGCGAGGTCGGCCGGCGTCGCGGGCGCGCCGTGCCGCTTCAGGTAAGCGGGGCTCGCGCACGCGATCATCTGCCACGCGCCGAGCGCTCGCGCGATCAGCGTCGAATCCTCGAGCGTGCCAATCCGCAGCACGAGATCGAAGCCTTCGCCGATCAGGTCGACCCGCCGGTCGGTCAGGTCGACGTTCAGCCGCACGGCCGGATGCGCGGACAGGAATTCCGCGATCAGCGGCGACACGTGCGTGATCCCGAACGACAGCGGCGCGCTGATCTTCAGCGAGCCGTGCAGCTCGGTGCTGCGCACCGACATCGCCTGCTCGGCGTCGGCGACCTCGGCGAGGATCCGCTGCGCGCGCGCATAGAACTCCTGCCCCGATTCCGTAACCGCGAGATTGCGCGTGTTGCGATGCAGCAGACGCACGCCCAGCGACGCCTCGAGCGCCATCGTGCGCCGGCTCACGAACTGCTTGGACAGCATCAGCTGGTCGGCCGCCGCCGTGAAGCTGCCCGCATCGACGGTCGCGACGAAGATCCTCAGGTCGTTGAGTTCCATATTGTCCACTCCATAGCGACAGTCATTATCTCTACGGCCATTTATTTGTCAAATAGATTGACCTAAGATTCATCTCAACGAACGGCCGGGCCCACTTCCGAGGTCCGGCGACATCCAGGAAAACATCATGATCGAGACTCGTGCAGCAAACCAACGTGGCCGTGCCGAGCATGGCTGGCTCAGCTCCCGTCACACGTTTTCTTTCGCGAACTACTACGATCCCAAGCAAGTCGGCTTCTCCGACCTGCTGGTGATCAACGACGACCGCGTCGCGCCGGGCCGCGGCTTCGGCACGCACCCGCACCGCGACATGGAAATCCTGTCGTACGTGCTCGACGGTGCGCTGGAGCACAAGGATTCGATGGGCACCGGGTCGGTGATCGTGCCGGGCGACGTCCAGTTGATGAGCGCGGGTACCGGCGTGCGTCACAGCGAGTTCAACCATTCGCACGAGACGCCCGTCCACTTCCTGCAGATCTGGGTCGGACCGTCCGAGAAGGGTGCCGAGCCGCGCTATCAGCAGACCAACATCGCGGAAGCCGACAAGCGCGGCAAGCTCACGCCGATCGTGTCGCCCGACGGCAGCGGCGGTTCGCTGAAGATCCGCCAGGACACGCGGATCTACGCGGGCCTGTTCGACGGCGATGAGCGCGCCACGCTCGAACTGGCACCGGGCCGCTTCGCCTACGTGCATGTCGCACGCGGCAGCGTGACGGTCAACGGCGTGACGCTCGGCGAAGGCGACGGCGCGCGTATCCGCAACGAACAGGCGCTGACGTTCGCCGACGGCAAGGATGCCGAAGTGCTGGTATTCGACCTGCGTCCGGTCGAAGTGACGGCCGAGTGGGCATGACGCCTGCTTGGAACCTCGGGCCCCGCTGAAGGCGGGGCCTTCTTAATCGGAGATTCGCAACATGGCCAAGGTACTCGTTCTTTACTACTCGTCCTACGGGCACGTCGAAACGATGGCGCAGCACGTCGCGGAAGGCGCGCAATCGGTGCCCGGCGTCGAGGTCACGCTCAAGCGCGTGCCGGAAACCATTCCCGCCGACCAGGCGAAGGCGATCGGCGTCAAGGTCGACCAGGCCGCCCCCGTCGCCACCGTGGACGAACTCGCGGGCTACGACGCGATCATCTTCGGCACGCCGACCCGCTTCGGCAACATGGCCGGCCAGATGCGCACGTTCCTCGACCAGACCGGCGGCCTGTGGATGAAAGGCTCGCTCGTCGGCAAGATCGGCAGCGTGTTCGCGTCGACCGGTACGCAGCAC
This sequence comes from Burkholderia sp. SCN-KJ, assembly GCF_024656005.1. Classification (NCBI taxonomy): domain Bacteria; kingdom Pseudomonadati; phylum Pseudomonadota; class Betaproteobacteria; order Burkholderiales; family Burkholderiaceae; genus Burkholderia; species Burkholderia sp. SCN-KJ. The sequence goes on from NZ_JANKOG010000010.1 coordinate 171,210, forward strand.
GGCGGCCAGGAAACCACCATCACGTCGTTCCACACGACGCTGCTGCACCACGGGATGGTGATCGTCGGCGTGCCCTATGCGTGCAGCGGGCTCGTCAACATGAACGAGATCACGGGCGGCACGCCGTACGGCGCGACCACGCTCGCGGGCGCGGATGGCAGCCGTCAGCCGAGCGCGAACGAACTCGACATCGCGCGCTACCAGGGCAAGCACGTCGCGGAACTCGCCGCGAAGCTCGCGTCGTAACGCGGCTGCGGGCCGTCCCGGCATGCCCGGGACCGCGCCGCGTGCCGCCTGCGCGGCGCGCACGAGGACGAACGGCGCCGGGTCGACCCGGCGCCGTTTTTCATTGCGCGAACGCCGGTCCTTGCCGGTCCTTGCCGGTCCTTGCCGGTCCTTGTCGGTCCTTGTCGGTCCTTGTCAGCCCCTACCGGCCCGGCCCTTACTGGCCCGATGCCGGCGCGGCGGGCGCGGCCGGAGCAGGCGCCGGCGCCGCCTTCGTCGCGGGCGCCTTCTCCACCGCGTTCTGCGGATAGTTGCTCTGGTCGTTGGTGAGCCGGTAGCCGGTGCCCGTGCCGATCGCCTTCAGGTCCTTCGCGTGGCGCGCGCGCGCTGCCTTGCGGGCAGCTTTCTTCTGCGCCTTGTCGAGTTGCTTCTGCGTCGGTGCGGATGCCGGATTCTCAATGGGCGCGGACGCCGGATCCTGCGCATATGCCGCCGGCGCTGCGGTCAACAGCAGACCGAACGACGCCGTTACTGCCACTGCCACCGAAACCACGCGAGACTTCGTCATGACCGGTTCTCCTTGTCGATTGTTGGATGTGGGTCGAACGCCGGCCCGCACGCGACGGACGTCGGCGTGCCGCCACGGCGCCGATGCAACGTTAGCCGATCGCTGCACAAATGTCCGTGCCGGTTCCTGAATTCTCCTGATAACGGCAACGATACATCCGCGGCAGGCGCCCGGCGGGCCGGCGCGCGATGCGCGGCCATCAGGGAAACCGATAGCATCCCACGCCGCCGCTGCCCTGCGCCGCTCAGATCCAGCGCGACAGCACCGGCAGCAGGATCGGCACGACGAATGCGGTCAGCACGCCGTTCAGCCCCATCCCGAGGCCCGCGAACGCGCCGGCCTCCTCGCTGACCTGGAACGCGCGCGCTGTGCCGATCCCGTGCGACGCGACGCCGAGCGCGAAACCGCGCACGGCCGGCTCGCCAATGCGCAGCGCGTTCAGGATTGCGCGGGCGCACACGGCACCGAAGATGCCGGTCGAGATCACCAGCACGGCGGTCAGCGACGGAATCCCGCCGATTTCCTGCGCGACGGCCATCGCGATCGGCGTGGTCGCGGATTTCGGCGCGAGCGACGCGATCGTCTGGTGCGACGCGCCGAACAGCGCGGCGATGCCGACCGCCGACACGATCGCGGTCAGCGAGCCCGCCAGCAGCCCGACGAGCAGCGGCACCGCGGCGCGCCGCAGCTTCGACCACTGGCGGTACAGCGGCAGCGCCAGCGCGACGGTCGCCGGGCCGAGCAGGAAGTGGACGAACTGCGCGCCCTCGAAATACGTCGGATACGGCGTGTGCGTGATCGTCAGCAGCACGACGATCAGCGCGACCGCGATCAGCACCGGGTTCGCGAGCGGGTTGAAGCGCGCTCGCGCATAGACGGCCTGCGCGATCAGGTACGCGATCAGCGTGATCGTCAGGCCGAGCAGCGGGGTCGCGGCGAGGTAGACCCAGATCGCGCCGAGTTTCGGGAAGGCCGTCATTGCGTGCCCTCCGCCGCGCCGTCCGCGCGCCGCTGGCGCCGCAGCAACGCGCGCGTGACGAGTGCCGTCACGGCGATCGCGAGCGACGTGCTCACCGCCAGCGCGACGACGACCGCCAGCGCATCGCCGCGCACGCGGTCGGCCGACACCATGATGCCGACGCCGGCCGGCACGAACAGCAGCGACAGATGGCGCAGCAGCTCGAGCGCGGTCGGCTCGATCGCGTCGGCCACCCGCGGGCGCAGCATCACGAAACCGAACAGCAGCAGCATGCCGATCACGGGGCCCGGCACCGGCAGGCCGAACAGGTAGGACACCCCTTCCCCGAGACACTGGAAGGTCAGCAAGACCGCGAACGCCTGCAGCATGAACCGCTTCTCCCGAACGTGGCCGCGTGACCGTGCAGCCGATGGGCCGGCGGCATGCGACGCCGGCGTGGACGATACGCGCGATCGTACCAACAATGGGCGCGGCGGGCACCGCGGGCCAGCACGCGATCGGGATCAGCATCGGGCCGCGTCGATCCGGCCGCCGGGTCGCGTTTCGACGGCCGTGCCGCCCCGCTCCCCATGCGAAAGCGGCGGACCTAAGCCCGCCGCTCCGCCGTTCGCATCCGAACCCGTTCGAATGCCGCCCGCAGCCCTACTTCAGGCGCGTGGCGATTTCGTTGGCCATCGCCTTCATCGCCGCCCTGGTCGGCGCATCCTCGGCCAGCGCGTTCAGCAGACCGAAGTCGTGAATCGTACCGTCGTAGCGCGTGGTCGTCGCATCGACGCCGGCTGCGTCGAGCTTGCGGCCGTACGCTTCGCCTTCGTCGCGCAGCACGTCGAACTGCGCGACCTGGATCAGCGCGGGCGGCAATCCCTTCAACTGCGCGGTGCTCGCACGCAGCGGCGACGCGTAGATCTCGTTGCGCTGCGCTTCGTTCTTCGTATAGGCGTCCCAGAACCACTTCATCATCGGCCGGGTCAGGAAGTGCCCCTGCTGATACGCGTTGTACGAACCGGTATTGAAGTCGTGGTCCGTCACGGGCCACAACAGGCCCTGGAAGCGGATCGCCGGGCCGCCCTTGTCCTTCGCCATCAGCGCGACGACGGCCGCCATGTTCCCGCCGACACTGTTGCCGACCACCGCGAGGCGGCTGCCGTCGACGCCGATTTCCGCGCCGTGCGCGGCGACCCACTTCGTCGCCGCATACGCCTGGTTGATCGCGACCGGGTAATGCGCTTCCGGCGACGGCGTGTAGTTCACGAACACCGCGACGGCGCCCGATTGCACCACCAGATCGCGCACCAGGCGCTCATGCGTCGGGAAGTCGCCGAGAATCCAGCCGCCTCCATGGAAGAACATGAACACCGGCGGCGTGCCCGCCACTCCTTGCGGACGCACGATCGTGATCGGCACCGACAGGCCGTCCTGCTCGATCGTGCGGTTCGATACGTCGATGCCGGACAGATCGACCTTCGCGCCGCGCTGGGCGTCGACCAGCACCTGACGCGCCTTCGCGGGGCTCAGCGTTTCGAGGCCCGGCCCCTTCTGGCCGTTCAGCACGGCGAGCAACCCGCTGGTCGCCGTATCGGGACGGACGCCGTCGGTGCCGGCGGCAAAGGCGGCGGGGGCGCTGAACAACGCGGCCGCAACGGCAGCGGCGATCAGCAGCGGCTTGACGATCTTCATGATGAGACTCCTTGGCTCAACCGGTGTATGCAATGAATGACGACGGATTACTTCGTAGTGCGTGCGATCAGACGAGCGTCAGCGTGACGTCGATGTTGCCGCGCGTCGCGTTCGAGTACGGGCAGACGATGTGCGCGCGGTCGATCAGCGTTTGCGCGGTTTCACGGTCGAGGCCCGGCAGCGAGATCTTCAGTTCGACTTCGATGCCGAAGCCGTTCGGGATCGCGCCGATGCCGACGCTGCCTTCGATCGCGGCGTCCGCGGGGATCGCGATCTTGTCGCGGGCCGCGACGAACTTCATCGCACCGATGAAGCACGCGCTGTAGCCGGCCGCGAAAAGTTGTTCGGGGTTCGCGCCGGCGCCGCCTGCACCGCCGAGTTCGCGCGGCGTGGTCAGCTTCAGGTCGAGACCGCTTTCGGGCACCGTGGCACGGCCGTCACGGCCGCCGGTGGCTTTTGCATGAGCGCGGTACAGCACTTTTTCGATCGACATGACAGACTCCTTTTCAATGATGAGTGAGTGAAACAGCCTTCCAACCCGGGATCGCGCGCCGACGGCCTGGCCGCCGACATCACGCTTGTTTATCTACTCATAGATAGACACATATCCCCAAAAAATGCGGATGATCGAATCCATCCGCCCGACCCTCTATCTACCACCAGATAGATAACAAACCCCAACAAAAGGCGGCGAACCGCCTGACTGCCTGCCCCGTCCGTCAGGACCGGGTTTTCCAGACGGCCTCGACATCCTCGAGACGCGCCCGCGTATGAAACAGCCGACTGGCCAGCACGCTGCCCTGGAACGCCGCGTACAACGTGCGCGCGGCCGTTTCCGGCGTGCCGCTGAACTGCAGCGTGCGCTCCTTCGCGCCCTGCGCCAGCAGCTCGGCGAGCCAGTTCTCGTTGGCCTTGAAAAAGGCCTGAACCGCCTGCCGCACGCGCTCCGGCAACGATTCGATGTCCGCCGCGAGCATGCCGCACAGACAGATCTGATTGCCGTCGCCGAGCGTTCTGCCGAACAGCTTCGTGTAGAGGCTCAGCTTGACGTCGGCCGGCAATGCCGGATCGATCGCACGCATCGCCGCCAGCACTTCGTCGCTGTACGCCGCCACCGCTTCCAGAACGAGATCGTCTTTCGACGGGAAGTAGTAGTGGATGCTCGACGTCTTCACGCCAACCAGATCGGACAGGTCTCGATAGCTGAAGCCGTTGTAACCGCGCAGCATCATCAGCGTGATCGCGTGGTCGAGAATCTGTTCGCGGACGGTCGTCTTCGTTTCCATGGATCGAACTTTATCTACTCGTAGATAGATAGTCAAGACTTTTTTGTGGGGCGCGATGAAAGGCCCGGCGGGTCCCGGGTGCCGGCACGCCGCCGCGACTGCTTACAACCGACCTGCAGCGCGCGCGAATCGGTGCGACACTCGCAGCCGGGCGCCGCTGCCGCAACGCGACTCGCCTGATCGTACAAGGAGAAGGTGCAATGTTTTCGTGGTTTGAACGGCGCTTGCCGACATTCCCGCTCGAGGATCCCGTCACGCCGCCGAAGGGGTTCTTTTCGTTCGTCTGGGCGTGCACGAAAGGCGCGCGCGGCTGGATCCTGCTGATCGCGCTGACGTCGGCCGCGCTCGCCGCCTACGAGGCCGCGCTGTTCGCGATGATGGGGCGCGTGGTCGACTGGCTGTCCGCGTCGACGCCGGCCAACTTCGGCGACCGCCATTTCGGCACGCTCGCCGGCTTCGCGGCGATCCTCGCTGGCAGCGCGCTGCTGATCGCGCTGCATACGATGGTCAAGCACCAGGTGCTCGCGATCAACTTCCCGATGCGGCTGCGCTGGCTGTTTCATCGGCTGATGCTCGACCAGAGCCTGTCGTTCTACGCGAACGAGTTCGCCGGCCGCGTGACGACCAAGATCATGCAGACCGCGCTCGCGGTGCGCGATGCGCTGTTCATGTCGGTCGACGTCGTGATTGGCGTCACCGCGTACCTGATCGGCATTCTCGCGCTCGCGGCCAGCTTCGACTGGCGGCTGATGATTCCGCTCGTGCTGTGGGCGCTCGGCTATGGCGCCGCCTGTGCGTTCTTCGTGCCGCGCCTCGGGCGCGTCGGCAGCCAGCAGGCGGATGCACGCGCGCTGATGACGGGCCGCATCACCGACGCCTATTCGAACATCACGACCGTGAAGCTGTTCTCGCACACGCGCCGGGAAGCCGATCACGCGCGGCGCGCGATGGAGGCGTTCAAGGCGACCGGCGATGCGCAGATGCGGCTCGTCAGCGCGTTCGAGATCGTCAACCATCTGCTGTCGACGCTGCTGCTGGTCGGCTCGAGCGGTCTCGCGCTCTACCTGTGGCTGCACGGCGAGGCGAGCGCGGGCGTGGTCGCGGCCGTGATCGCGATGGCGTTGCGGCTGTCGAGCTATTCGCACTGGATCATGTGGGAGATGACCGAGCTGTTCGAGAACGTCGGCACGATCCAGGACGGCATCAACACGCTGACGAAGGTGCGCAGCGTGGTCGACGCGCCCGACGCGAAGGCGCTCGCCGTGCAGCGCGGCGGCATCGTGTTCGACAACGTGCGCTTCGCGCACGAGGACAACGACACGCCGGTGTTCGACGGCCTGAACCTGACGATCCGGCCGGGCGAGCGGATCGGCCTGATAGGCCGATCGGGCGCCGGCAAGTCGACGCTCGTGAACCTGCTGCTGCGCTTCTACGACGTGGATGGCGGCGCGATCCGGATCGACGGGGAGGACATCGCGCACGTGACGCAGGACAGCCTGCGCGCGGCGATCGGGATGGTCACGCAGGATACCTCGCTGCTGCACCGGACGATGCGCGAGAACCTCCTGTACGGCCGCCCCGACGCGACCGAGCGCGAGATGCACGACGCGGCCGTGCGCGCGGAAGCGTCCGACTTCATCGGCCGGCTGCGCGACCGGCACGGGCGCAGCGGCTACGACGTCGAGGTCGGCGAGCGCGGCGTGAAGCTGTCGGGCGGCCAGCGGCAGCGCGTCGCGATCGCGCGCGTGATGCTCAAGGACGCGCCGATCCTCGTGCTCGACGAAGCGACCAGCGCGCTCGACTCCGAAGTCGAGGTCGCGATCCAGCGCAGCCTCGATAGCCTGATGAGCGGCAAGACGGTGATCGCGATCGCGCACCGGCTGTCGACGATCGCCGCGATGGACCGGCTGATCGTGCTCGACGAAGGGCGCATCGTCGAGGAAGGCACGCATCTGCAGCTGCTGCAGGCTGGCGGCATCTATGCGGCGCTGTGGGCGCACCAGAGCGGCGGGTTCCTCGGCGAGACGGCGGAGGCGGAAGGGGCGGCGCAGTAACGCGTGCGCGGCAGGCAGGCAAACGCCCGCCTGCCGCGCCTGCGTCACAACCGCACGATCGTCGATTTCAGCTCGGTGTATTTGTCGAGCGCGTGCAGCGACTTGTCGCGACCGTTACCCGACTGCTTGTAACCGCCGAACGGGAAGTTCATGTCGTCGCTGCCGTCGCCGTAGCAGTTGACCCAGACGGTCGTGCTGCCGATGGCGTCCGCACACAAGCGACTGCTCGGCGCGGTCAGCGCGGACGAGGCGCCGCGCGACGAACTCGATCTCGACCTCGTCGCGCAATGGCTTCCGGAACTGAAGGAACGGCTGACCGCGCGCGAGATGCACGTGTGCGCATCGTTCATCCAGGGCATGACGTCGGCGGCGATTGCGCAGTCGATGGGACTCAAGACGTCCACCGTCGATACCTATGCGAAGCGCGCGTTCGCGAAGCTCGGCGTCGATTCCCGTCGGCAGCTGATAGCACACGTACTCAGGAATGCATCGCGCCGGCACGATGCGTGAGCGCCCGGCGAGCGCGCCGCTTGACGGTTGCACACGCAACGATACGGCAATACGCCACCGCGCCTCATGACGATTCGATTTTTTTGGTTCCCTTGACGATGCGCCGTCCATATCGTTCAGCGATTCGTCAGACCTATCGACCAACGGGGAAATCCAACAATGAAACGATTCCGGTCATTCGCACTGTCCGACGCCGTGCCGCGCGCCGTGCAATCCGCCTGGAATCACTGCGTGATACCTGTATAACGTCCCGGGCGGTGCCATGCCACGATCATTCCGCTCATTGCCACGGCACTGAGCGCCGACCAACCGACACGGCTGGCCGGTATCGTCGACATCGACACCAGCAGGATGGTGGCGTCAATGCACATCTGCGTAACGCCCGCGTTGATGCCGCGCTCGCGTTGCAGCCATAGGGTAACGATACCTGTTCCGCCGACACCGACACCGTGCCGCGCAAGCGCGAGAACGCCCATGCCGCACAACGTACCGCCGGTAAATGCTGCAAAAGGCAGACTGACGAACGCAATGGTCAGGGTTGCCGGCATCGCCATCAAGGCAAGTGTGATTCCGCAACTCGCGACCGTCGATTTGATCGCGAAGCGCGCCCCCATCACAAAGTAGGCGAAGATGAAAAACGGGATATTCACGAGCGTGAATATCAGGCCGACCGGCAACGGAAAGATATACGCTGCAAGCAGCGCAATGCCCGCAATTCCGCCCGTGACGAGCCCGGCGGCCTTCAGAAGCACCAGGCCGGTTACGACGAATACCATGCCGACGATCATCGCGTAGAGATCCTCGAACAAGGAATGAGGCGTCCCGGTTCTTTCCTGGGGCGTGGAAAAGCCCAATGCCGAGGCAGATTCAGATTTCACGATGGCAAACATTCACGTCCGATGGCGATTCGATCCCTCCCGGTTCGAACGCGCCGCTTGCTTCAAGTGCGTGCCGCTGTCTCGGATCGGCACGCCGCGAATTTCCGACCGAGGATACTTCCGCATAAAAATCCTGGCAACAGCCCAGGCACCGCTGCCAGGTCGTCATCACGCAGTCAAGGTCGGGTGACCTGAGTAACTGTGTTGAGTGTCAAGCCGAGAGGGCGGGATTTCGAGCAGTTAGGTGGGTGATGAGTTTGCGCATGCAGGCCGAACCTGCCTCGACTCCACGTACAGCAAGATCTGACGGCACCGCCCCTTCTCGATGACGCGGCACACGCACACTGCGGTGGGCGTCCGCCGCGCCGTATGCGCCGGCTCAGTGCCGCCTCATTCCCCCAAACCCGTGCTCACCACCGACGAACACCGGGCCACGGTGAAAGCCGGTGCCCATCGGAGCACCGACACGACCACGCATGCCCCCGTCGAAGTGACCGACGTGACCGAAGTGGTCGAAGTGATGGCGATGATGGAAACGGTCGATGAAGACGAAGCTGACGCCCGTGCCGACGAACACCGCCGGTCCCCAGTACCAGGGATCGGCGTACGGATAGGCGGTATCCGGATACCACACGATGCTGCCGTCCGTGCTCTGCATCATCTGCCAGGTGCCGTCGCCTTGCCGGCACGCGCGCCCGACGATCTGCTGTTCCGTGCCGTCGATTTCCGCTTGCATGACGACCGCACGGCAGCGGGCGCCTTCGTCCGGCGAGTCGTCATAGGTTTGCGCAAGCACGCACATGGAGCAGCCGAGACAGACGACGCCTATCCCGACCCGAAACAAGTTGCACATGATCGGCTCCTGCATTGTTGCCCCCGACCACCCGAGCCTTGGCGTCACGGACGACGCGTGGCTTCGTACAGGGTCACCCGACCATTAGACGATGTGGCATGCCCGATTATTCCTGGGGTCGGGATACGCATGCGTGATGCACGAACCGCCGACGATCATGCGCGCGCCGAACGCCGGACGATGCAGTAGATGCCCGCCGCCATCACGCCGAAGACCACATGGGCGACCAGCGTGATCGCGCCGCGCACCGGAACGAACCACGGGAAGATCGCGGTGAACGCGTGCAGGTTGATACCGTAGAGCACCAGTCCGAACGCGGCGCCCGCCACCAGCGCGGCGCCGGGCGACAGGTTGCGCACCATCCTCGCCAGCACGGCCGTATACGCAAGCGACAGCGCGGCATGCACCAGCGTCGCCACGCCCATGATCGTCGGATCGAAGCCCGCGGAGGCGCCGAGCACGGCTCGCCCCATCACGAGGGCGGCCGTCAGGCGCGCGTCGCGAAGCAGGTTGTGAAAGGGGTCTTCTCCGGCGATCGGCCAGAGCAGCAGCTCGATGACGGTCGAGCCGACCGCCGCGCCGAACGCTGCCCAGAGAATCGGGACCGGACCGTTCCGTTTCAATGGTGCTCCGCGATGGCCGCGCGCCGTGCGGACTTACAGCGGACGTTCGCAATCCGTCCAGTATGCGAACGGATCACGATGCTTCGGGTAGTGCTCGTCGAGCCATTTCAGCAACGTCGCACGCGCGTTGTCCAGATCGGCCTTCGACGACGACGTCGTCAGTTCGTGCACCTCGGCGGACTTTTCCCGGTCCATCACGTAGCAGTTCCAGTCGGGGCCGTCGAGATCCGGATCATCGGACGCCTTCGACGACTTGCGCCAGCCGACCCCCTTGCGCGCATCGATGTAATAGCGCGGATGCACTTTCAGATACGACAGCTCGCCGCCCTGCAGGCTGCTTTCCGCGCGCAGCACATCGCGCTCGTCGACGATCTGCGTGACTTCCGGCAGCCGGCGCGAGCGCCAGCCGGCCGGCAGCGTCGCCGTCGCCCGCACGGCGTCGTACGGGCCCCACGCGAGGCCCCAGGCCTCGGCCATGCGCTTCATGAACGCATCCGCGCCCGGATAGCCGCGCAACTGGATTCTCGTCGACAGCGTGACTTCGACGCGGCCGTCGGCGCCGGTCGGGTCGCCTGCCGCTTCGAACGGGTTGCCCGGGCGCGACGCGCGCTGCTGCGCGTCCGCGGGCGCCATGCCCGAAAACAGCTGGTCGAGCGCCGCACGCGCTTTCGACGACTTGTCTGGTCTATTCATTCCTCATTCCCTCTGCATTCGAACGGTTCAACACGCTCGATTCTCGTTAATCTGTCGGGCCCCGCGATTTTCCGCGGTCGCATTGTCGACGATCCGGTAGCCCGGGTCGAGCGGCGGCGCCGCCTGCGCCGCCTGCGCCGCCTGCATCGCCTGCGTCGTACACCTCGACGCCCCTGCCGCCTATCCCAGCGCGGCCCGCATCCGCTCCATCAGCGCGAGCACCTCCGGACGATTCTCGCCCTTCGCATGCACGAAGTGGTACCTGAGCGGCGACTCGACCTCATGCCGGCTCACGCGGACGAGCGCGCTGCGCCTGAGATACGCCTCCGCGAGCGGCATTCGCGCCAGCGCCACGCCGAGCCCCGCCTCGGCCGCCGCGAGCACCAGGTTGTAGTCTTCGAAACGGCGATCCTGCGCGCGCGGCTTGAACGGTATGCCGAGCGCGTCGAACCAGGTGCGCCAGCCGGTCACGTCGGAGTCGTGCAGCAGCGGCATCTCGAGCAGCGCGGCGGCGTCGTTGCGACGGCGCCGCGCGGCCAGTTGCGCGGCGAGCCGCGGATGCGCGACCGGATGGAGCGTCTCCGGCATGAACGCGCGGGTTTCGAGTTGACGCCAGTTGCCGCGCCCGTACCGGATCGACAGATCCGCTTCGCCGGCGGCGATGTCCACATTGCGAAGCTCGATGCCGAGCTCGATGCGCAGCGCGGGCGCCTCGCTCTCGAGCGCGTGCTGGCGCTCGAGCAGCCAGAGCTGCGCGAATGCCGGCACCACGCTCATCCTGACCAGTCGCGGCGTACGCGGCGAGCGCCACTGATCGGCCGCGCCGTCGATGATCGCGAACGCCTGTTCGATCCGGCCGACGAAGCGCTGGCCGTCCGGCGTCAGCCGCACGCCGCGCGCATGGCGTTCGAACAACGCCATGCCCAGCCAGTTCTCGACGGCCGCCACGCGCCGGCTGATCGCGCCGTGCGTGACGCCGGACGCGTCGGCGGCCGCCAGGAACGAACCCAGGCGCGCCACCGCACAGACGGTCTCCAGGCTGGCCAGCGGCGGCCGCGAGCCGGGTGCCGGCGTGACCGACGGCAGCGCGTCCGCCACATGCTGCGTGCGCGCCGGGCCATCGGCCCGGCGTCGCACCGAGCTGTGAGCCATATTCATACCCGCTGGTTGATCGGTGCGCTAGCTTAACATCTCGCGTCGCCGCACCATTGCCGCATGAACACGCTTTCGTCCCCCTCGTCGCGCAACGCGCGACTGCCGCTCGTCGCGGCCGGCGCGGTGGCGTTCACGATCGTCTCGTGGGCCTCCGCCTTCCCGTTCATCCTGATTGGCCTGCACGGGCTGGCCCCGCTGCAACTCGCGGCCGCGCGCTTCGCGACCGCGGCGGTGCTCGCGATCGCATGGCTCGCGTGGCGGCGGCCTCGCATGCCGGCCAGACGCGACGCGTTGCGCTTTCTCGTCTGCGGCCTGCTCGGCATCGCACTCTACAACGCGCTGCTCAATACCGGCGAGCAGACCGTGTCGGCCGGCGCGGCGAGCTTCATCGTGAACACGCTGCCGATCTTCACGGCGCTGCTGGCCGCGGTGTTTCTGCGCGAACGCTTCAATCGCCGCGGATGGCTCGGTTCGCTGGTCAGCCTGGCCGGCATCGCCGTGATCGCGCACGGCCAGCCCGGCGGCCTCGTGCTCGGCTCCGGCAGCACGCTGATCCTCGGCGCGGCATTGTGTTCGGCCAGCTATTTCGTGCTGCAGCGGCGGCTGATTCCCGTGTACGGCGCGCTGCCCTGCACCGCGTATACGCTGCTGGCCGGTGCGCTGCTGCTCACGCCATGGTTGCCCGGCGCGCTCGCGTCGCTCGGCGGCAGCGCGTCACGCGACACGGCGCTCGCCGTCCTGGTGCTCGGCATCTTTCCCGCCGCGCTGGGTTACGCGACCTGGACCTTCGCACTCGGCTACTTCGGCGCGGCACGCGCCGCCAATTTCCTGTACCTGACACCGGCCGTCGCGACGGTGTTGTCGATGGCGCTGACAGGCGAGCGGCCCGGCATCGAGACGGTGTGCGGCGGCCTGCTGGCGATCGCCGGCGTGATATTCGTGGCCTTGCGCGGACGGACGTAGGCATGCGGCCGCGCCGGACAGCAACGCCGGGCCGGACGATCCGGCAGCGGGCCCGCAGAACCGGCCTCGTCATCTGCAAAGCAGGGCGCACACGCTGCGCCGAACGGCCCGTCGCCATTCGCAATTCGCCGACGCGGCCGGGCTTGACCGTTAGTTGCAACAAACGGATGGCGGCATCTCGAGCAGCGCCACGGCGATGAAACTGTGCAGACGAATCGACCGAACAGTGCCGGATTGATTGCATCGCGCTGTCCATGGTCATCGGGATCGGCCCGGTCGAATAATCGAAGCAATCGACGGCGCAAGACGCTCACACCTGCGCGACGCATCGCGAAACGGCCGCGCCACCGCATCACATTTGCGCAAGGCCGGGCAATTCGCGGCAGCGGGCGCAAGCGCGTTCGGATATATTCATACGAATTGCGTGTCGGGACGCAATCGCCCGCTCGCTCGGGCACGGCCCGGGCGACATGCAAGCCGGGCCCGTCACGGGTACGGAGATTCGTCCGGCACACCGACCGCCTCACAAGGGCGCGCGGCAAACCGGACGGCACCAGAAATATCAATCAACGGAGATGGCAGATGGAACGAAGCACTGTCGGCATGCGCTGCAAACCCCTGATCACCGTCGCACTGGCGGCCGCCGCATTTGCGGCCGCGTCGGGCGCGATGGCCGACCAGGTCGTGAAGATCGGCAGCGTCGAACCGACGACGGGCGGCATTTCGCACCTCGGCAAGGACAACGAGAACGGTGCGCGCCTCGCGGTGGAAGAAATCAATGCGAAGGGCCTGACGATCGGCGGCCAGAAGATCACGCTGCAGCTCGACGCGCAGGATGACGCGGCCGACCCGCGCCAGGCCACGCAAGTCGCGCAGAAGCTCGTCGACGACAAGGTCGTCGCCGTCATCGGCCACCTGAACTCGGGCACGTCGATCCCGGCCTCGAAGATCTACAGCGACGCGGGCATCGTGCAGATCTCGCCGTCGGCAACGAACCCGACCTACACGCTGCAGGGCTTCAAGACCACGTATCGCGTGGTCGCGACCGACGCGCAGCAAGGTCCGGCACTCGCGAGCTACGCGCAATCGAAGGGCGTGAAGAGCGTCGCGGTGATCGACGATTCGACGGCGTACGGCCAGGGCCTCGCGAACGAATTCGAGAAGAAGGCGAAGGCGCTCGGCCTGAAGGTGCTGTCGCACGACGCGACCAACGACAAGGCCGTCGACTTCCGCGCGATTCTCACCAAGGTCAAGGGCGAGAACCCGGACGCGATCATGTACGGCGGCATGGACGCCACCGGCGGCCCGCTCGCGAAGCAGGCGAAGCAGCTCGGCCTGCGCGCGAAGATCCTGTCCGGCGACGGCGTGTGCACCGACTCGCTCGCCCAGCTGGCCGGCCCGGCCGCCGACAACGTGCTGTGCTCGCAGGCGGGCGCGGCGCTCGAGAAGATGCCGGGCGGCGCGGCGTTCCTCGCCAAGTACCAGAAGCGCTTCAACCAGGGCATCAAGTTCGATGCGCCGTTCGCGTACGACGCGGTCTACATCGCCGTCGACGCGATGAAGCGCGCGAACTCGACGGACCCGGCGAAGATCCTCGCCGCGATGCCGTCGACGAAATATGAAGGCGTGATCGGCACGACGACGTTCGACGCGAAGGGCGACCTGACGCACGGGATCATCTCGATCTACGGCTACAAGAGCGGCAAGAAGACCTTCCTCGACCAGGTGAAGATGTAACGCCTCGCGACGCCGGCACGACGGGAACGCCACCCGTTTGCGCCGGCGTCGCGCGGGGCCGATTCAAGTTTTGCGGAGACGAGGCGACATGTGTGCAATGGCGTATGCGGAATTTCAACAGGAGTTGAAGAAAGCGCAGTTGACGGCGCGCGAGTTCGCCCGGCTGATCCGGATGAACGAAAGTTCGATCACGAACTATTCGAGCAAGGGTACCGTCCCTTCCCACCTCGCGGTCATCGCGACACTCATCGGCGCGCTCGCCGCGCACGAGATCGATTTCCGGCACGTGATCGGCAAGACGGGCATCGAGCCGAAACGGCCGCGCGGCGTCGGCGCGTTTCAGGCGGCGGACAAGCCGCGCACGCGAAAGACCGCGAAAGCCGGCTCCTGAGCCGCGGCAGTCGGTAGCGGCATCGCAGGTGCCGCTCGACACCGCCACGCGCGCTGCCGCGCCGCGCTCGCGGCCCGCCCGTCACGCCGCCGCACGCACGTGCTCGAGCAGCGCCTGCAGCGGATGACGCACCTGCCGCGCGGACATGCGCTTCACCTGGCTGCGGCACGAATACCCGGTCGCCAGCGCTTCACCCTCCACTTCCGGCGCATCGACATGCGCGGCCCACGATTGCGCATAGATCGTGCGCGACGTCTGCAGGTTGCGCGCCTCGTGCCCGTAGGTCCCCGACATCCCGCAGCACCCTGCCGCCTGAACCGCCAGGCGCAACCCGCGACGCGCGAACACCTGCGCCCACTGCTTGCCGCTGTCGGGCGCGTTGGTCTTCTCGGTGCAATGCGGCAGCAGCCGGTACGCTGCCGATACGTCGTGCGCGTGCGCGCCCGCCCCGGCCTCCGGCATCGCATCCAGCAACCACTCCTGCGGCAGCGCGACCGTCGGCACGTCGGCGAGCCCCGTCACCTTCAGGTATTCCTGCCGATACGTGAGCGTCATCGCCGGATCGAGGCCGACGAGCGCGACACCCGAGCGCGCGAGCGCGGCCAGTTGCGTCGCGTTGCGAATCGCCGCCTGCTCGAACGCGCGAAGAAAGCCCTGCACGTGCAGCGCCTTGCCGTTCGGCGCGAGCGGCGCGAGCCACACCTGGAAGCCGATACGCGCGGCCAGTTCGATCAGCGTCGCCAGTTGCTCGGTGTCGAAATAACGCGTGAACGTATCCTGCACGATGACGACGCTGCGTGCGCGCTGCGCATCGCTCAACGCGGCGAGCGCCTGCGGCTCGGCCGGCCGCACCTTCCATTGCCGGATCACGGCCGCGAGGTCGAAGCGGCTCAGGAGCGGACTATCGACCATGCCGACGTGCCGCTCGAGCAGCGTGCGCACCCAGCCGGCGCGCATCAGGCCGTTGTACAGCGCGGGCACGCGCGCCATCCACGGCATCGTGAATTCGAGCGAGCCGATCAGGTAGTCGCGCAGCGGCCGCAGATAGCGCTGGTGATACAGCTCGAGAAAGCGCGAGCGGAACTCGGGCACGTTGACCTTGACCGGACACTGCCCCGCGCACGACTTGCACGCGAGGCAGCCGGCCATCGCGTCGTACACCTCGTGCGAAAAGTCGGCTTCGCCGTTGCGCGCGGCGCGGCTGTTGCGCCAGCGTTGCGCGAAACCGCGCAGGAACGGCTGCCGCGCACGCGCGGCCGCGACGACGTCGACGCCGGCCTGTCCTTGCAGACGCAACCATTCGCGCATCAGCGACGCGCGCCCCTTCGGCGACTGCACGCGTTCGCGCGTCGCCTTCCACGACGGGCACATCGCGTCGTCCGGGTCGAAGTTGTAGCACGCGCCGTTGCCGTTGCAGTGCATCGCCGTGCCGTAGCTCTGCCACACGCGCTCGTCGATCTGCCGGTCGTGATCGCCGCGCGTGGGCACCTCGTCGATCTTCAGAAGCCGCAGCGTGGGCGCCGGCGGCGTCGCGATCTTGCCGGGGTTGAATTGGTTGTGCGGATCGAACGCGGCCTTCAGCTGCTGCAGCGACGGATACAGCTCGCCGAAGAACGCCGGCGCATATTCGGAGCGCACGCCCTTGCCGTGCTCGCCCCATAGAAGGCCACCATGCCGCTGCGTAAGTTCGGCCACCGCGTCCGACACCGGCCGCACCAGCGCGGCCTGCTTCGGGTCCTTCATGTCGAGCGCCGGACGCACGTGCAGCACGCCCGCGTCGACGTGGCCGAACATTCCGTACTGCAGCCCGTGGCCGTCGAGCAGCGCGCGGAATTCGGCGATGTACGCGGCGAGATTCTCGGGCGGCACCGCGGTGTCCTCGACGAACGGCTGCGGGCGCGCCTCGCCCTGCACGTTGCCGAGCAGGCCGACCGCGCGCTTGCGCATCGCGTACACGCGCTTCACCGCGTCGTCGCCGGTCGCGAGCGTGTGGCCGAGCCGCTCGACGCTCGTGTCGGTGCGCAAATGCTCGACGAACGCACGCACGCGCGCATCGACTTCGCGGGCGTCGTCGCCGCAGAATTCGATCAGGTTGATGCCGAGCGTCGGACGCGCATCGTCCTGCGGGAAATACTCGGCCACGCTGCTCCACACGAAGTCCTTCATCGCGAGCATCAGCACCTTCGAGTCGACCGTCTCGATCGACAACGGCTTGAGTTCGAGCAGCGCGCGCGCATCGCGCAGCGCGTCCATGAAGCCGGCGTAGCGCACGTTGACCAGCACCGAATACTTCGGGATCGGCAGCACGTTCAGCTTCGCCTCGACCACGAAACCGAGCGAGCCTTCGGCGCCGCACAGCACGCTGTTCAGGTTGAAGCGGCCGTCCGGTTCGCGCAGGTGCGCGAGATCGTAGCCGGTCAGGCAGCGATTGAGCTTCGGAAACTTCGCGTCGATCAGCGCGGCCTTGTCGTCGCTGATGCGGCGCGCGGTGCGATAGACCTTGCCGACCCGGTCCTGCCGTGCGCAGCGGCGTTCCAGTTCGTCGTCCGCGAGCGCGTCGCTGTGCAGCTGCTCGCCGCCCATCAGCACGAAGTCGAGCGCGAGCACGTGGTCGCGTGTCTTGCCGTACGTGCAGCTGCCCTGCCCGCTCGCGTCGGTGTTGATCATCCCGCCGACCGTCGCGCGGTTCGACGTCGACAGCTCGGGCGCGAAGAACAGGCCATGCGGCTTCAGCGCGGCGTTGAGCTGGTCCTTGACGACGCCCGCCTGCACGCGCACCCAGCGCTCGCCGGCGTTGATTTCCAGGATCCGGTTCATGTTGCGCGACAGGTCCACGACCACGCCGTCGGTCAGCGACTGGCCGTTGGTGCCCGTGCCGCCGCCGCGCGCCGCCACCGCGACGTCGCGGTGCGCGGGTTCGGCGAGCAGGCGCGCGAGCAGCCGCACGTCGTCCGCATGCGCGGGACAGATCACCGCCTGCGGCAGGCGCTGGTAAATCGAGTTGTCGGTCGCCTGCACGGTCCGGTTCGCGTGGTCCGCGCGGATTTCGCCGGCGAATCCGGCCGCCTGGAGGGCGGCGAGAAAGTCGCGGTAACGAGCCTCGGGCGGGCTGGCGGGACGGGGCAACGGAGCGATCGGCATGGGATGAAAGCGCAATGTGGAGGGAGCCGGTGCGCGGCCTCGATCGAAAACATGAGTTTTGAGCAAGATTCCACGCAGCCCGGAAATCCAGTATCGTGCGAATCAGCGCGAGAAACAAACGAATTCTCCCCCGGCAAAACTTGCATAAAACTCATGAATTACCGTCGCCTGACCCCGTCCATGTCGCTGCTGCTGGTGTTCGAGGCCGCCGCGCGCCACGAAAGCTACACGCGTGCGGCCGACGAGCTGTCGCTGAGCCAGAGCGCGATCAGCCGGCAGGTCCAGACGCTCGAGGATCAGCTCGGCGTGCCGCTGTTCCGGCGTGAAGGCCGCTCCGTGAAGCTGACGGAAGTCGGGCGGCGCTACTTCGTCGAGCTGAGCGGCGCGCTCGGGCGCATCCGCGGCGCGACGCTGCAGGCGATGTCGCACCAGGCCGGCGCCGGCACGCTGCGGCTCGCGACCTTGCCGACCTTCGGCTCGAAATGGCTGCTGCCGCACCTGCACGATTTCTATGCCGCGCATCCGGGCGTGACCGTGCACCTGCATTCGCGGATCGGCGGCATCGACTTCCATACCGACGATCTCGACGCGGCCATCACCGTCGGCGCGGGCGACTGGCCCGGCCTGCACGCGCACCGGCTGTACAACGAGTTCCTGATCGCGATCGCGAGCCCCGAGTCAGCCGGGCGCCGCAAGGCCGGCCCGCGCGCGCCGGCATGGGCGGTCGGGCAGACGCTGCTGGGCGTGACGAGCAATCAGCACGCGTGGGCCGAATGGTTCGCGCATTTCGGGCTCGATCATCGCGAGATGCGCATCGGTCCCAGTTTCGAGCTGACGTCGCACCTGATCCAGGCCGTGCGGGCGGGAATGGGGATCGGCCTCGTGCCGAAGGTGCTGGTGGAAGACGAGCTGAGCCGCAACGAGCTCGTGTCGATCGGCGACGCGATCACCAGCCAGCGCAGCTACTACCTCGTGTATCCGCCGGAAAACGACACGCTGCCGTCGCTGGTCGCGTTTCGTGAATGGCTGCTGAAATCGTGCTGACGTGCTGACGTGCGGGCAGCCGCGCGGCGCGCTCACGCGCGCCATTCATCGAGAATCTGTTCGGCGAGGTAGTCGCACAGCGGGCGCGCCGATTGCGCGCTGCGCGCGAGCACGACCTCGACCGCGTCGAGCGGCGGCAGCCCTTCGCTCTGCGACAGCCGGACGAGATGCGCGGGAATGCTGCAGCGCGCGAGCGGCGCGATCGCGAGGCCGGCCTCGACCATGCTGAGCAAGCCGAGGAAGCTCGGGCTTTCGTACGACATCCTGAACGGAATCTTCTGCCGGTTCAGCGCCTTGAGCGCGTGATCGCGCGCCATGCTGCCGTGCGTGAAGAGCGCGACCGGCAGCGGCCGCTCTTCCCACACGTTCCGTTTCGCCGAGCCGGTCCACACGATCGGCTCGCGCCGCACCAGCTCGCCGGTCACGCCCTTGATGCGCGTGAGGCAGGCAAGATCGATGGTGTTGTCCTTCAGCATCGGCACCAGCGCGCTGCTCGGCTGGCCGATCACGCGCACTTCGACGCGCGGATGCATCGCGGCGAACTTGCCGAGCACCTGCGGCAGCAGCGACGAGATGTAGTCGTCCGGCACGCCGATCGTCACGCGCCCGCGGATCTCCGGCCGCACGACCGACGCCCACGCCTCGTCGCGCAGCGCCAGCATCCGGCGGCCGTATTCGGCGAGCATGCGGCCGTCGTCGGTGGCCGTGACGTTGCGCGTGTCGCGGATGAACAGCGGCTTGCCGAGTGCATCCTCCAGCGCCTTGATCTGCATGCTCACCGCCGACGGCGACCGGTGCACCGCCTGCGCGCCCTGCGCGAACGAGCCGGACTCCGCCACGGCCACCACCATCGCCAGCACATCGAGATCGAGCTTTTTCATGTCATTCAGAAAATCTGATCAATCGATTCAGTTTATCCCGTTTTACTGTCCTCCTCCAGGGCCGGACAATGGACGTCATCGACATTCTTCGCGGGAAGCAGCAACCAACCATGCATACCTCCGGCTCGCTCTACGGATTCCTGGTCATCGGCGGCATGCTCGCGATCACGCCGGGGCCGAACATGATCTACGTGATGTCGCGCTCGATCGCGCAAGGGCGCACCGCCGGGTTGATTTCGCTGGCGGGCGTGATGGTGGGCTATTTGCTCTACATGTTCGGCGCCGCGTTCGGGATCACGACGCTGTTCCTGAGTGTGCCGTACGCGGGCACCGTGCTCGGCGTGGTGGGCGCCGCGTATCTGCTCTACCTCGCGTGGCAGGCCGTCCGGCCCGGCGGCCGTTCACCGTTCGAGGTGAAGACGCTGCCGAACGAGCAGCCGCTGCGGCTGCTCGCGATGGGCGCGACGACCAGCGTGCTGAATCCGAAGCTCGCGATGCTGTTCGTGTCGCTGCTGCCGCAGTTCATCGATTACCGGCAAGGCAGCGTGTTCGGCCAGTCGCTCTTTCTCGGCTCATTGCTGATCGCGGCGTTCGTGTCGGCGAACGGACTGGTCGCGATCGGCTCGAGCCGCATCGCGACGTTCCTGCACGGGCGGCCGGCGCTGCTGCTCGCGCAACGCTGGGCGATGGGCGCGGTGCTCGGCGGCCTCGGCGTGCAGATGCTCGTCGAGGCGTCGAGCATGGCCGGTGCGGCGTGACGGCCGCGATGCACGTACCGATGTGCATCGCGCCGCCGCGCATTCACTTCGTCAGCAATTCGGCCTCCAGGTCGCGCAGCCGCTCCGGAAACCGCACGCGCAGCACCACGAACCACGCGAGCCCGACCGCCAGCAACGCGACGAACACGTAAGGCAGCCATGCATAGACGCCGTCCGGCACCGGATACACGCTGCCGGCGAGCGGAATCGCGAGCAGCACGACCGCGACGACGCTGATCGCGACGTGCCGCGCGCGAAGCCTGCGTTGCCGACGCAGATAGAGCGGCGCGCCGATCGCGACCAGCACGTAGGCGAGCAGCCAGCCGTAGGTGGCGATCGAGCTGAGATAGCCGTACGAATCGAGCAGCGCCGTGCCGCGTGCGGTCAGCACCAGCGCCGTCGCCAGCGCGAGCACCGCGATCAGCGCGACCGCGACGTGCGGCGTCGCGTTCGTCTCGTGCGCGCGCCCGGTCGACGCATGCAGCACGCCCTGCCGCCCGAACGTATAGACGATGCGCGCCGCCGCGTTGATCGACGAGAAGAATGCCGCGAAGAAGCTGAGCGCCACCCCGGCGTCGATCAGCACCCCGACCCACCCGGCGCCCAGCCGGTGCGCGAGCACCGCGAGCGGCCCGTCGACGCGATCGAGCGGCGGCGTCTGCCCGTGGAACGCGCCGACCATCCCGTACGCGCCGACCACGAACAGCAGCGCCGGCCCGACCACGCTGATCAGCACCGCACGCGGAATCGCGCGGAACGGGTCGCGCGCCTCGGCACCGAGCACGGTCGCGCTCTCGAACCCGGTGAAGCTGAAGAACGCCAGTACCATCCCGAGCTGCAGCTGCGTCGGCTTCACGCCTTCGAGCGTGAGCTGCGCGCGATCGACGGGATGACCGCCGAATGCGATCGTTCCGATCACGACGGCGGCGATCAGCAGCAGCGTCGCGAGCTCGACGAACAGCGTGAAGCGCGTGGACAGCCGGATGTCGCGGAACGCGATGTACCACGCGGCAAACGCGGTGACGACCGTGAGACCGAGCACCGTGCCGAGCGGCGTCGCGGCGCCGAGCAGCCCCGTTTCGCGGCCGAGCACGAGAAACGTGTTGATCGTGCCCTGCAGGATGCCCGCCGCGGCCACCGCATAGGCGATCAGCAGCGACCAGCCGCAGATGGCGCCCCAGGTCGGCCCGATGCCGGCCGACACGTATGCATACAGCGCGCCCGGCGACGCCGAATCGCGCGCGAACACCGCGATGCTCCACGACGAGAACAGCAGCGCGACGATCGCGAACAGGTACGCGAGCCAGGTGCCGTTGCCGGCCGTCGCGAACACGGCGGGAATCAGCACGCCGATCCCGCCCGACACGCCGACGAGGCCGATCGACTGCGCGATCAGCTCGGGCAGGCTCAGGTAATTGCGCCGCAGGCCGCCTGCCTGCGGCGCGGCGCCCGGCGCGGGCAGCGCCTGCGCGGGTGTGGCTGGATGACTCATCGATTCACCTTGTCATGATTGGGGCGGCGCGGCGTGTGCCGCGTCCGTGGCATGGCCTCGACGCGGGCCGCTGCGTGCGCCCGTACGAAAATGCGCGCCGCGGCGCGCATCGGAACCACGTCGCGGCGACGACGCCGGCGCGGGTTCGTCAGTTCCACGAATGGCGCGCGGGCTTCACGCCGTTGAGGTAGTAGTTGCCGACCGCGTGGTATTTCCAGCGCACGGGATCGTGCAGCGTATGCACGCGCGCGTTGCGCCAGTGGCGGTCGAAGTTGTATTTCGCGAGCGTCGACTTGCTGCCGCCCAGTTCGAACAGCTTGCTCGCCGCGAGCAGCGATACCTCGGTCGTCGCGATCTTCGCCTCGCCGACGGCGATCGCGGCCTGCGCGACCGTGTCCTCGTTCGGCTCGCGCTTCGCGACGTCGACGAAGCGCCCCGCGCGCGCGAGCAGCGCTTCGGCCGCATGCACGCGGTACGCGATGTCGCCGATCTGCGCGATCGTCAGCGGGTCCTCGCTCGCGCGTTCGACGCCGCTGTCGATCCAGGGCCGCGCATGCTGCTGCACGAATGCGATCGTGTCCTGCAGCGCGGCGCGCGCGATGCCGAGATCGATCGCGGCCGTCGTGATCTGCGCGAACGGGCCCGCGAAGGTCGGGCGATCGTACGAACGCTGCGTGTGGAAGATCTCGAACGCGCTCACGCGCACGTTCTCGGCGATCACGGTGCCACTCGCGGTGGTGCGCTGGCCGAAGCCGCTCCAGTCGTCGACCACGGTCAGCCCCGGCGCGCCCTGCCGCACGAATGCAAGTACCGCCTGGTCCGCCTCGTCGAGGGCCAGCACCGGAATCCAGTGCGCGAACAGCGTACCGGTCGAGTAGAACTTGCGGCCGTTCAGCACGAATCCGTCGCCGTCGCGGCGCACGCGGGTCCGGATGTCGAGCACGTTCTTGCCGCCCGCTTCCGAAAACGCATTGCCGTAGCGTGCGCCCTTCAGTACGAGATCGAAGAAGAAGCGTTTTTGCGCATCGTTGCCTTCGAGACGAATATCCTCGATCAGGCAGTAGTGATTCTGCGGAATCTGCCCGATCGACGGGTCCGCCTGCGAGACGATCGCAATCACTTCCGCGAGCGTGACGTTCGACACTTCCGCGCCGCCGTATTCGCGCGGCACGGTGATCCCCCACAGTCCGCTCGACGAGAACAGCTCGATTTCGTCGTACGGCAGCTTCCGTTCGCGATCGCGCAACGCCGCATGTTCGGCGAGTCGCGCCGCGACCCGATGCGCGACGTCGAGCGCCTCGGCATCGGAGCCGATGACGGGAACCGGCACAGCGTCTGCTTGCGGTCGTGTGTTTTCTTCGATGATTTCCGTGGACATGGAATTTCCGGCAAGAATCGTCATGGATCGACGGCGCCGCGCAGGCATCCGTCGACCGCCTGTTCCGATAGGCGAAGCGTCGGGCACCTCACCTGCGATGCTCATCGCAGGCCGACCGTTCGCCCGCCCGGTGCGCGCCCTGTCTCAGCGCCTCAGCGCTTCAGCGCGCAGGCGCCGCGTATCACGCGGCAACCGCCTGCCGCTGCGCTTCCAGTTCGCGCACGAGCGGCAGCACGCGCTTGCCGAAGTACTCGACTTCCTCGATGAAATGCAGGAACCCGGCGAGCACGAGATCGACGCCGATCGCCTTCAGCGCGACGATCCGCTCGGCGATCTGCTGCGGCGTGCCGATCAGGTTCGTGCGGAAGCCGTCGTTGTACTGCACGAGATCCTCGAACGTGGATTTCGCCCAGTTGCCCTCGCCTTCCGGCGACGCCTTGCCGGCCTCCTTCACCGCATCGCCGAACGCATTCACCGCCTCGACATGCGCGTGCCGGATGATGTCGTCGAGCACGGCCTTCGCTTCTTCCTCGGTGTCGCGCGCGATCACGAACGCGTTGACGCCGATCCGCACGCGATGGTCGTTCGCGGCGGCCTTCGCGCGGATGTCGTCGATCTGCGCCTTCAGGTTCTCCGGCGTATTGCCGTTCGTGAAGTACCAGTCCGACACGCTGGCCGCGTTGTCGCGCGCCGCGCGCGAGCTGCCGCCCTGGAAGATCTCCGGGTGCGGTTTCTGCACGGGCTTCGGGCTCAGCGTGTAGTCGTTGAAGCGGTAGAAGTCGCCCTTGAACGTGAAATTGTCCTGCGTCCAGATGCCCTTGAGCGCCTGGATGAATTCCTTCGAGCGCCGATAGCGTTCGTCGTGCTCGAGCCACGGCTCGCCGATCGCGGTGAATTCGCCCTTGAACCAGCCGCTCACCACGTTGATCGCAATGCGACCGTTCGAGATGTGGTCGATCGTAGCAAGCTGCTTCGCGACCACGGCCGGATGCCACGGCCCCGGCAGGATCGCCGCGAGCACCTTGAGCTTCGTCGTCGCGTGCAGCAGCGCCTGGCTGAACGAGACCGACTCGTGCTGGTATTCGGCGCCGTAGCCGGCCGTGAAGCGGATCTGGCTCAACGCGTAGTCGAAGCCGGCCGCCTCGGCCGTGCGCGCGAGTTTCTGGTTGTATTCGAGGCTCCAGTCGGTACGCTGCTCGATCGTACTGACGACGAGGCCGCCGCTGACGTTCGGCACCCAGTATGCAAATTTGACGCCGTCGGCCGAAGGTTCTTGAATGCTCATGAGAAGTCCTGAACGAAGGGGAAAACGAGAGACGGGCTAAGCGGCCGCGGCGGCAAGCGCGCGCGGACGCAGCTGCGGCACCGCGCGCTCGACCGCGAGCGCGATGCGTGCGCGCAGCGCAGGGTTCGCGATCTCGTAGCGGTCGAAATCGCTTTCGGCCGCGTACACGCCGATCGGCAGCGTGCGCGCCTGGAAGAAGCTGAAGAGCGGCCGCAGCTGATGGTCGATCACGAGCGCATGCCGCTCGCTGCCGCCGGTGGCCGCGAGCAGCACCGGCACATCGACCAGCGACTCGTGATGCACGAGGTCGAACAGGTGCTTGAAGAGGCCGGTGTACGACGCGCGATACACGGGGCTCGCGACGACGAGCGCATCGGCCGTCTCGATCGCGCGGATCAGCGCGTCGAGATCGGGCGGTACCTGCGCGCGCTTCAGCGCGCCGGCCAGCCGGCTGCCGATTTCGCCGAGTTCGATCGACCGTGCGTCGATCGGCAACGCATCGCCGAGCGCGCTGACGATCGCGTTCGTCAGCACCAGCGTGCGTGACGGCCGCTGCAGGCCGCCCGAGATGGCGACGACGTTGAGGGTGTTGCTCATGCCATGCGTTCCCGTTGTCGAGCTGCGCGTTGCCGCGCCGATACCGTGTCGGGTTTGCAAGGAGCGTGCCATTATAGAAGCGAGCGCGATCGCGTCGATCCTCTGCATGACGAGATATTGTTCGAGCGCCCGCCTGGCATGGCTTCCGCAGCCATATGGCCTGCCGCGGCAAGCGTTCCGGAAGTCACGTCACATCGATATTCCGCACGGCGATGAACCTGCGGAAACAGCTGTGCTGATGCGCTGCTGCTCAATCAGCAGCGTCGCGCGCTCCAGCCGTCCGATTGCGACGCGCCGCGCGCATCGCGTCGAGCGCGATACCGTCGAATCCGCTGTCACGGCAGCACGTTCCCGCGCCGTTGCATCCTGCGCAGCAATCCCGCTTTCGTTATCAGAAATCGATGTTTCCCGTGCGGCGCAAAACACTGAACACTCTGCTGACCGGGCAGCAACCGGACCGCGGCGCCCGCCGGCGCGGGTCCGGCCCGTTCGATCGACTCACGCCTTCATCGCCATGACTTCCCTGTTTGCCACGCCACGTCCGGTCAATCTTCGTGTCGTCACCGCGCAGCCGGACGAATCGCATAGCGCGCCCGTTTCCGCCCTCCCGGCCCACCACGCGCCGACCCGCCCACGCGCGCACGTCTTCGTCGATCCACGTTCGCTCGCGCTGCTCGAGCGCGTGCGGCGCGTCGCGCCGAGCGACGCGAACGTGCTGATCGTCGGCGAAACCGGCACCGGCAAGGAGCTGATCGCGCGCCACGTGCACGATGTCAGCCATCGCGGCGGCGGGCCGTTCGTCGCCGTGAACTGCGGCGCGCTCTCCGACACGCTCGTCGACAGCGAACTGTTCGGTCACGAGAAAGGTGCATTCACGGGCGCGGCCGGCACGAAGCCGGGCTGGTTCGAGGCCGCGAACGGCGGCACGCTGTTTCTCGACGAGATCGGCGACCTGCCGCTGTCGATGCAGGTCAAGCTGCTGCGTGTCTTGCAGGAGCGCGAGGTCGTGCGGCTCGGCTCGCGCACGGGCATCCCGATCGACGTGCGCGTGGTGGCCGCGACCAACGTCGACCTGCAGCAGGCGGTGGCGGACGGACGGTTTCGCGGCGACCTGTTCTACCGGCTCAACGTCGTGCGGCTCGACGTGCCGTCGCTGCGCGAACGGCCCGGCGACATCCTGCCGCTCGCGCGCCACTTCTTCGACGCATACCGCGGCCGCCTCGGCCACGGGCCGCGCAGTATCGACCCGCGCGCGGCGCGCCGGCTCGAAGCGCATTCGTGGCCCGGCAATATCCGCGAACTGGAGAACGTGATGCATCACGCGCTGCTGGTGAGCCGCCACGATGCACTGCAGGACACCGACCTGAACCTGGCGTCGTCGTGCGTGCCGGTCACGGCCGCGCGGGACGCGACGAGCCGGGTGCCGGCCCAGGAAGCGCTCGAGCTGGCGCTGTGCGCGCTGTTCGACGAGGCGCACGAGAACCTGTTCGAGCAGATCGAGGACACCGTGATGCGGGTCGCGTTCGACTTCAGTCACCGCAACCAGATCCAGGCCGCGCGCCTGCTCGGCATCAGCCGCAATGTGCTGCGTGCGCGCTTGATTCGCGCGAAAGCGATCGCGGCAGCCAAGTAGGCGCGATCGCTCGGCTGCACGCGATGCCGCGCGTCGGCGCTGCAGGTGACGGCCGCGTCGGCGCGTCGCGCGTCGCGCATCGTCGACGGCGTGGCTCGGCGAAGGCGATGCGGCGCGCGTTCCCGCAGCGGCGAGCCGCGCATCGTCCGGCCGCTCGCCGCGCGGTACGCCGCTATTTCCCGACGCCGCCCGTCACACCGCCGAGCAACGACGTAACGGGCGCGAGCGGATTCGCCGCGGCACCGGCGCCGCCCGCGCCACTACCGACCACGCCGGTGACCGTCGACACGAGAGTGGTCACCGGAGCAAGCGGGCTCGCCGCGCCGTTCGACGGACCGTTCTGCACGGTGGTGATGGAAGCGCCCGCGAGACTCACGATCAGGCCGGGAATCGGCGCGACGCCGTTCGGGCCGTTGGCGTTCACGAGTCCACCTGCGTTCGTGACGGTATTGCCGAGCGCGCCGACGACTTCGCCCACCGCCCCGACCGCCGGTTGCGACGAAACGGAGCCCATCCGCGCCCCGGTCGTCGCCAGCACGCCGCCGACCTGCCCGAGCAGGCCGGCCACCGGCTGCCCGAGGCCCGTGGTCGCGCCGATCTGCTGCGTCGCCTGGCCGGCCGTGATGACGAGCGGCGTGACGGCCGAGCTGAGCGGCTGCGTGACCTGTTGCACGGCGCCCGATGCCAGCGTCGCGCCGACCGTCTTGCCCGCCGTGCCGAGGCCGCCGGCCACGGTGTCGAGCGCTGCGCCGACAGGGGTGGTCACCGGCGCGAGCGGCGCCAGCGGCCCCGAGCCGAGCGCGCGGACGGTCTGCGCGAGGCCCGCGACCGGATTCGCCGTTGCGCCGACCACGTCGCCGAGGCCGGCAACCGTCGTGCCGACCGGATCGGACGTCGAGCCGATCCTGCCGAGCCCGTCGCTGAGCGCATCGGTCGCGGCGCGCGAAATCGTGCTGACGCTCGAGATCGTGTCGCCTGCGCTGCGCGTCACGGCGTTGCCAAGGACCGGCAACGACGCCGCGCTGACGGTCGAGCCGACGCCGACCGCGAGCGCGCCGGCGGTACTCACGACGCCACGCGTGCCGGGGGCGCCGCTGGTGCCCCAGCCTCCGTCCGGCGTGTTGCTGCCGGGCGCGTCGCCGGCGATGGTTGCGCCACTGGTGCTCGCGGCGGCGCTCGACGGCGCGGCGACGTCGTTGCCGCCGCAGGCGGCCAGCACGCCTGCGGCGGCGAGCAACGCCGCGGACGTGACAATGCGGGTGCGATACATGGTGGTCTCCTCGCGGTCCGGGCGATGGAAGGTTCGATTGAGGACCGGAGGAAAAAACAGCATTTTCCATGCCATTGGCGCGAGCGAACGGGCATTCCCGCCGCCGTGCCGGCGCCCGCGGGCCCGCGGGCCCGGACAAGCGCCTGCCCGCGATCGCGATCGATGCGTTTCATGCCCATGAGCGGCGCTGGCATCGTTACATTCGTGCTACGAATGCTTCGATGTTACGTAACGCCGAGCGCGCGGCGCACTGCTTTCCGTAGACCGGAGCGATACGTACCGATTGCGGCTCGACATTTCAACCGGGCGGCACGGCTATCCTGGCGCTCTTACGAGTGGGGGCCGCCAACGTTCTCCAACAAATCGTCGAGATACCCGGCAGAGTGAACGCCCTGGAGGCCGCCGGCGCCGAGAGCGGCATTCGTGGCTGCGACATGTGCGGCGCCGTTTCGCGCGTAGCCTGCCGCTGCGGCAATCTTGTCCTGAAGCGTCGAAGGCCCCTGGCTGTTCGCAAGTTGGTGCTCGTATGCCGATAGAGTCGTCATCGACGCCGAGGTGGCTGGCTGCGACCTCAATTGTCTTAGTGCCGAATTCGTGCTTATGGCACCGACAACCTTCGGAGAGTTGCCGATCGTTGCCGCAAAGACGCTTGCGGCAAAATCCTGCACCTGCGCAACTGTGTGGGACCGGCGCGGTGACGCGGGTAGCCCGCTCAACTGAGGATGACTTTTCGGACTTCCGTCATTCGGGGCTGCGTTTGCGCGGGCATTGGAAGTCGCATTCTCGCGAAGGTCGCTGTACTGACTCGGCGTGCTGTTCGAAACCTTGGAAATTGGCACTTTGTGTTTCCATTAAATAATGTACGGACAGTGTTGATCTATCGCGTTGTGAATATCACCTATGGCTGGGTACTGCGGCCGTCAAAATCCGGGCGGGCGCGTCAACGCCGTGCGCCCCCCGAATATCGCGTTCAGGCGACATTGTTGTTGCCGTTTTGGTTACCTGTCACGAAGTTCACCCCGTCGTTCACATCGTCGACCTTGCCGATCGTACGGATGCTGCTCAGTGTCGCGTCGGCGACGCTTTGCGTGGCGCGCCCCGCCACGCTCAAACCCTCGGCGGCAATCCTGAGTTCGGGCGCGGCGATCGTCGCCAGATCGGTCAAGGCAGCGCCAGCCGCTTCGCCGAACAGCTTGAGCGCCCCTTTGACATCGCCATGAGCGAGAGCGTTGAAGCCGCCGACCGTATCGGTCACGGGCGCCACGAGCGACTGCATCATGTTGCCGGCCATGTCCTCGACCTTTTCAAACGCCTTCGCCCCGCGTGTCGAGCCGCGATACAGGGTATCCGCGCCGAACGCCTCCGTGAATGCCTGCTCCTCGTGCGTGTTCACCTTGCCGGCACCATAATCGCCGACCTGGCTACCGAGTATCTGCGCGTCCTGATCAGTGAACGTGTTCGGCACCGCGCCGCTTTTCTCCGCGTTCTTCAACTGGATCATGTCTTCGACCATCGCGTTGCCGTCGTGTTTTGCCGCATCCTCCCGGAATTTCGCCGCCAGTTCCGGATCGGCCTCCTCCATGTGCTGCATCGCCTGTTGCGTTTTCCGCTGGGTCACGGCCTGACCGGCCTCGAGCATGTCTTCGGGCTTCTTCTTGGCCGTCTTGTCCTCGATACCCTTTGCGATGGCCCCGATCGGCGTGAAGCTCTCGGCCACCTTCTTGAACTGATGCCAGGCGCGCGTGTCGCCGCCCTTGATGTAACTGCCGCCCAGTACCTCCTGGGCCTCGGCCTTCACCTGCTTGTTGATCTTTCCGCCACCGTGTTCGTTCGCGAGGCGCTGCGCGCCCGAGACTTCGGCGATCGCTTGATCCTTGGTGATGGCGCCTTCCTTGTAAGCCTGCAACACGTCCTTGACGAGCTCGTTGCCGTTTCCGCTCTTCGCGTCCTTCATCGTCTTCGCGTACAGCGTCGGATCCTTGTCCGCCGTCTGCTGCATCGCGTTCTCGAGGTCGCTGTTGCCCGTCGACGGTGTGCTCGAGGTGGACGCCGTCGTGCTCGTCGACGGTGTGCTCGCGGTGGACGACGAAGTGCCCGTCGTCAGCGGGTCCGCGAGGGGCGGCGTTTCGGTCGTCATTGGCATGCTTTCAAGGGACAGCGTGCCGCCCGTCGTCAGCGGGTTCCCGAGGGGCGGCATATTGCCCGTCGTCGGCATGTTTCCGGAGGAGAACGGCGAGGCAGCCGTCCCGCCGCCCATGGCGCCCTGCAACTGGGTCAACGCCTCCTTGATCATCGACATCGCCACCTGCTTCATCAGATCGTCGACATGCCCGATGTCCGGCGACATCCCCGGCTGCAGACCGCTGGCTGCGGGATCGAAAAGGCCGGGACCCGTGTTGATGTTTCCATTGACCAAAGTGACCATTGACGTGCACCTCCTCGTAGACATTACTTGAAACGGAGCTGAAACCCGCGCCGTAGCTGAGTGCGGCGTGGCGTGTACGTCGTCGACTGTTTCAGCAGTCCGGGTGGCAGACATACGCATCGGCGACGCAAGCGCGATCGCGTACCTATACGAAGTCCATCATGTCATGTCGATGCCGGATCCTGGTCGTGCGCGCGAAGCGATTCGCCGCGAAACGAATCGACGTCGATACCCGGCAACATGCCGTCGGCAATACACGAACCAATTCAGGATGGAGACGGTCCGGTCGGCCGAGAGCGTCGGTCAGCATGAGGCCGCTCGAACGCGGGGCGTGAGTGATCGCGCGATGAGCCCGCGGCCCGCGCGAATCGCGCGCGAAGCGCATCGTCATGGCGTTCAAGCCAGATGCAATCGGCAGGAATCCTGTCGATTCGCGGTTTTTCGGCCTGGATCAGGACGTAGTCTGAGAGAAGATCTTGAATGAAGCGTAAGCTGCCGGTTTGCTCAGCGCGGCCCGATAGTCCTGGTAGTCGTGAAGCGCGACGGACGGCGTAAAGACCTCCCCGGTCGATGCGCTTTGATAATGCGTGGACGGCTTCTCGGCCGTTGTGACGCAGTCGAACAAACTGATGCCATGTTGACGGCATATGTCGTACACGTTGCGAAGAAGGGCCGGGCCGACGATCGGTCGGTTCTGTCCGCGAAGATGCGCATCAACCTCGTCGCTGGCGACCCTCTGACGAGCGAGGTCGGATAGCGCCTCCAGCGGTAAATCCTGGAATGCGCTTGCACCTGCGACAGCCTGCATCTTGACTTGATATGGGCGCGTCCTGTATTCCGTGTTCGCCCAGGATTTTACGATCGGCAGTGCCTCCCAGATATCGCCGACCAGCACGTCCGAGGCCTGACGTGGGTCTCGCGGATCGCCGACCAGAACGAAGCCGTGCGGATCATCATTCGTGGCAAATATCACCGGATAGCGTTCCATCCAGCGGGTCGAGCGGCCGGCTGCGCGTTCCCGCATCGCCGCTCGAGCCTGACTGGTATTGTCCGCTGCCAGCACTCTGAACAAAGCGTTGTTGACGTCCGTGCAAACCCCGGTTCCCCAGCGCACGGTTTCGCGCGCCGATTCCGCGGAATACTGCGCAGGCCTGTTGCCTGAGGTCAGGCGCATCTCATGGCGATGGAACGCCTCCCCGTCCGACGCCACGATGCTCGGAACGTTGTTGGGACGATACGGCACGAGTTCCGAAACCCGATGCTGAATCGACTCGAGCCGTTTCATCCTGTCGAGCGCGGGCTGGCTGATTTCCTGCTTCGGCTGGGCGGCCGGCACGACACGTCGGGCAATCGCTTGCAGACCGCCGAGAATACCGGGCGCGGCCGCCGGCTGACCGCTCAATGCTTCCTGCAGACGGGGCTGGGATACCCGTGCGGTACGCGACGGGGTCCCGTCCGGGCTCGCGCCAACGCTCCAGTCGAGTGTCTGGCTATTGGGGAGGGAGGTGAGGCGATTCGTCATGGCAGCAATGATCCGTGCGGTATATGGGTCACCCGCCCTACACGATAATCGGCATCTTCATCGCATCGACGTGTTAGCCGAAGACAATTCGCTCCAGCCGAAGTCGGCACGCCCGAGCTCCGCGCAACTCGATGCAGTGCGAGCGATGCGCCGTGTTTCACGGCCGGCCTCGCGTTCACATCGGCAAACGCGCTCCCAAACTCCAACACTCGTTTCTGTCCAGGATTTCCATCGCAGCTCATTCGCGGCGCGATTTCCTCATTCGACGAGTTCCTTGCCGAGCAGTAGCGGAAGAAGGGTTTCGGGTTGATCGAAGCCTTGTGCGAAGCGGTCGGCAAGCGCGAGATCAGTGCTGGCCCGGTAGAGCAGTTCGAGCACCGGAGGCTTGGGCGGCAGCAGGCTGAGTTGCGTCCACAACGTCCCGGGGCGCACGCAGCGCCACATCGCGCCGGCCACCTCCTGCATCCACGCAGCGTCGAATGGCAGATGCCCACGCTCGCGAATGGCAGCCAGGCATGTCGCCGCGACCTTCGCGGCGTTGTTTGCTCCCTGGCCTACCAGCGGGTCATTCAGCACCACCGCGTCGCCCAGGCCCAGCACCATGCGCCCGGAAGGCAGCACGCCCACTGCGTGCCGCACTGTCGGCGTGATCTTTCCAGCCAGGTTGGCAAGCGCATCGGTTGGCCGGGCCGTGGCCAGTCGCTCGGCCTCCGCGGGGAGCAGCCGAGCCAGCGCGCCGTGCATTGCCGCCCATTGCTCGTGGGCCCCCAGGCCCGGAGCGACCACGTCCAGCGGGCCGTCCGGGAACGCCTCGAAAAACAGGATCTCGCAAGCGCCGTCCAGTGTCAGGGCCGGAAATCGCATCAGCCCGCCGGCGCCCGGCAACGCCGTGGAATGGATGCCGCCTTGCCGCTCGGGCGCCGCTCCGCCGCGCAGATAGACCATGGCAAGGGTGCGCATCGGCCTGGAGAACGGCGAGTGCTTGCGGTCCACTTCGAACAGACTGCCCAGCGCGCCCTTGCCCGTCGCCACGACGACCAGTTCGCTGTCCTTCGCGTAGGCATCGAGGTCGTCAACGTCCGCACGGAGAATGTCCAGCGTGCCGCCAAGCCGCTGGAACTGGTCCAGCCACACGGGAAACTTGAGACGCTGGTCCACCGACTGGGCAGGCGCGCGCAACCGTCCCGTGAAATCGACACCCGGCAGCGCCATGCCCGGCGGCGCACAACTTTCAATCCGGACGCTGTTGATCTCGGGACAAGCTTCCGCCCACTGGTCCATGCCGAGCGCACGTTCAAGGTCGAGCGCCTGTGCGAACATGCACTGGCTGGACAACACCCGGCCATGGGCAATCTCGTCGGCAGACCGGTCCTGCACCAGCCGAACCGAATGGCCGTCGCGGCGCAGG
This sequence comes from Burkholderia sp. SCN-KJ, assembly GCF_024656005.1. Taxonomy (NCBI): domain Bacteria; kingdom Pseudomonadati; phylum Pseudomonadota; class Betaproteobacteria; order Burkholderiales; family Burkholderiaceae; genus Burkholderia; species Burkholderia sp. SCN-KJ. Next base: position 204,636 of record NZ_JANKOG010000010.1, read on the forward strand.
CCGACTGCGAGCATCAGTCCTGCCTGGCCGCCGCCGACCACGGTGATGGCGCGACTCGGCCGGCGCGCTTCCGCGCCGGGTGCCGGGGCGCAGCGCACAGGGCGATCGGCCCCGGCGACCTGCGCAGGCACCTCGCGCGTAACGCCGGCAGTTTCCGTTGCGAGGGCGTCCTCGATGCGTAATACGTCAGTCATGCTTGATTTCTCTTTCACGTGGCCGGCCATGCCGGGTCATGGGCGCGAGGACCGACGGGATGGCGTCGATCGGCGGTGAGGAACGGATCGCCCGTGTGGCGCTTGCCAGGCCGACGGCCGCACGCCCTGTATGGCTTGATGCCGATATCCGCCGGCAACCGCGCGCGCCCGAACGGGTTCCGCGCGCCCGCTGACGGCAAAGTGCGATTGAATGCGCAATTGCAGGAAGCCATGAACGCTCGCGTGCGCTGCGTTACACGAGCGTCACCGCCCGTCTCCACTGACGCGACACGGCATCGGGTGTCCAATCGGCCCTGGCGCGCAGTATTTCGCCGGCATCGGAAAAAACGAACTCTTCCGTGCCGCCGAACGAGGCGCGCCGACCATGGTAGGAAACCGTCTCGAAGTGCCACGCCGCTGTCGCCTTGTTGCCTTCGAACCGAATGTCCGACAGCGACGGCCGCATCTCCGAAAATGCATTCATCATTGCGTTGATGAATACGCGCAAATGCTTGCGCCCGCGGAACGGCCTTGCATCATCACCGTCGACCATTTCGCCGGATGTCGGGTCGAACAGATTGACCCAACCTTCACCATTGCGCGCGGCGATGAATGCGAAGTATTGCTTCACGGCGCTTTCCATCCGCTCGGGCGCACATCCTCGTCCGACCGAAAACTTGCCGTACGGACTCCATCCCCGATCGACCTCGTTCTTCAGGATGATTGCGCCGGAGTATTGGCCATGATCGAAATTCGTCGACATCACGTAGTTGTGGTGAGCCTGATTGATCTCGTTGAAAACCGGCATGGATGCGCGCTCCGCGAGCTTGTGCACCTGGTAGCCGAGGCTCCCTGTCGTGTGGGTGCCAAGGACGCGAAGCACCAGAAGATAGTGATGGAAGAGAAACAGCTGGATTTCCTGCCCGATCGAGCAAACTGCCCTGAGAAACGTATAGCGCCCAAGATTCTCGCCCGGACTGCGAAGAATGCCCTCGACGTCGCAGCCTTCCGTCTCCAGGATCCGCCACAGCGGCGCCGCCGCGGACCGCGCTGCCCCACCCAGGCCTTGCGCCGCCTTCGACTGTGCCCCGCTTCCATCCCGCAAACGAACGCGCAGCGGGTGGTAGTCGACCAATGCCATTTCCTCCAGCAGCCGGGTTGTCTGGCTTGCCAGCTTGAGACTATCGGTCGCCAGCGTCATGAACCCGGCGGCATGGACCCAGTTGCCATGCCTCGCGAGCGCTTCACTCTTCGAAATCGCCACGTGCGCAACGTTCAGCCAGCATTCGGTAATCTGGTGAGCCGTCGAGAAGAAGTGATCTTCCGGCCCGAACGGCTCGGTCTCTCGAATGGCGCACAGACTCGCGGGCGCCACTGCCCTCACGTAGTCGAACGTGACGCGCAGTCTGTGACCGCAATCGTCGCCGGTGCGATCCGCTCGCCCGGCTCGCCCGGGCAGCATGTTGCGCAACTGCGCCACCTGCCGCGTCACGCCGAATTCGAAACCGGCCTTATCCGCCGCTGCCTCATAGGCCTCCACGACTTCCTCGAGGAGATGAGCAGGCAACGAGCTCGCCACGTATAACCCCGGAGAAAACGCATCACGCCCCGACAGCGACCGATTCGGGCATGCCTGCCCTGCCACGTGCTCCGAAATCAACGCAAGGCTATCCGTCACGTGACGCACGAAACGCCGGAGCCTGCTGTCCGGAAATGAATACGGGCGTCGGTCCTGCAGCGCTTCCTCGATCAGCCGGAACGTGAGTTCGACCGCCTGAAAACCGCAAGTGGTCAGCACTTCGGCCATGGATGCCGTCTCCTGCGGCCACAGGCTCCGGAGTTCGTCGAGACGGATGTATAGTTCGTATGGCGATGGTTCGGCGGTTGACGCGACAGAATTTTCGACGAGTTGCATAGCATTCCAAATGATCTGGTTTTCCTGCCTTCTGCTTTGCGCGGCCAATCGGGCGCGTCCCATCAAGCTCGTTCGACGATTGAACTTGCGGCCTTGTCGGATCGGCGCCGCTTGCTCGCCTTACGCGCTCGACCCGGCACCGGTCGTGTTGATGATCGCGCGCTTTCCGATTCCACGAAAGGCTTTCGCGAAGACGAAATCCGTGAGGCGAAGCGGGTCGAGGGCCGGTAATCGGATCTGGGCGGGAGCTACGCGCCACCCGCGCGATCCGGTTGGCCATGCGGCTCGAACGACCCAGGCGCCGGCCCGGGAATCAACGGATATCGGTTCGACAGCGCCACGCCCGGAGAGCTTTCGGGCCCGCACTCATTCGATGGCCAGCTTCGTGCCGACGACGGTCAAGCCTTCCAGCCTGCAGTGCAGCCTGCCTCCCGCGAATGCGTGCTCGAGCGACGCGATCCACGCCCGGGCGTCATCCGCGGACAGTCGACCTTGCGCGACCGCGCGACCGGCCAGCGTATCGAGCTGGAGCAGATAACGGCAGGTCGCCAGATCGTCCAGGTTCAAGCTGCTGTCGACAACCTTCTCGACGGCCAGTCCGCAGTGCGCGAACAACCGCGGCAGCCGGGCCCCGATGCTGGAGGGGCCGATCCCGTCGGAGATCGTCGCCCGCACCACGGTGTGCGTCAGCGCGTCGTCGCCCCCCTCGATCGACAGCGACGACCAGTCAGGCTCCGTGACCGCGATGCGCCCGCCGACGCGCGTGACGCGGATCATCTCGCGCAGCGCGGCGGCAGGCCGGTTCAGGAAATGAAAGATGCGATCCGCGCGGCACGCGTCGAACACGCCATCATCAAACGGCAGCTCGTACACGTCGGCCTGATGAAACTCGACAGGCAGGCCGAGCCCCACGGTGCGTTGCCGGGCTTCGGTCACCATGGTCAGGCTCGAGTCGATGCCGATCACCCTGCCGCCGAACCCGACCAATTGCGCCATCGTGCAGACATCCTGCCCCGTGCCGCAACCCACGTCGAGGGCCGTCTCACCGTCGCGAAGCTCGAGCAGATCAATGTTTCGCTGCTTGATGCCGAGCTGCATGCCCACTTGGGTCGCGACGTCGAGATACGCGACGCACGCACGAGAATCGACGGTGTCCACGGTGTCAAAGCGGAGAGTTGACATGAAAATTTCCTTGATTGCGTTTGCTTTCGATGATCTCGCCCGCGAACCCCATCACGAGGGGTAACGACAATGCAAGCACAGTGAGCCAGCCGAGGAGCGAGACCGCGGCAGGCGACAGATTCCCCGACAACATGTCGGTGGCCAGGTTGCGACAGTGGACGACAGCGAAGTAGGCGATGGCGACCAGGTAGAGCAGTACGCCCAATCCATACATCGTCTCCACGGTGTGCTCGCGCAGCGCGCGCAGGTCGCGCCACTTCCGGAACCAGCCGAACCAGAGCCAGCGAATCGAGTCCGCCCTCAAGTTCCTTCGCCCGAGCGCATCGACCAGAATGCAATAGCCGTCGCCCTTGAGAAGCGGGCACATGTTGAACACAACCCCTAGCAGGGTATGCGCGCCGAATACGAACACATACGGCGACATCGCGGGCGGGACAAGCCTGCACGACAGTACGGCCAGGGACGCAATCAGAATGTCCGAGCATGGCCCGGCCAGACTGACGGCGATACGCGGCCAGCGTGCGGACAGCCACATGTCGGATGTGTTGACGTACAACGCGGGTGCGATCCAGTTCCAGGCCCACCCGGTCCCCAGCACTTCGCGACCGAAGTGCTTCACGGCCAGTCCGTGCGCCAGTTCATGCACCATCGAGCGCAGCACGGACGCGATGAAGAAGAGGCACCACTGCGTCAGGCCGATGTGCAGCTGCCACGCAAACCGATGGGACGTCAGCAGGTCGGCAAAACTCACGAGCCCCGCGCCCGCCAGCAGCGCCATCGCGAGCAGCATGCCGGGATGAAAGACGATGAACCCGCCGAGATCGTATGCACGGGCGATGCACGCGTCGGCGCCTGGCCACGCCTGCTTCCAGGTCAAGGCCCAGTGACAGCGACGCAATATCATGCGCCATCGGCCGCGCGTCGCGGGCACGCGGCGCTCCGGCGGGTTCACGTCGGCGATGAAACCGCGACTGGCCCATGCGCGTACCAGCGCCACCAACGCCGAAGGTTCGCAAGTGCCTCCGGCACGGGCGACTTCGAGTGCAAGTTCCCGAATTGAAAGCCGTCCGTCCAGGCGCCTCCACACGAAGGCGCCGATGGCCGACAACTGCACATACGCAAGCAGCCGGCGTTGCTTGATCACGTGGATTCTTCGCTCGCCTTCCGCGCGGGAATGCAGTTCCGCGTCGGAGGAACGAAGCGGGCGATAGTCCAGATCGATGTTCGAGATGCACCCGCTCATGGTGCGCGCTCCGTACATTGTTCTGCAGGGCGCCCTTCGGGCGACCGGGATGATATGTCAGGCCGCCATCGACACGTGTTTGACCGCATCGCGCAATTCCTGCGCCGCGGGTTCGAGCGGCTTGACCTCCGCAAGAAGCCTCAATGCGCGCTGGCAATGCACTTCCTTGCGCAGAAGCATTTCGCGCAGGCAACCGGACGCTCGAAGGCGTTCGCGGATCTCGACGACCACGGCTTGATCGTTGCGTGCCAGCTCCAGCAGCAGGAGCATCCGGTCCCGGTCGGCGGGCTCGGCACGGTCGATATACAACGCGAGTGGCCACGTGCGAATTCCGCCGGCAAGATCACGGCTCGGCTGCCTTCCGAACAGGTCGACGAGGTCGGAATTGATCTGGCGTGCGATGCCCAGACTCATTCCGTAGCCTTCGTAAGCGGCGACGGTCGCCGCGTCGGCGCCTGCGAGGATCGCGGCCAGCGTGGCATACAACGCGCGACGCTCCCCCGTCTTTCCGTTGACGGACTCTTCCGCGCTGGCCAGCGTCACGCGTCCTGCGGCTTTGCACTCGATCTCGATGGCCTGCCCGAGACGGATCCTGCGCATGCCTTCCGCAAGACGGTGCTGGATCGAACGCAATCGCTCGGCAGTGCAAGGCATCGATGTGAGCAGTTGCTGCGGTACGTAGGACAGCAAACTGGTCGCGGCAAGGACCTGGGTACCCGGCGACCACGCGTCGAGCGGCGCCGCCAATTCGCCATCCATCATGTGGTCGAGCAGGTACACACCCGCTTCCATCACCAGCAGTGCGGACGCCAAGGGCACCGCAGCGGCGGTTTCACCGGTGATGGCCGCGTGGACCAGCAACGGCAGGTGGACGGCCATCGCGCGGATGTTGGTGCGCGCATCTCGAAACGGCTGCGACGCACCCAGCGCGATGGTCAGGTCTCCATGCGTCGCCCGCGTTGCGCAGGGCTCCTCGAGCACAGCCATCGCGGCATCCAGCGCCTGACGCGTCGGCGCTTCGAGCCAGGCACCGATCGAAGTTCGCAAATCGCCGGACATTTCAGCACCTGTATTTCGATTGGTGGAGGCTCGGATTCGGAGAGCGTATCTTTTCGGGTCGCATTGCCGGTTTCATGACTGGTCTGACAGTGATGATTTTTTGCGCCGCCCCGACGTCATCACCCGGGGCAGCGCAATAAATCAGCGATGCAAAGTGCCTAACCCAATGGACGAATGGGTATGACTTCGCTCAGCAATAAGTGCCGCCATTGCCGCTGCTGGAAGTATCGAAGTTCAGGCGCTCTTCGAATGCGCCGTCTTCACCGTTGAGTTCGAGGACTTCATTTGCCAGCAGTTCGTCCTGGCTGGTGACCGAATTGACCACAGGCTCTTTGACTTCGATTTTCATGTCGATACCTTTAAAAGATTTAACCTGCATTGGGAATTGTCGTTTTACGGATATGACCTTGCATCTCTGCTCGCTCAACCGCCCTTCGGTACGACAATACGAAAGACGTCATTCATAACCGTGATCCAATGCTAAATATCCAAATTGCGATTCACCGGCAATGAAGCGAACTTGAGAACCTGAAAACGAAGCGCTCGCCGAACCTCTCATTTCCGAAACCTTCATCGAAACGCAGTGGAATTGACAGGAGGCCGGGCAAAACACGGAGCGATCTCGTTTGAGCTGGATCCCGCCGGGCCATGCCGATGCTTTCGTCATATCCACGCGTCGTCCCGTCAGAAGGCCCGAGCGCGCGCGACGATGACTTCGCTCAGCAATAGCCGCCGTTGCCGCTACCGGAGAAGTTCAGGCGCTCTTCGAATGCGCCGTCTTCATCGTTGAGTTCGAGGATTTCATTTGCCAGCAGTTCGTCCTGGTCGGCGACCGAATTGACCACAGGTTCTTTGACTTCGATTTTCATGTCGATACCTTCAAAAGATTTAACATGCATTGGGAATTGTCGTTTTACGGATATGACCTTGCACCTCTGCTCGCTCAGCCGCCCTTCGGCACGACAATACGAAAGACGTCATTCATAACCGCGATTCGATGCTAAATACCCAAATTGCAGTTCACCGGCAATGAAGCGAACTTGACATCCCGAAAGCGAAGCGCTCGCCGAACCTCTCATCGCCGAAACCTTCATCGCAACGCGGTGGAATCGACAGGAGGCCGGGCAAAACACGGGGCGATCTCGTCTGAGCAGGATCCTGCCGGGAAAATTCGGAGCGTCTCGTCTCGCCGCAGCGTCACCGGAACGACGGTGAGGTGGAAACGCCGCGGCCGACTCCTTCACCGGCCGGGACTTCGCTTGGCCGCAATCCACTTCGCAATCGTCCGCCTCGGTACCCATGTGCCGGGCAGACTTCGATCGGATCAGCGCTGCCAGATCAAAATTCCAACGTTTCCGAGCCGAGGTCCTCGTGTTCAAATCCCGCTTTCCGAATAGAGTCCCGCCGGGCCATGCCGATGCTTTCGTCACCCCCGACGCGCCGCCTCGTCAGCAGTCCCGAGCACGCGCAATGTCACTCGCCACGCCTGCGACCGCGCAGCAGAACATGCAATTCCAGGAGTTGCGGCGTCCCAAGCGCGAGACTCCCAGGGCAGCAGATGTGGCGCCGGGCAACGCTCGGACGAACGATTTTCGGGCGGGGCCAGCCGACAAGCCGGTTCGCGCGCGCAGAGCGTCGGAATCGGCCGGCCACGGCATGCCTTATGGCGCGGGCGGCCCGATACATCGGACCGTGTCGCAGTCGTCCGTCTTTCTTCCGTCGCAAAAAGCCAAAGCCAGTGGTTCCACGTTGACGCTCGCTCGCGATGCCGATCTTGGCGATGCGCTCCCGTTTCTGACGAGGGAGGCCGGCAGCAAGAGCAAATTGACGGGGGGCAGGAACAAGGACGGGATGTGGCTCGACTGGACGCGCTTTACCTTCGGGAAACATGAGTCGCTTCATGAAGCCAGGGAAGTCCTGAAAGACCTGGTCCTGAACATCCAGGAACCGCGCCGCGTCAAGCGCCCGTTCATCGAAACCCGCACGTTGGACAACGGTTCCAGGACGAGCCTGGGGCTGGCCGGCTTCGACCGCGCCGTCGAGCAATGTCTGAAGGACATCGACGCCGTGGAAACGCTCGACGCCGAGTCCGTGCGCCGCGTGCTGCAGCCTGTCTCCGAACGGATGCACCGGGCCGCGGCCAAGGAGCTGCCATCGACTCGCGCCGACACCAGCGAGGCTGCTCGTCCTCCGTACGACTGTCTCGCGCACTGGATGGATGCACTCGACACGCAGTACGGCGCGTTGGCCGGATCGACGAATCGCCGCGAACGGATCAGACGCATCGAGACAGAAGCGCGCGATATCTGGCTGTCGCACGACATGACCGCGCCGGATCTGGCGAGCTACTTCCGCGGGCAGGTGGATCGGTGCAACAAGGGCGGCTTGCCGACGCTGGGCGCGCTGGCAGGCAAATTGAGCCGGGAGTTGTCGCGCGCGGCCGCGACCGGGACGCTCCCGCAGCAATACGACAGCCAGATGGCCCGCGCGTGGGAGTCGGCACTGATTCGCGAGTTGGTGAAATCCCCTCCGCCAAAGGTCGCGGCAGCGGCCAATGATCTCGCCGAAGCGCAACGCGCCCGGCTCACGTCACTCGCACGCGCTAATCCCGTCGCATGGGAAAAAGTCGCAGGCGCGGTGCAGCTCAAGATGCGCGGCGACGACCGGTTCTGGACGGCGAAAGTGTCGCGGCTGAGCAAATTCGTGAAGGCATCCGCCGACGAGCGCGGGGACAAGCTGCTGCATTACCTGAACAAAATGCTCGAAAGCGGCGAAGATTGCATCAGCATTCATTACGCCACGGTCAAGATCTCGGCGGCATTGAAACAACACGCGCCTGATTATATCGGCTGGGACAAAACCGCTCAGGATGCCAAAGAGTTTCGGCAACGCGACGCAGCGCGCGCCATTGTCAAGAAGCCAGGTCATATCGGTCAGGGAAGCGGAATCCTGCTGGCGCATCAGGCGCCCATGCCGGACGACCCGTATGCCAGTCATTTCTGGCCGCGACCCTCGACGACGAACCGGCCGAACATGAATGCGCCGTCCGTTGCCGTCAAGACTTCACTGCCGAGCGGGGCGCCTTATGGATCGGGACCCTCGGGATCGGTTGCATTTGTCGCGAAAGCGGTCGACTACATGAACCGTTACGAGCACGCGAGAATCGATCCGGCTCACGCGATGCTGGGCGCACTCATGTTCGTCGTGTTCGACGGCGGCCATTCCATTCATGAGGTCATGTGGGCGCTGAACCAGATAAAACCCCGAATCGATATGGCCATTGGCGGAAAGCCAGTGCCGCCGGATCGATACGTCGGGAACTATAACGCGCTGTTCAACTCGTTCCACGGCGACACGGCAAGAATACTGCGCGCCGCGGTGGCCACGGCGTTCGATGCGGTGAACCGGTATCGGCGAAAGCTTGCCGTCGAAGCGGGTTGAATCCGCACATTGCCGACGTTCGCACGCAATCGCGCACCATCAAAGGATGAAAAATGAAGGCCACCCGAACGACGGGCGCAGCGCCGATATGGCAAGAGTCTCCGACCGACCGACAACCGGCCGACACTCGGCGGCCGTCCGCGCCATCGCCTCGAAGCCGCACCGGCTCTCCTTTGGAGGGGCTTCGGAACCTGCCGAAGAAGGAAGGCACGGGTGATGCAGCCGCCATGCGCTCGACGCAGGACGATCTCGACAAATTGATGCGCGCCGGCATTCGCGTCAAGCCTGAGGCCATCCGAAAGGCCAATGACGACGCACTGAAGGCGGCGATGGCGGCAAGCCTCGCCTCCTCTCGATCACCCGCGAATGCAATGACCGGCCGCCAGGCCCACGTACTCGGTGCGCTGAATGCCGGGCTTCGCGTCAACCCGCAAGCCATTCAGAAAGCCAACGACGACGCGCTGGCGGCAGCCATTCAGGAAAGCCTGAAGCAATCGTCGTCCACTGCGCCCGGTACGCACGGCGCCCACCAGACGGCTCACGCGCAATTGAATGTTCCGGAAGGAGCCGACTGGCGCGAGATCCTGAAGATGACGGGCCGCGTCTTACCGGATACGGTGATGAAGCACGCAACCACGCGCGCAGGCGTTCAGAAAATGGCCGCTGACATCGCGAAGGCCGAGCTGGACGCCAGAAAGGCTTATCGGGCACTGCTCATTCGATTCCATCCGGACAAGCACTTCGGCGAGGATATGAAACCGGTGACCGACCTGCTCGCCGACGCTTACAACCAGAGCGAGAAGGAATTCGCGCGCGCAAGAAAGTGGCTCGAAGCGCAGAGCAAAACGATCACCGACTGAAATTCCCGTTGAAACGAAGCCCCGTCAGGGCTGCTCGATGCTGGGGGCCGGGCGACGCCCGGATCGCACATCGCTCCGGTTCGCGGATGCATGCTACGCCACGCGCGCCGACGTTGCCGCGCTGGCGACCGTCGGGGCTGCGCCTTCGACGGCCGCGCCGGCGCGTCCCGCTTCCATGGCATCGGCGTCGCTCGACGGGCCTCTGACGGAATCCTGACTGCCGGTCGCGTCGCGTTTCGGCGTCAGAGACAGCGACGACATGAAGGTCGACAGCATCATCCCGCCCGCCAATCCCGCAATGAGATTCGTGACCGTCTCATGCCCGGCTTGCGGCAAATTCTGGCCGGCCTTGTTGATGGAATCCAGCAGACAGAAGAGGACTACGAACAGCGTCAGGCGTGCTGTCACCGCGCCGGTTATCTTGTCCTTCACATCGCTCCCGGTGAGCGTGCCGACGACTTCGTGACCGGTGACGCGGTTGATCAATTCGCTCCCCGCCGGCAGATGGATGCGGGTTGCGAGCCGCACGTCCGCCGCTCCGCGCAGCCCTTGACGCACCGTGCCCTTGCTTCCCTGGCTGATGCTTTCACCGATCTTGTCGAAGAACGCCGTCATGGCAGGATAGAGCATCGCGTCGCTGATTTCGCCGCCGGCATTCGCGGCAGCGAATGCACTGATGTGGCCAAACGCCTGGCTCACCGTCGCCGCCTGGCCCGATTTGCTCGTGCCCGAGTATGAGACGCCGAGACCTTGCAGCGTGTTGACGACGAACTGGTTCACGCCGAACACCGCCATGTTGGTCGCCACCGCCTTGAAGTTGATGGGTGCACGATCGGGATCGCGATTGTCGGAAAGCCGGACAAACAGGTTGATGCCGTCGCGCGACAACGTATAGGCAGTGGCCTTGAGCAGCAGCGGTGCGATGTCCCCGAGCGTGCCCGTCGTTCCTGCAACGCTGCCGGCTGCCGCCAGCGCGGCGATGTTCGCAAGCTGGGCCGAGCGGGTGATCCAGTTGCCCGTGCCGTCGAGATGCTGACGCAGCATCGCCGCACCATTCAACATGCCGGTACCGACCAACACCGCAATCGATGCGCCCAGCTTCGTTTGCTCGCTCGCATTTGCGAGCCCTTTCGCGACCGCTTGCCCGGCGAGTTCACGCAGCACGGTACTGACGAAGGTGACGCCCCCCTCGCGCAACGTCGCGTGGAACAGATTTCCCCCCCAACCGGCAGCGGTGCCCGTGTAGGAGTTGGTGAAGAGTTGATGGAGCTGTCCAACCTGGTGATCGATCGCCGCGTGCTGTTCCGGCGAACCGACCGGGTGCTGCGACGGCGGGCGCGCGAGCACCAACGCCAGGTCGGCGGGAATATGACCGGTGGCTTGTGTTTCGGCTGTCTGCGCGGCGCCCGTTGCGTGTCCGGCCGATGCCGCCTCGGTCGAGTGACTGTGAGTCGATGGCGTCGAAGGTGTTGCCACGTGTTCGCCGTGTGGCGCCGTCTCGGCGGCAGCGGCTTGCGCGCCGTGCGTCCGAGCGGGCTCAGCCGCACCATGCGACGACTCGATCGTTTCGCTCGGCTGCCTTTGCGGTGAGACAACCGTCGCGGCGGGCGGCTCGTGCGTGTCGGCCTCGAAACGATCGATCGCGCCGCCAAGGCCCAGTGAGGCGAGATCTGCGACCAACTCCGTGTCGACACCGCTGTCAACTTCATTGCCATGTTGACCCGCACCGGCAGCGTGCTGCGCGTGCTCCGCGGCTGGCGCAGTAATCTGCGCCCGACTGGCCGGCACTTCGGACGAGACTGGCGTATGACCTGGCGCGCCGGATTGCGCGGCCGCCTGTCGGCGTGACGATTTCATGCCGGCAAGATTCCGCAACACGGCGCTGCCGCTCGGTTCGGAAGGTTGATTGACAGCCGCGCCGGCCCGGCTTTTGTCCTTTTTGAATACGGATGTCAGGACCTCGCGCTGCACGTCCAATGGCTTACCGATAATTCTCACCATCGACTCCCCCGAAATGGATTTGATGAAATCGAAGCGCCGCTGAGCTGTCCATTGCCCGCGTCGCGCATTGAAGGTCGACGAACGCGTTTCAATTCACCACGTATGCTAAGAGCGACGTTGCGCTCGCCGTCCGGTTGATGCGAAGTCGCGTCGCGCTCGCCGAATCCATTGCGCGACAGGACTCGCGCCAAAGCCGCAGCACATGCATCGGAACGCGCAACGCATGCGTGGCCGGGGTCGCCATGCCCGACCTCCCGGGCGCGCGGCAACGGCCCCTCGCCCCGCCCCCCGCGCCAGGTTCGCCCGCGCATTGCGCGCTTCGCGCAAGCGGGCAGGTACGCACACCGCGTCGCGGACAATGCCGCTTCGATCCGGATGGCAAATCGCATGGCGGTCGCCGGATGCGTTGCTGCACGTCGGCCGCCCTGCCGTCGACATCCTGCCTCGCGGCCGACGCCGCGCCCGCACGGCTTGCCGACGACGCCCGAATCCTCCCACGATGTCCAATGCGCGTTTGGAGCAAATCATGCTGAACCTTCGACTGGTGTCGATCGTCTTGCGGACGATGTTTCCCCGGGGCACGCGGTCCGGCACACAGGCCGGGCGCGAGCGGATGCCGCAGGCGTTACGCGCGCTTGCGGGGGGCGCATTGCTTGCCAGCCTCGCCGCCTGTACCGCGCCGCTTGCGCCACCGGCCGACACCGACTTGCCGTCGGCCTTGCGCGCGGGGCCGGGCCGGCATCTCGACGAGGTGCTGACCGCGCGCGGCCAGACGATTTATGAATGCCGCCGCAACGGTGCCGAGCAGTCCTGGGTCCGCGAAGGCGAGCTTGCCACGCTTGTCGATTCGCAACGCCGAAGCGTGGGCACGGTGGCGCCTGGCGGCTATTTCACGGCCTACGACGACAGCTACGTCGTCACCCGCGCGGACTCGGTCGCGCAGGTCACGGCCGGCACCCTGACATGGGTGCGCCTTGTCGCACGCGACAAGCGTGGCAGCCAGGCCCAAACCGGTCGATTCGCCCGCACCTCGGTCATCCAGCAAGTCAATACGACCGGCGGGCTGCCTCCCGTTCCGCTCTGCGATCGGGAAGGCGGCACGCTGTTGGTGCCGTACAGCGCGGCCTATCTTATGTATAGCGAGGTGGCGGACGGGCAGCCGGCGCAGGCCGGACAGTTCCGAGCCGCGCAATCTCCGTCGGCAGACATGCCACAGCGTGCAAATGGCGCAACACCGCTGCCAACGGACTGATCGAAGCTCAAACAAAATCAGTTCCCTACCTTACGCGATGTAACTTTGTGCCCAAACCCCCGTGGGATAAGGCTCCCGAAGGCGAGCCGCGAGAAAAGCCACGCCGCCGGAAAGTAACGGCCCTCATGAACGCCGCGCCCGAGTAATCGGAATTTGCCGCTAACTTCAGTCAATTCACCGCAATCGTTTGCCTGCGTGCGCGCGCCGCGTCGCCGGCGCCGATCCGCGGGGCTCAAATCATCATAAGAATTTACAAATTCTTACGTACCTAGCACTTGGCCCCCCATACCTTTCGATGGCCGGGACACGCTGCCGCGTCCCTTGCGTGTGCAAAAAAATGGCCATGTCTTTACGAGTAACCAGTGAGGTAACGAGTGAAACTTGCAATATTCACCAACGACCCGGCGTTATTCCGCCTGATTCAAGGCGGCCTGACGACCGACGGGGCAACGTGCGTCCGCTATGGCGAGGAAGTCGATCTGGCCCGCGCGCTGCATCGCGACGAATTCAGCGCGATTGTCTTCGACGCCTCTACCGGGATCGACGCATCGCACCCGGTCCTCGCGCGACGTGCGTGCTATGGGGACCGGCGTGCACCGGTGATCGCGATCGGCGACTTCTGCGACCGCGAGCGGATGCTCGCCGCGCTGAACGCTGGCGCCGACGACATCGTGCTGCTGCCCGTCGACCCCCGCGAACTGCGGTTGCGGGTCCATCTCGCGGCGAGCCGCTTCGCGACATGTCCGACGGCCTCCGGCACGTCCGCAAGGACCGACGACGATCTCGTCACCGGCGCGTACCGGTTCAGCCGCCGCGACGGCAGCGTGCAGGTCGACGGCAAGGCAGTGCGGCTCACCACCCGCGAATTTGCCATTGCGTGGGTCCTGTTCTCGCAGCAGGGCAACTATGTGACGCGTCGCGCGATCGCCGCGACGGTGTGGGGCAGCTCGGAAGAGATCGTCGGGCGCACGCTGGAGCAGCACATCTACAAGCTGCGCAAGAAGCTGCGGCTCGACGGTACATGCGGCGTCGCGCTGCGCACGATGTACGCGCATGGCTACCGGATCGAGCGGGTGATGGAACGGACCACGGAACCGGCGACATCGCAGGCGCTGCGGCCGGCCGCCGGCGGCCGGATCAAGCTGCATCCCGGCGGAAGCGAGGCGGCGCGCAACGCACAGGCATGGGCACCGGAAAGCGAGAACGAATGGACGTTCGCCGCGGCCTGCCCCGCGATTCACCGCATCGCGTGAATCGCGTATCCAGGCCGTGTCGCCGCTCAGTACTCGATGACGCGCGGCGAGAGCAGGACCAGGCGTTCCATGTGACTGTGCTGGTTCTCGCGATACCGGAACAGGCCGCCGAGTAACGGGATCTTCGACAACAACGGTATGCCGTTCTCCCCTTTCGACGCATTGTCGACGCGGTAGCCCGCGATCAGCAGGCTCTCGCCCTGCGACACGACCGCTTCCGTGTTGATCGTGCTCGTCGAGATGACCGGGATGTTGTCGACCTGCTGTCCGGTCACCTGGCCGTCTTCGACGTGTACCTGCAGCTTGATCTGGGTTCGCCCGTCCTCGTCCACGACCAGCGGAAGCACCCGCAGCGACGTGCCGGTCGAAATCGCATAAAGGTCACCCGACGTGTAGCCCTGCACGCGCACGTAGAACTGCTTCTTGTTGTCCATCACGGCCTCGACGTTATCGAGCGTGGCAACCTTCGGACTCGCGTCGATCCGGGCGAGGTTGTTGTCCTCGAGCGCGTTGACCCGCGCCATCAGATAGCGGCCCGCGTCACCGAGCACGGCAGTCAGCGACAGGCCCGCCGGCGTGATGTTGGCGATCGTGTTGCCGCTCGAATCCGTGCTGCTGAATACCGGGTTCAGCTGGCCGTTCGCATAGCCGTTCGCGCTCGTCCGGCCGTTGCCGGTCTGGATATCGACGTGACTGTTGTGCGCGCGCCAGTCGACACCGATCTGCTGGAGCGCCGTATCGTCGATCTCGATGATATGCGCCTCGATCTCCACCAGACGCCGCCGCACGTCGAGCTGGTCGATCAAGGCCTGATACTGATCGACGCGTTGCGGCAGATCGCGGATCAGCACCGAATTCGTACGCGGATCCGCCTTGATCACCGGCAGCATCGACGCACCGGCCGGCACGGCCCCCGTGCCGCCGCTGTTCGCGAAGCCGCCGCCGGACCCGCCGTTGCCGGCCGCCGCACCCGAAGGCCGCGCCTGCGGTTTCGCGCCGAACAGCGGCATGCTGCCCTGCGCGAACAACGACGGCAGCGGCGGATTCACCCCGCCGCTGTCGCCGCCGGCGAACGGCGAACCTCCGCCGGTGCCGCCGGAAGCGTCCGCCAGCGGCGTCTGCCGCGCCATGCCCGGCGCCGTCGAATTCGCGCCAACACCGTCCATGTTTGCGCCGGAATCGTCCTTGCCCGGATGGTACATGCCGGCCATCAGCCCGGCGACGCCCGTCACCGTAATCGTCTTGCCGTCGATGACGACGTTGTGATCCGCCGCCCACCCATGCTTCAGCGGAAACACACGAACCACCGTTCCGACCTGGCGGTTCGCATTCTGGTCGAGGCGCGCCGCGAGATTGGAAACCAGTGCGACGTACTGGCTCGGACCGGTCACCAGCGCGGCGCCCAGCGACTCGTCGTACACCACCGGGAAGCGCTTGTTGTCCAGTCCCATCTGCGCGAGCGTCGAGCGCAACGCGGCGGTGCCCGCGAAGTCGAGATGGATCACCTGCCGCGTCACATCGTTCGAACTACTGATCGACAGCATGCTGCCGTCGTAAAACCACACGAAGCCGAAGGTGGCGGCGAGCGTATCGAGGAAGCGTTGCGGCGACATGTCGAACCGGCCGGATACCGTGCCTTGCACGTCGCTGCTCACGGACGCGGCGATTCCCTGGCTTGCGGCGAAATCGCGCAGCACGTCCTTGAGCTCCTTGCCTTCGACGGCGATATGGACAGCTGACGTGCGAAACGGCACCTGCATGGCCATCGCATATCGGCCGCCGTCGCCGGCAGCCAGCGCGAGGCACAGGCACAGCTTCAGGCTCGTGACGAGGCGCGCGCCCCGCCCTTGACGATGCGAAGTGGTTGTCATGACATTGCTCATCGGTTTTCGATTGAAGAAAGGGAACGGAATCAGCGCTTCAGCGTGTCGGACGGCGCCTCGTTGAATTGCCGCCGGTAGCCTTTGACGAGCGTCGAGCGATTCTGGACGCCCCACCGGGTCGCCACGCCCAGCAGGCTCGGCTCGCCGTGCACGCCTTCGCGCTGCAGTTCGGCGCGAATCCGCTCCATGCGTTTCTGGCGAATGATCTCGGTCGGTGTCGAACCGAGACAGTTCTTGAATGCACTCTGCAACGCACGCTCGGTCACGCCGATCTCGGCGGCCACCTCCCGCACCGACAGATCGCTGCGCTCGAGGTTTTCCATCAGATATCGATACGCGCGCCGGTATTTCGCCGGCAGACGCGCGCCGACGTCGTCGAGCTGCTCGGGCAGGCGCCGCGCGCGATGCACGAACGGCGCCAGTTCCCCGGACGCTTCGCGCAGACATCGCATTGCGGCAAGCGCATAGCGACTGTAGAACTGCGCCGCCTCCTGGTCGCGCCCCTGCGCGGCGCGCGTTTTCGCGACGCAGTACAGGTATTCCGGTTGCCGGTAACCCTGCATCGCGCGCCGCTCGGCGCCGAGCGGCGCCAGCATCGCTTCCGCGAGATGAGGCGCGCCGCCGGCCAGTCCGGCGAGCGCGATTTCGAGGCGCACGGCGTATTGATACGCATGGAGGTTGTTCGCGACGGCCCAGTTCAGATGCAGGACCGACGCGTCGGCGGCCTCGCGCTGCCCTGCCGCGAGCCGACGGAGGCTATCCAGGTAGTCGATCCGCGCGCGCAGCAGCGGTGAGCGGACCTGCGCGGCCGCCGGTGCGATGCGGGTGTCGCCCAGCAGCCGCGACGCCGCTCCGGCCGCCAGTCCGGATTGCCAGTACACGTGGTCGGCCAGTTGCGCGGTGCTGCGCAGTTCGTGCTGGACAACCACGTCGTAGCGCAACGTATCGAACAGTTCGCGCCATACGGAGCGCTCCGGCAACTCGCCCGGTCCGGGCGCCGAGGCTGAATCGACGATCGCCTCGAACTCGTCGAGCAAATCGGCCGCCTGATCCAGTTGCCCCAGCTCGAACAGAACGCTCATTGCGCCGAAACGCCCTTCCATCGCGTGGCGATGGCCGATGCCCGCATCGTCGACGATACGCATGAAACATGAAATCGCCGTGCCGAAGCGGTGGCGGAAGAACGCCTGCCAGCCGGCATTGCGGCACGATGCCAGCCGTACGTCCCGGTGCGTCGACCGGATCAGTTTCTGGGCCTCCCGGTACGAATCTTCCGCATCGACGTCCATGCCGAGCATCATCTGCAAGTCGGCCTGCATCTGCATGCAGCCCGACGCATCGTCACCATGATCGCACTGCTCGGCACACCGGTTCGCGCGCGAAAGTGCGTCGCTCATCCGGCCGTTGCGGAGCATCTCGAGATACCCGCTGGGCGCAGCGTCGCATGTAAGTGCCGAAACAAGCGGAAAGTACAGGCTCGAAAACATATCGGACTCCATATTGATCCATATTCCACATATGCGCGTCATCTCTTCGTCGCGCGACCCTACGGAATCAATTTAATGGGGATATCCGATTGAAAATTTCAACAAACCTAACGCGGCGGCCCGATTTGAGAACTGTTGAAATTCTCACGCCGCGCGGGCGCAATGATGCATCGCTTAGGCGGCACATCCCGCCCCCGAACTCCGGAACGCGACACGATCGAGTCAGGGGGCCGGCGCACCGTGAGATCGCGCGAGCACACTCATCTGCCGCGCGAGCAGTCGCAGATCGAGCTGGTCCCGTACTTCGTTGACGAAGATGCCGGCAAACAACGCGAGCATCAGCACGGCAACCGCGCCCTTGATGGGCTGGCTCAGCGCACCGAGCTCGAGCTTTTGCGCCGACTTGGATGCCAGATTGATGCCCAGGTCGATCAGCACCATCACGAACACCAGTGGCGCGGCGAGTTTGGCGATCATCTGCACCAGCGTATCGGACTGGTGAAGCACGAATGTCTCGAGGAAGTTCGTATCGATCGGTTTCGACGACGCCACCGGCCACCAGCGATACGACTCGTACAGCGCCTGGAGCAGAAACTCCATGCCTCCCAGCGACCAGAACGCCACGATCGCCAGCTGGCTGAGGAGCGTACCCGACGGCGTCGATTGCTCGGAGCGCAACGGGTTCGTGATCTGCGCGTTGTTGTAGCCGGTCAGGTTATCGAGGTAGGTGCCGGCGCTTTGCGCGACCCAGAAGACGGTGGACGCGGCAAAACCCAGCACCATGCCGATCAGTGACTCGCGCAGCCCGGTGGCCATCAGTGTGGCGCCGGTGAGCGACTGGCCGAAGCCGGCCGGCTGCGCGATTGCGATAAACAGGCTGAACGTCAGCGCAACGCCGTTGCGCAACGGTCCCTGCAAGATGCCGTCGGCGGTCGGCGGAAACAGCGTCATGATCACGTAGAGCCGGATCGAGCACACGCCGAGCACCATCAGGTCCTGAACCAGGCGTGTGCCGATCAGCAGAAACTGTTCGTTCATGCGAGTGTGCGGCGCGCGAGCGCCAGTTCTTCCGCCGCTTCATCCTCGGCGTCGAGCGCGACCTGGTCGAGCGCCTGTTCGAGCTGCTTCGTGCGCTCACGGCAGACATCGATACGGCCGCGGTTCTGCGCGATCGCACGCCGCGCGGCAGCGATCTCTTCATCCTTGGACGCGACCGCGTCGCGGCGTGCGTCGAGTTCCATCCGTGCGTCCCTTACTTGCGCATCGACCACCTCGAGATAGCGCCGGCAACCGTCGAAGACGGTGATCGAAAACGGTTCCTCGCCAGTCATCAAGCCCGCGATGCGCCCGCGGTGATGCACGGCAATCGCGTCGAGTTCCGCCACGCGAGCCGTCGCTTCGTCGACATGCGCCTGCAACTCCACCCGCTCGCGCCGCCGTGCGTCGAGTGCGGCACGCAGCTCCGTCTCCATGCGCTCCCGACGGTCGCTGGCACGCTTGAGCGCCTTGATCCGGCGGCCCGTCGTACTGGTCGATGCGCTCATCGGCGTGCGCCTCCGATGGGCATTTCCGTGATCTGCGCCAGCATTTCGGTGGTATCGGCGGGATCCGCATAGTGATCGGTCGGCTGCGAGAGGAACGCGTTGATCGCGTCGATCTTGGCAATGGCTTCGTCGGCGAGCGGATTCGAGCCCGCCTTGTATTCGCCGACCTGCAACAGCATTTCGACGTCGCGATGCTGGGCCATCAGTTCGCGCAAGCGCGTCGATGCGGCGAGGTACTCGCGGCTGACGACTTGCGGCATCACGCGCGACAGGCTCCCGAGCACGTCGATCGCGGGATATCGGTTCTTCGCGGCGATATCGCGCGACAGTATCAGGTGACCGTCGAGCACGCCGCGCACTTCCTCGGCGATCGGGTCGCCGCCGGACTCGTCTTCCGCGAGCACCGTGTACAGCGCCGTGATCGAACCTTTCTCCCCCATCCCCGCGCGTTCGAGCAGGCGCGGCAATTCGGCGAAGATCGAAGGCGGGAACCCGCGCCGCGCAGGCGGCTCGCCGGCCGCCAGCCCGATCTCCCGGCCGGCGCGCGCGAACCGCGTCAACGAGTCCATCATCAGCAGCACACGCTTGCCCTGGTCGCGAAAATGCTCGGCGACGGCGGTGGCGACGTAGGCCGCCTTCGCGCGCTCGATCGATGAGCGGTCCGATGTCGCGCAAACCACCACCGACCGGGCCATGCCATCGGGGCCCATGATCAGTTCGACGAACTCGCGCACCTCGCGCCCGCGCTCGCCGATCAGCGCGATCACGTTGATGTCGCTTTGCGCGCCGCGCGCGAGCATGCCCAGCAATGTGCTCTTGCCGACGCCAGCCGGCGCGAAGATGCCGATGCGCTGGCCTTCGGCGAAAGTCGTCAACGCGTCGATCACGCGAACGCCGGTCGGCATCGCGCTGTCGATCATGCGGCGAGTCATCGGACTGGGCGGGTCCGCGAAAATCGGTCGCGTGTGCGTGTCGTCGATGTCGAGCGGACCCAGGCCGTCGATCGGCTCGCCAAGAGAGTCGACGACGCGCCCGAGCAGCCGGTCGCCCACTTTCACGGCCAGCGGCCGCCCGAGTCCGATCACCTGTGTCGAGCGCGACACCTGGCCGAGCTGCGCGAACGGCGACACCAGCGCGTAGTCGCGCGTGAAGCCGATCACCTCGCCGTGCTGGAGCAGCGTGCCGTCCGCCGCGCGCAACTCGCACAGTTCCCCGAGATGCAGGTCGAGTCCGCCGACCTTGATCAGCGTGCCGATCACCTCGATGACCTTGCCGCTGCGCTGCACCCGTACGCTGCCGAGCAGCTCCCTTTCGATCGCGTCGGTCAGGCTGCCGAAACGGGTGACCCGGGAATGGCGCTCGTGTTCGCCGGATGCGGCGCCCGGCTCGACGTCCGTGGTCGAATCGTCCGGCGCACTCGCCTGCGCGGAGATCGGATCGATATCGTTCACGAAACGCCCTCTTCCGCTGCCGGGTCTGCCTGGACCGCATCATCCGCTGCCTGCATCGCAAATGCGGCGTCGGAGCGGTCGCCATTCTGAACCGAGAGTTTCAGCGCGCGTGCAATGGCCGCGCGCATGGTCCGCAACTGGGTCGATACGCTCGCATCGATCAGGCCGAGATCCGATTCGCATACGCAACTGCCGCGCTCGAGCCGCTTGTCCGCCACCACGGTCATCGGCAACGGGCGGCCGAGTTCGCGCCACCGGTCCGCGAGACCGTCGAATGCCGCTTGCGCGTCGCCCAGATCGTCCGGATGAACCGCGACGCGCAGGTAGGTCGATCCTTCGACGATCCGGTCGACCGTGGCGAGCGCCCGCTCGAACAGCGCATCCGCTCCTTCGCTACGCACGATCTGCTCGACCGCAACGGCCACGATCTCGGCCATCCGGCCGCGCATCTGGTCGTCGGCCGCGCGCGCTTCGCCGCCCGCTCGCGCGACGCTCGCGAGCCAATCGGCGAGGCCTTGCGCCATGCCTTCGTCATAGCCGCGCGCCGCGGCGGCCGCGTATTCACGGCGTGCGTCGTCGAGCACCGCGTCCGCCTCCTCGCGGCCGGCGGCGATGATCCGCAAGGCTTCCTCGCGCGCGGCGGCCAGCGCGGCATCGGCCTCGCGCTCGGCCTGCTCATGGACCCTCGCCACGTCGACCAGCGCGCCGAACGTTTCGCGCGGCAGAATATCGCCGTCCACCCCGAGCCGGGCATGCGCGCCGGCCTCCTCGTGGCCGGCCTGCCTTGGATTGCTTAGCCAAATAACCATGCCCACTCCGGAAACAAGTTTGGAAGCTGCGCGAACACCGCATCGGTGCCGTGCTGGTCGACCTCGGCGGGCACCTGCTCGACCCAGTGCCCGTTCATGCGAGACTCGCCGGCCCCGCGTGCCGCCATCGATGTTCCGTCGCGGCCGCCGGCCGCGGCGCGCGGCAACGCGAGCCGCAGCAGCGGACACGGGGAAACCGCGCTGCGCAGGTCGCGCTGGAGCAGCGCGAGGCCTTCGAGCGCCAGCGTGTCGCCATCCAGCGCGGCGATCGGCGGGATCGGCACGCGTGCCGACATCTGGCCGATATCCGGCACCGCCGCGCGTTCGTTCGGCATCTCTCGCGTCAGGACATCGACCGGAACGCCGGCCCATTGCACGACGTTCGTCCGCGTGCGCTTGTCGACGATGCGGCGTATCTCGCCGCGCCTGAAACGCAACGCGCGAATGCGCAGTACGCACAAACCGAGTTCGGGCGGCAACACGTCGAGCCGCATCGCGCCGGGACGGGCAAGCGCATCGAGTTCAGGCCAGGCAAGCCCCACGCTGCGCAGCAACGCCAATGAACAGACGTCCAGGTGCGCGCGCGAGCCCCGTGCGCTGTCGACGGCGCCCTCGCCGGTGGCCGGCATCGTATCCGCTGGCGCGCCGGCGCCAGACCGCTCGACCATCGCGCGCGTCAGCGCGAGCGCGTCGGCCTCGCCGATCGCGAGCGCGCTTGCCAGCCATGACGGATGCGCCCACTGCAGGACGCTCGTCGCATTGCGCTGCCAGGCGGCCAGTACAGCCGCGGCACGGCGAAACGGCGA
Organism: Burkholderia sp. SCN-KJ; assembly: GCF_024656005.1. Lineage (NCBI taxonomy): Bacteria > Pseudomonadati > Pseudomonadota > Betaproteobacteria > Burkholderiales > Burkholderiaceae > Burkholderia > Burkholderia sp. SCN-KJ. Next base: position 227,016 of record NZ_JANKOG010000010.1, read on the forward strand.
ATCGGTCACGCCATGCATGGGCGGCTCCCGGTCAGCACATCAGGGCCCGGCCCGCGACGCGCGTTACGCAGCATCGTGCGCTCAGACAGAGGTGCCGCGCTTGCGGCGCAACGCCGCAAGACCGCCGCTCAATACGTCGGCGGTCGGCCTGAAACGCTGCTGCAACGTGCGCCGCCAGCCGACGGCCACACACGAGAGCACCACCAGCAGCGCCACGATACCGCCCGCCAGCCAGCGCATCGGGTACGATTGCGCCGGCGCGGCCACCGCGATTTCCGCCGGCTCGGCAGCGACCGCGGTCACGCTCACCTGATCGTACGAAAGACCTTCGACGCTGTGCACGACCAGGTTCTTGATCTGTGGCGCCAGTGCACTGATATCGAATTCCGGCCGATACTTGATGAACACGGCCGCCGACGACGGCTTCGCCTGCTGCGCCAGCGGGTCGTTGTTCGGCAACACGATCTGCACGCGTGCGTACATCACGCCATCGAGATGCGACAGCGTGCCGGACAGCTCCTGCGACAAGCCGTAAATGAAGCGCACGCGCTCCTCGGTCGGCGTGGACACCAGGCCGTCTTTCTTGAACAGGTTGCCCAGGTCGTCGAACCTGCTGCGCGGCAGGCCCTGCACGCGGAGAATCTGCATCGCGCGCACCATGTCGTTGTTCTCGACCTGCAGCGCATACGTCTTGCCGCCGTCGGGCGTGACCTTCTCCGCGCTGACGCCGCGTTCGAGCAGGGCCACGGCCATCTCGTTGACGTCCTGCTCGCTGAGATTCGCATACAGGTCCTTCTTGCACGACGCCAGCAACGCGCAGCCAGCCAGCAGCAGCGCGAGACCGGCGCGGCGCCGCGCGCGGGCGTTCCTCGGTGAACGACGTTCCATGGTCATTGATTCTTCATCAAGGTTTCCGCCGACGACCGCGACGAGGTTACAACGCTCATCTTCGCCTGGAAGTCGAACTGCACCTGAACCATCTCCATCGCGACGCGACTGGATTCCGCGATCATTTGCATCGGGTCCATCTCGCCAGCCCGCTGCGAGAGTCCGTTGACGTCGTCCATAGCCTGCTGCGCCGCGGCATCGTGTGTCGCCACCATGTTCGAGAGCATGGTGCCTTCTCCGTCCACCGCGTGAACGCCCGGCGGGCTCAGGTGCGGCTGTTCCATCAGTGCCTGGAATTTCTCCGCCGCACCGGCACTTGCGCCGGCCTGGTCGCCGCCTTGCGTCAGGCCGGACATCGCCGCGCCAATCAGTTCGCCGCCTACCGAAGCGCTCATCGCTGCCTCCTTACCCGGGATTGCGTGTGTATGTGGAAGCCGGCGCCGTTCAGGCGCCGACCGTTTCGGCACGCCGGATCATGCGCGCAGGTAGCCGAACTGGGGATCCGGCACCGGCAGCGAACCGGACGCCGCAGGCTGCGACTGTTCCGCCGCGCGCGCTTCGTCGACGAGCGACTGGCACGTCTGCGGAATCACGAACTCGCCGCCTCGATAGTCGCGCATCGCGGCATGCAGATCCTCGCGCGCCTCGAGTGCCCGCACCAGTGCGAGGGTCTCGCCGTTCGGGGCCGATTCAACTGCATCGCTCGCCCACCGACGCCAGCCGGGGTCGCCCTTGGACGCGAGGCAGTACGCCATCAACGCTTTCGCATAGGCGAAATCCGGCACCATGTCGATGACGGCGCGCAGCGCATGCGCGGCATCATCCCAGCGGCCGTGCACGATATGCAGCAAGCCGTCGAGCATGCCGATCTCCGCCACTTTCGGACGGAGCACGCGCAGCGCATCCAGCAGCAGTTCGACGTCCAGCGTATCGCCGGCCGCCTGCGGGAAATGGGCGAACAAGGCCGCGGATGCCGCCTCGATCATGCCGCACACGACTTCATGACTGCATTGCAGGTAGTCCGGATGCGCGCTGGTTGAAGACTGCGTGGATTGACTCGGGAGCATGACGTTGGATCTCCGTGGATGTGGGGTGCACGCCGCACGCCGGCCGCGCCGCGGGTCCCGACGGGAGTCCCTGCGCACCCGGCCATGCATGCCGCCACTGACGACGGATGCAACCTTAACAACCCGCATCGGCGCGGCACCCGCCCGGTGCGAAGTCTTCCGCGTGCAAACGAAGCGCTACCCGGAAGCGCCGCCCGTCGGGCCGATTCGGCCCTGTCGGTCCCGATCAGATCATGCGGCGCCGACATCGCTGCCCCTCCTCCGGCCGGCGCGGTTCGGCACCGGCTCGCTTCGCTCCCGCTGTCCGCACTTCGGACCGGCGCGGACAGTGGCATGCGGCGCACCTATGATCGAACAGGGCTACGTCGGCGCGAAGCGGTGCGTCCTGGACCCTACCCATTGCCTCGCGGTCGCATGGGGACCCCAAGCGGCCCCTAACCGACGAGGCGCCCGCCCAATTGATTCGACCCGGCAATGAGCGACGAAAAGACCGAACAGCCCACCGACAAAAAACTACGCGAAGCGCGCCGGAACGGCGAGGTTTCGAAGAGCACCGACCTGGTGGACGGCGTGCTGCTCGCGGCGGGCGTCATCGTGCTGCTGGCATGCGGCGACATGATCGTCGACGCAACGCGTGCCTCGTTGAATACCGCGTTGCACTTCGTTTCGGCCGAACACGACATGGTCGCACTGGCGCTCGCGCTGCAGCAGATCGGCACGCGGCTCGCCGGTGCCGTGATCGTTCCCGTCGCCGCCGCGATCATCGCCGCGATCGTGGCGCTGGTGCCGCAGATCGGCTTCCAGGTGTCGATGAAGCCCGTCGCGTTCAAGTTGAGCGCGGTCAGCCCGATGGCAGGCATCAAGAAGATCTTCTCATTGCGCGCGCTGATCGATCTTGGAAAGATGCTCGTGAAAGGCCTGATCGTTTCGACCGTGATGTGGTTGACCATCAGGAACCTGATGCCGATGGTGGTCGGCTCGCTGTACCAGCAGCTCCCGCAATTGTCGCGGCTGTTCGCGGACATCGCGCTGAAGCTGTTCGGCATCGCCGCGCTGGCGTTCATCGTGCTGGGCGCCGCGGACGTGCAGCTGCAGAAGTGGCTGTTCATTCGCGGCAAGAAGATGAGCAAGGACGAAATCAAGCGCGAACACAAGCAGGACGAGGGCGATCCCGTGATCAAGGGCGAGCGCCGCCGGATCGCGCGCGAGCTCGCGACCAGCGCGCCCCGTCCGAAAGTCAGCGCGGCGAACGTGATGCTGGTCAACCCCACGCACTACGCGGTCGCGGTGCGCTACGCGCCCGACGAAAACCCGCTCCCCGTGATCATCGCAAAAGGCTACGACGAAGAGGCCGCACGCCTGCGCCGCGAGGCTCAGGCGGCCAACGTACCGATCGTCGGGAATCCGCCGGTTGCGCGCGCGCTCTACAAGGTGGAACTCGGCGCACCGATTCCCGAGGAGCTGTTCGAAACGATTGCGGCAATCCTGCGTTGGGTCGATTCGCTCGGCACCGGCGCACGCGATGCCAGTGCGTCGCCCAATACGCACTGACGTGCGCCAGGCACCTTACCGAGGATCATGATGCTGAAGACATTCAAGCTGCCGGCGGCCGGCGAAATCGCATTGCTCATGCTGATCATCGCGATGATTTCGCTGATGATCCTGCCGCTGCCGACGCTGCTGATCGACATCCTGGTGAGCTTCAACCTCGCGATCAGCGTCACGCTGCTGATGATTACGCTGTACGTTCCGAGCATCGTGTCGCTGTCCGCGTTTCCGACGCTGCTGCTGTTCACGACGCTGTACCGCCTGTCGCTGAACATTGCGTCGACCAAGTCGATCCTGCTTCATGCGGAAGCAGGCGACATCATCGACAGCTTCGGCAAGCTGGTGGTCGGGGGAAACCTGGTCGTCGGCATCGTCGTGTTCATGATCATCACGGTGGTGCAGTTCGTCGTGATCGCGAAAGGTTCCGAGCGGGTCGCTGAAGTCGGCGCGCGCTTCACGCTCGATGCGCTGCCCGGCAAGCAGATGAGTATCGACGCCGACCTGCGCGCGAACATCCTCACGCCTGAGGAAGCGCGCCGCAAGCGCGCGACGCTCGCGCTCGAAAGCGCGCTCCACGGCGGCATGGACGGCGCGATGAAGTTCGTCAAGGGAGACGCGGTAGCCGGCCTGATCATCACCGTCGTCAATATCGTGGCCGGCCTCGCGGTGGGCGTCGCCTATCACGGCATGGCAGCCGGCGAAGCAGCCAACCGCTTCTCGATCCTTTCGATCGGCGATGCGATGGTGTCGCAGATCCCGTCGCTCCTGCTGTCGGTGGCGGCCGGCGTCATGATCACGCGGGTCGCCGACGAGCGCAACGAAAAGCCTCTGTCGCTCGGCGCCGAAATCGGCAAGCAGCTCGTCGGCAGCACCCGCGCGCTCGCCTTCGCTTCGCTGTTGCTGCTCGCATTCGCGGCCGTGCCGGGCTTCCCGTGGCCGCTGTTCCTGCTGCTGTCGGGCATACTCGGCTTCGCCGCCTACAAGCTTGGCCGGCGCAACCCGCAGGAGAGCGGGCCCGATGTCGGGTCGCTCGAGTCGATGCAGCGTGCGGGCTCGAAGTCCGGCTCTCCGGCGATCCTGCCGCAGGCGCCCGCCTTCGCGGCGCCGCTCGGGGTGCGCATCTCGGCCGACCTGGTCGCGCGCATCAATCCGCTGGCGCTCGACAAGGCATTCGAGACCGAGCGCTCGCTGCTGCAGGAAGAGCTCGGCCTGCCATTCCCCGGCATCACGATGTGGGTCTCGGAGCGGATGGCGCCGTCGACGTGCGAATTCCTGATGCACGACGTGCCGCAATTGTTGCTCGAACTGCCGCCCGGCAAGGTCGTACTGCCCGATCTGGGTTCGGCGGCCGCTCGCACGCCGGAACCGGATGCCGCGCCAGCCGCCGGCGGCGAGTCCACTACCGCGATCATCGCGCAATGCGACGTCGGCACGCCGATCACCGCCGACGGTCCGCAAACCTACTGGATCGACGAAAAGGCCGTGCCGCCGAAGAGCCGCGTCTGGCGAGCCGAACAACTGATCGCGCACGCATCCATCGCGTTGCTGCGGCAGCATGCGATGCTCTTCGTCGGCGTGCAGGAAGTCCAGTACATCCTCGAGCAACTCGGCGCCGACTACCCGGGGCTCGTCGCCGAAGTGCAGAAGGTGATGCCGCCGCAACGGATCGCCGACGTGCTGCGGCGGCTGCTCGAGGAACAGGTGCCGATCCGGAATGCCCGCAACATCATGGAAAGCCTGATCAACTGGGGGCCGAAGGAAAAGGACATGCTGATGCTCACGGAGTACGTGCGCGGCGACCTGTCGCGCTTCCTGGCGCACCGCGCCGCCAACGGCGCGAAGCAGCTCCCGGTCGTGCTGTTCGACATGCCCGTCGAGCAGCATATCCGCCAGGCCATCAAGCAAACCCCGACCGGCAACTATCTGGCGTTGCCGCCCGACCAGACGCAGTTCCTGATCGACAGTATCGAGTCGTTCGTCGGCCCGGCGCCACGCACGGGCATCGCGCTGGTGACGTCGATGGATATCCGCCGCTACGTGCGACGCATGATCGAATCGCGACTCGGCTGGCTGGCGGTCTATTCGTATCAGGAGCTGGGCGCGCACGTCGATCTGGAACCCGTCGGCCGGGTCACGCTGTAAGCCCGCGATGACCAGAATCCACCGTCCCGCCCGCATCATCGCCCCCGCGCCCGGCACGGCCGACGAAGCCGGGTCGCAGCGAGCCCGGCGCTTCGACTACGCGGCGCTGCTGCGCCGCCGGGCGCCGCACGCCGCCAATCCGGCCGGTTTCGGCACGCTGCCCGACGGACACGGTACGGAAGATTCGAATGCCGACACGCCGTCCGACACGGCCGGACACGACCTGCCGGCTGACCCGCGCAGGTCGACCACGTCCGCCGATTCGCTCGCCGATCGGATCGGCTCGGTCAGCACGCCGATCGTGGACGCCGTGTACCGGCAGCAGCATCGGTTCGTTGAACTGACGGCACGCATCGCGCGCGAAATCGCCGCATTCTGCTCGAACCGCGCGATCACCCGGTCGGGCAACTGGGATGTCCGCCTGCCGCTCGACCAGAAGGTGCTGCCCGACACCACGCTGTACCTGATGCTTTCGCCTCTTTGTCTGCAGCTTCGGTTCGACACGCAGGATCCGTCGAGCAAGCAGCTACTCTTGCAGCATAGTCACCTGCTCGATCGCGAGCTCACGATGCTGCTAGACGCCTGGGGCGAATCGCGGCAGGTGGAGATCACGATCTGGTGACGGGACGCCGGGCAGCGCTGGTTTTCGCTGGCCGGCGGCAGCCGCCTCAACGCCGACTTCGACTGACTTCCAATGGCCATCGCGCTGGACGAAACCGCACCGCTCAATTGCGACATCACCGGCCCGGACGGCCTGGCCGGCCGCGCACAGCCGGCGTCGCCGCCCGTTGAAACGCTCGCGTCACGCCTGCCGCGCATCACGAAGGACGCCGCGCACGCCAGCCGGGTGCTGTTCGATGCGCGCGTCGACGCACTTGCCGCCCGTCTCGCCGGCATCGACGCGTGGCGGTTGCGGCCCGTCGCCGATGCCGCCGATGCCGCCGACGACGCGACGGCGCCGTTCGACGAGCCGGGCCGGATCGTACTGACGCACGTCGCGGGCACCCTTTCGATCGATGTCGATCTGCGGCGCTATCCGGCACTGCAGATTCTCGCCTCGGCCGGCGCGGCGAACGCGGGCGCCGCGCATTCGTTGCGGCAGTCGGTCGCCACGGCGCTGCTCGCGCCGGTGACCGAAACCATGCTGGAGGCCGGAATCGGCACGTGGCGCGTCGCCGACGTGCACCGGCTGACCGGCACGAGCACCGACGTCGCAGCCGACCGGCTCATGGTGAACTTGTCCGTCGAGGTCGGCGGATCCCGTCACGATGCGCGCGCGCATGCCAGTCCGGCCATCCTCACGCTGCTCGAACGACGCATCGCATCGCTGCAGGCCGGCTCGACGGCGCCCGCGCAGCCGCATGCCGCGCACGACGAAAACGCGTTTCACGCGCAATCGGCGGAGCGCCATCCGCCGTGGCGCATCCCGGGCCGCATCACGATCGGTGCGCGCGGCATCGCCATTGCCAAGCTGGAAGCGCTGAGGCCCGGCGACGTGCTGCTGCGCACGATGCCATCCCGCACCGAGACCGCACTGAGTCTCGGCAACCCGTTCCGGGTGGCTGCCGCATGGGGCACGCCCGGACTGACCCGGCTCGCCGTCGCCGCTGAGATCGACGGCACTCGGCTTACCATCATCGAGACTCCCATCATGACCGACGAACTACAGTATCCGGAAGACGGCACCTCACCTTTTGCGGGCGATCTCCAGGGCGACGCGATCGAGATCGGCGAACTGGACCTGCCGGTGCAGTTCGAACTCGACAGCGTCGCGCTGCCGCTCGCACAACTGTCGTCGCTGCGCGCGGGCTACGTGATCGAACTGGAAACGCCGGTCGCCGACGCGCAGATCAGGCTCGTCGCGCACGGCCAGACCATCGGCTACGGCGAACTGATCAGTGTGGCCGAGCATCTGGGCATCCGCATCGTCAAAATGGCGCACGGCGATGGTTCAGTTCAGTGACCTCACTGGCGTGCTGCTCGTCGTTCTGGCGATCAGCATCGTGCCCTTCGTCGCGATGGTCGTGACCTGCTACATGAAGATCGTGGTCGTGCTCGGCCTGTTGCGCAATGCGCTCGGTGTCCAGCAAGTGCCGCCGAACATGGTGCTCAACGGCATTGCGATCCTGGTGTCCGCCTACGTGCTCGCACCGATCGCGATCGCCGCCACGCACAACATGCAGTCCTCGCCCGGCGCCGGCGAATCGACATCGCAATCGGTCATGCAAGCATTCGGCGCGGCGCGCGAGCCGTTTCGCAAGTTCCTGGAAAGCCATGCGCACGAGCGCGAAAAGCGCTTCTTCCTGCGCTCCGCATCGCTCGTCTGGCCGAAAGAGGAAGCGAGCCAGCTGAAGGAAACCGATCTGTTCGTGCTGGCGCCGTCGTTTACGCTGAGCGAACTCACCGATGCGTTCAAGATCGGCTTCCTGCTGTACATCGCGTTCATCGTGGTCGACCTGATCATCGCGAACGTGCTGCTGGCGATGGGCCTGAACCAGGTGCAGCCGACCAACGTCGCGATCCCGTTCAAGCTGCTTCTGTTCGTCGCGATGGACGGCTGGTCGACACTGATTCACGGCCTGGTGATGACATACAGGCAGTGACCCGCAACCGCCACGGACCGCACACGCATGCGGATTTCACATGGATATCGATTCACTGGTCGGCGCTGCCGCACAAGGCATGCTGCTGTGCCTCTACTGCTCATTGCCGGTGGTCATCGTGGCTGCCGTGGTCGGGCTCGCGGTGTCGTTCCTGCAGGCGATCACGTCGATGCAGGACCAGACGCTGTCGCACGGCGTCAAGCTGACGGCGGTGGTGATCGCGATCGCGATCGCGGCCCCGCTGGCGGCATCGGCCGTGCTTCACTTCGCCAACCAGATGATGCGCACCGCGCTGCCGCTATGAGCGTTCGCGCGATCGTCCTCGCCACGGGCCGGCATCGGCCGGCGCGCCGATGAGCGCCGTCACGCGAAATCTGCCGTCCGCGCAGCCCGCTTCGCTCGCGCAGGTCGAGCGCAGTCACGCTTCGCAAGTGCGCGACGAACGTCGTGCGAACCCTCAGGCCTCGCTGTATCGAGGGCGCACGACCTTCACCTATTCGCGCCAGACGTCCGCGAAAAAACTCGCGGACAAGCAGCATGCGAGCAGCCTCCACGCCCGGCTCGCGCAGAAACGACCGGCGCGGGCCGGCGAACAGGCACGTTTTGCAGCGCCACGTAAAGCGGTCGCGCAGTCGCTGCGGCAAGCCGGCTCGCAAGCGGCCGCACAGCGCGCCGGCGCGGGCCGCCTCGCCGGGCTGCGCGTCAGCCGTGACGGTGGACGCGGCGGCAATCGCGGCGGGGGCCAGCAATCCTCGCAGCAGGACGGGCAAAAGCAGCAGCAAGGTCAGCAACAGCAGCGTCGCGAGCGCGACCCTCTGCGCGACAAGGGTGACCGGCGCATCGTGGCAGGCACGGCAAGCGTGTTCCCGCTGTCGGGCAACAGTGCGGCAGCCGACACGGTGTGGCCCGACTGGCTCGCCGGCGCGGTCGCTCACGAAGCCGGTGCGGCGCGCTGGCACGCGATCGGCGAAGCGGCATGCGACGCGTTGCTCGCGTTGCGCGACAAACTCGCCGCAACGCCTGCCGGACGGCGCTTCGCTGGCTTCGACGCGCAGCTCTACCAGCTCGCTCACGACGTCACGCTCGCGCGTGCAGGGCTGGACGCGCCCGCCGCGCCTGATTTCGAGACCCTTCGCGCGCGTCTGGTCGAGCGGGCTGCACAACGCGACGCCACGGGCGCCCCCCCGCCGGCGGAGTCGACCCGCACGAGGCATTTCAACCTGTTGCTCGGCCTGCAGCTGCTCATGCTCGAACGGCCGCTGCTCGCGTCGCGTATGGGACGCACACGCGGCACGCTGGCATCGCTCGCAGCCGGCGCGAGCCCTGCCGGCGACATGCCCGACACACCGACGGATGGAGCGGGCGGCACAGCATCGGCGCAGCGCTGAACGCTTCGCCTGCCTGCCGCGCGCTTCGCATCCCGACCATGCTTGCCCGGTTGCGGTCGCTACAGTGGGCACATCGACAGCAAGCGGGTGCCTCGTGCCCCTTCAGGTGCGAGAAACCGCACCGTAGAACCACTGCCCAGCCATGAAACTGCTACGCATCCTCACGGGTCATCACGCCGGCGCGCAAGTCCACCTGGACGCCGGGGCCTATCGGATCGGCGCCGACGATGACGCTGACGTCCAGCTCACCGACTGGCAGGGCGCGGACGTGCTGCTGGTCGTCGAGCCCAACGGCACGGTCAGCTGCGAGCGGCTGGACGGCTCGACTGCGGGCGTGGTGGATGCCGCGGATATCGCGAGTTCCGTCGACCAGCCCACGCCGCCGGCCGACAGCGGCAACGAAGCCGCGACCGGTGCAGCGCCGGCCGACAGCGTTGATGAACCCGCAGCCGGTGCGTCGCCGGCCGGCGATGGCGATGGCGCCGCCGAGCCAGGCCTGCAGGACACGCAGGACGCAACCGCGGACCCCGGCAAGGTATGGATGGTCGATTTCGTGCCGATGCAGTTCGACGACACGGTGATCTGCGTCGGCTGGGTGGACGGCGCATGGCCGAGCGATATCGCGTTGCTGTCGACGCTGCTGACCGGCCCGGCCGACGCAAAGCGCGACGCCGATGACGCCGAGCGCGACGCCGCACGCATCAAACGCCAGCGCTACGCGTGGATTACCGCCGCCTGTGCGGCGGTCACGGTCGGGGTGATCGCGATCAGCGTCGCGCTGACCACCGGCACCAGCCGCGCCGCACAGACGCCGCCGGATCTGCTGCTGGCACAGCAGGTCAATCGCGCGCTGAGCGACGCGCATCTGACCGAGCTGCACGCGGTGCGGAACGGCACCACCGGCCGCAACGGTGCCGGCCGCGCGGTGGTAACCGGGATGGTGCGCTCGTCGGGCGAAGACTACATCGCGCGGCAACTGTTCGAGCGCATGAAACCCGGCGTCATCGAACGGCGCTACCAGGTGGCCGACGACACCGCGCGCGGCATTCGCGATGCAATCGGCGTGGATGGCGTGCAGGTGACTTATGACGGCCAGGGCGTGTTTACCGTCTCCGGAGCGGTCGCGGACAAGCAGCGGGTCGAAAACGCGCTCAACCGGGTGCGAGGCGACTTCGACAAGAACGTCCAGCAGATTCGCGTCGCGCTGACGGACGCCAGCCCATCCGGCTCGCTGCCTCAGCAAGGCACGTTCACCGCGCTGGTGTCGTCAGGCGACGTGCAGTACGCGGAAACGCCCGACGGCGTGAAGCACATTTATGCCGCGCCGGACGCAGTGGCGCCAGCATCCGAAGCGGCTGCGGCCTCGGCGACGCCTGCAACGACGACCGCGGCATCGTCGATCGCCGTCGCGGCCAGCCCCGTGCCATTGCCTTCGGACGACGGCGTGGCGGCGCGACGGCCGCACTGAACCCAAGGAGAAAGTGTCATGTACGAAGCAATCGAACGCCATGCCGCGGATTTCAACAATCTGCAGAACTTGCTCGCCGATCCGTCAGGCAGTCAGCGCCTGATCGCCATCGAACAAGCGTTGCAACAGAGCGCGCAAGCGGTCGCCGAAGGCGCGGCCGGCAACGACCTCGACCGCAGCAACCGCTCGAAGATCTATCAGGGGATGATGGCCGCGAGCCGGGTCATCGCTCAATTGCGCGAACAGGCGCAGGCAAGGTAGCGCAACATCGATTTCCGCGATTTGCGGGAACCCCATGACACCCGAACTCCGGACTGTCATGGTATGCAGTGCGCCGTTTGGAGAGGTAGCAGGCCGCGACAGCGGCATCTCTCGAATGGTCCCTTCTACACTTCAAAAGGAGTTGATGATGAATGTCTCTACAGGCCTCAGTCATGGCATGACCGCTACCAGCATTATGGGTGGCGCAGCTCAAAGTGCTGGTGCAGCGGTGAACGGTGCCGCCACCACGGGCGCTATTACCGCCCAGATCGCAGCAAACGCGCAAGAAGGCCTCCAAATCGCGAAAGCGCAATCGGAGGCCAGCCTCATGGACGCTATCGGCGCGGCGCTGAAGAGCGGCGCGAACGAGATCAAGGACGCGGCCAAGCCCTCGTAACCAATGCGGAACGGCCGGCGTTCGCGCGCCGGCCAGCTCCGCGTTGTCGCAGCTTGGGCCACGCGTTGGCACGACCGCGCCCCTCCACAATCTGCCGATATCGATGAACTCAGGCCTGTATACGTCGTTAATCAGCGACCTCTGCGCCGCGGTCGGCCTGCCCGATGTCGATCAGGTGCTGGAGACCCGCTCTGTCCAGGTCGAAGGTTTCGACGTGCGGCTCGATCATTTTGAAACCGATCCCGGCGCGCTTTACGTCAATTTCCAGTTCGGCACCGTCACCGCCGGCCGGACGCTGATCGTCTTCCGGCTGATGCTGGAAGCCAACCTGCTGATCTACGCGCAGGACCAGGCCCAGCTCGGCCTGGACACCGATACGGGCGGCATCGTGCTGATCGTACGGGTGCCGTTCGGCGATGACCTCGACGGCCAGGCCGTGGCCGACCTGTTGTCGCACTACGCCGAACACGGACGTTACTGGCAAAGCAACATCATCGAGTCGAGCGACGAGATGTTCGAAGGCATCGCGGCAGGAGAATTCATCTGGCTGCGCGCCTGAAAGACCTGAAGCGCGACGAGCGTCGTGGCCGGCCCTTCTCGCGCCGGCTCGGGGCCACCTGATCAGTGAACCGGTTTCCCTGCGCGGAATCCGTCGCGCCGCGAAGCACGGCGGACCGTGCCCGCAGGCGCGGGCGCGATGTCCAACCGGCTGCGCCCCCATGCGTCCCACATGTTTTTTCAGACCAATTCAGCATTAAGCCATGATCTCGGCGAGCGCCGCCGCTACGATCTGATCGTGAATTCCCGCGCTGCAGGCCAGCACCGCGTGCCTGACCAGACTGCTTCCGTCATTCGATAGCGAGTTCATGATGCGCAAGGATCTCTTGCCCCGACACGTGCGCGGTTGCACCGACAGGCGATACCCGCGGATCAACGAGACGCTTTGCGTGACGCGGACCGCGGACGGCCTCCGCTTTTACCTGACACCACCCACATGACATGAACGAAATCAATGCGCCTTCCGTCACTGCGGAGCAAGTCATGGTGTTCGGCCGCTCTGCGCTTGCGCGCGAGTCGCGTACGCTGTATGCGAACGGGCGCGCCGTGCCCCTCAACGATCGCGCGATGGACTTGCTGATCGCGCTGCTCGATGCGCGCGGCAAGATCCTGTCGATCGAACATCTGCAGCAGCAGCTGTGGCCGTCGTCGCAGATCGACGCCGATAGCGTACGGGCGGTGGTGTCGCAAGTCCGGCGCGCGCTCGGCGACGACCGCGACCTGATCGAGACGGTGCCGCGCCGCGGCTATCGACTCGTCGTCGATTGGTACGAGGCCGGCGACGATCATGTCGCCCCCGACGGCAGGTCGGACGCGCCCCCGGCTACAGGCTCAAGGCTGCAAGCCGACCGCCATGCGACGTGCCAGGGCCCGGAGATCGACTTCAATGCGGCATGGCGCATGCCGCTGATCGGACGCGACGCCGAACTCTCCGAACTGTTGATGCGGATTCCGCAGCATCGGCTCGTCACGCTGATGGGCGCGCGCGGAACCGGCAAGAGCAGGCTTGCCCACGAAGCCGCGCTGCGCATCGCGGCGCTGTTCCGCGAATGCGTCATCGTCGTCGACCTCGCCGATCTGACGCTGCACGAGTGCGTTGCCGATGCGATCGCGGCACGACTCACCCGGCTGCCGCAGCATCAGGCGCCGGGGCTGGACGGTCTGATCGCGCGGCTGAGCGGCAGGCAAGCGGTGCTCATCATCGAGAATTTCGATCATCTCGCGCCGGAAGTCGCGACCGTCCTCGATGCGCTGCGCACCGCCACGCAGGCCCATATGATCGTGTGCGCCGAAGCCCCGTTGTTTACCCCGGACGAGTATCTGCTGCCGCTCGCACCGCTGCGTTGCGCCGCGCGGGACGCGCCGGATGCGGCGCCGTCAGATGCCTGCCGGCTGTTCTCCCTGCAGTTGCAGGCGCGCGGCGCATTGCCGGCGGGCATATCCGACGGCGTTGCGATGCGCGAGGCAGGTGGCGCCCCCAACGATGCGGCATCGTCCGTTCCCGCGCTCGGCATCATGGAGTCGATCTGCCGTGCGCTGGGCGGCATGCCGCTCGCGCTCGAACTGGCCGCCGATCAGATCGCTGGCGCGCTGAAGCGAGGCGCAACGCCTGCCGACGCACTCGCGGACTGGGACGCGACGTGGCGCCGCAAGATGTTGAAACGCCATGGCAGTGGCGACGTCGTGCCGCGCCGCGCGGAACTGGTCCAGTCGGTGATCGCGCACGCGTACTACGCACTCGATTCGGACGCCCGGCATACGTTGTGCTGCATCAGCCTGTTCGCCAGCCCGTTCGACCTCGCCGACGCATCCGCGGTCGCCACGACGAGCGACGCGGGCGATGCGAGCGGCCAGGCGGCCGGCGACGACGCAATGCGCGCGCACGCGTCAAGACTGGTCGAGGCCGGCCTGCTGATCGAATGCCCATGGGGCGCTCCGCCCTACCCGTCGATGGAGCACGATCGCAAGCTGAGCGTGCCTCCGGCGGTACGCCAGTTCGCGCTCGCCAGACTCGCCGATCGACCCGATGCCGCATTGGCCTCTGAACGGCACGCGCAGCGCGTGGCCGAATGGGTATGCCGCTCCGGCGACGATGACGGCGACGATGACGGCGCCGGCGACGCGCGCCCGCCACGCGCGACTGCGCTCGTTGACGTGCGGCGGGCGGTCGGGTGGTCGATCGAATCCGGACGGTGCGAAATCGCCGCGCGGCTCCTGCAGCATTCGGCGCAAATCTGGATCGCCGCCCGGCTCGTCGACGAACGGCTGCACTGGATCCGGCGCACGCTCGACCGCAATGGACAGTGCGCCGTCCTCAAGGTCCGCGACCAGATGGAGTTGAATCTCGTGCTGGCGCAGGCGCTGCTGCACGGGGCGCCATCGAGGCCGCCGGGCGATCCGATCGCCGCGTGGTGGCGCGTCTACGATCTGGCCACCTCCTGTGCCGATGACGATAACCGGTTGCGTGCGTTGTCGGTCCTGTTGTTGCGCACACTCGAAGCCGGCTTCAACGGCGATCCTCCCGATCTCCTGGCGCGCGTTCGTTCGCGAATTGCTCAGGAATGCGATGGTTCATCGACGCATGACGGATTCGCTCTTCTGCGCGGCGCATTGCTGACGCTGAACGGCCGCCATGACGACGCGATCGCCCTGCTCACTCCGCCGGAAGACGACGCACCGGACACGGACGCCAGCACGGCCGACACCGCCCCGCCGGACGCGCACCAGCCGCACTACGTCGAGACGATCTCGCATGGCGCACTCGCGTTCTCGCTGTGGCACACCGGCGCGAACGAGCGCTCGCATCCGTGGTTGCACCGCATGCTGCAAGACACGCAACGGCCGTCCGACCCGCTGCCGCGTTGCGGGACCAAGGCCCTCGCGTGCATCGTATTGCTGCTTGAAGGCGACGCCCCGCGCGCCGCGCATCGGGCGCGCCAGTTATGCGCGACCGCACAACGCGCCGGACTCCAGGGCTGGTGGCATGCGGGCCGCAGCTTCCTGTCGTGGATCCACGCCGCCGACGATACCCGCGACGAAGCGAATCAACTGATCGATCAGGCGTTGTGCAACCTCGAGCGTGGACACGCGACGATCATCGACCTCCTCGTGCTGGAAAAGTTTGCGGACCTCGCGCTGGCGCGAACCGGCACGTCGAAGCTGATGCAACGATTTGAACAGATGATCGCGAACCTCGAAGACTTGGGGCTGCAATGGCTGCGGCCGGAGGCGCTGCGGGTGAACGCGATACTGTCGTGGCACGCCGGGCGGCCGTCCGCCGACACGATGACCTTGCTTGATCGCGCGGCTCGCGAGGCACGTCAACAGCACGCATCGATGTTCGCCGGCCGGATCGCGGCCACCGCCGAGCAGATGGCAGCCGGCGCCGCTGCATTGACGGCCGCCGGGATCTCCGTCTGACGGCCCTGCACCGACAGTGATCGCTGAAGCACGCGGCACCCCTTGGGCACCGGAGGCTCCGCGCGCGCACCTCAGCGAGGCTGCATCCGCTGCACGATCGCCCGTACCTGCGCGGCGTAACGGTCGCGCTCGGCGGGGGTCTGCGAATGGTAGGCGCCGACCGCCCGCCACGTATTGCCGTATTTGAGCATCATCTTCCGCAGGTGCCACGCGGCGATGTAGACGCTCGCGCACGGGTCCATCAACGTGTGCGAATCAATGTGGTAGGTCGAGAGCTCGGACAAGTGGATCGAGTTGATCTGCATCAGGCCATAATCGATCGACCCGTTGGTGTTGACGCGCTTCGCGTTGACGTTGTCGCGCGACTCCTGCCATGCCAGCGCACGCAAGATCGTTTCGTTCACGTGCTGATAGGAGGCTGCATCGGAAAAGCAGTCGGCGCGGGCGCTGTGCATCACGCACAGCGTCATCGTCAGCAGCGCGATCGCTCGAATGACCATAGGGGAATCCGTCAGAAGCGTGGTGTGCCGATCATAGGCCCGCACTCGCGCGCCGCCGTTCCCGGGTGCGAACGACTGGAACGGGACGCGAATCGCCCCGGGCAAGAACACGGGATCCGCCCTGCCGCCGCAGCCTCGCCGCGAGGCAGGCTTCGCTTCTTGCGGCCACGCTTCGCGTCATGTCCAGCCGAGTCATCCCGACTGAATATCGTTTCCCCGAGAATCGATCGAGGAACCCCGCGCGCCATGTCCGCCGTCAATGCCACTTCGTCCAGCCGCCCGGCCCACACCGACCTGGCGGAATCCACTGCCACGCCTGCGACGCACACCGCCGCGACGCATCCGGCGACGACGCGGACGCCGGCGGGCAATGCGTCCGTGCCGACTCAGCAGACCGCCGCACGGACGGACGAAACAGCGCTGGGGCGCATGAAGAACCAGCTGTCGCGCACCGGCGCGCGGCTGCGCGCGGGCAAGATCGACGTCAGCACCGCGGTGTTCCAGGGCAGTACGCATGGCAAACCGTTCGCGCCGGCCGATTTCACTGCCGGCGGCAAGCGCTATCCGGTCAAGGCGGTTGCCGGTTCCACGGCGGCCGGCAACGCATTGGCGAAAACCGAGAAACAGAACCGCCAGGCCCTGTCGAAAACCGCCCGCATGAATGCGCGGGCCGAAGTCGGCTCGCTTCGTGCCGAAGCGCCGCCGCCTCTCGAGGGGCGCGCCACCGGCAACCGTGCGTCGAATGGCGACGACGTCCCGCTCGCGACGCTGGACGAGGCCCGCGCGCTCCACAACGCGATGGATGGCCACGACGGGCTATTGAGCTACGTGGCGCGCGCAATGCCTGCCGCGCCCGCCAACCGTCAAGCCGCGGTGCAACTGTCGAATTCGCTCGCTGCGCTCGGCGCCCCCGAGGGCGCGCCGCCGACGACGCGCGGCGCATTGGTCGCGCAGGCGCTGCGCGGCGCGAATGTCGCCGATGCCGCCGACGCGGGCCAGGTGCTGGCGGCCATTCGCGGACTCGACTTCGCCAAGGCCGCCACCGCCCGCTCGACCACCATGGCCGATGCGAAAGCGTGGTGGGTGGCGCGCGCACTCTCGCGCACGCACGGCGGCTTCGAAGCGCTCGAGCATTTGCGCGGCGGCAGCGATCCAACCCCTGCCGATGCATCGAAGCGGCTCGCGCAGCGGATCATGTTGCAAACCGCCGACGCGCTCGACCCCGTGCCGCCAACCTACACGACCACAGCCGACGGAACGCCTCACCACGACCCGTCGCCCGGCGCAGTCGCCGCGGCGGCGGCGCCACCGCCCGATACGCCGACCGAAGCCGCGCCGCTCGCGTGGCGCGCCTATCACGCTTCAGCCGCGCTGCTCTCCTACGGCCGCAATGCGCTGACGGCCGATCAGAAAGGGGCGTTCTTCGCATGGCGGCAGAATTTCCGCGAAGACGGCCGCGGCAGCGACTTGTCTCGAGCGCAGGAACGTCTGAACAAGTTTTCGGCGAAAACCATCGACCGGGTCGGCGATAACCGAATGACGAACTTCGTGCCACGGGTATTCGGCCAACAGAAGTCGCCGCTGTCGGCGCTGAGCTTCGGCACCCAGGGGCTGCCGCGCAAAGCCGTCGACAAGGAGCGCGCGAAGCTCGCCGACGCGCTGAAAGCCGCCTTGCCGGCATTGGTCGAGCGTCCGGAAATGAGTCCGGGCGCCGCGGTGTCGCACGCCCGCCCGCTGCAATCGATCGTGGAGCTGGCAGCGCTGCAGGTATGGCTCGAATCCGGCGGGTTTCCGAACGATCGAGCTGACGCCACCCATGTACGCGCGATCGCCGACCGCGCGCGCCAGATGTGCATGGGCCTCGGGGCCGAACGATCTGAGCAGTCCGAACAGTCCGAACGGTCCGACCGGCCGGCGACGCCGGATGCGCTGCGTGCTCAGACGGACAGCTGGGCCGACGCCGATCCGCAGGCGCTTGCGCGAAGCCAGCCTTTCAAGTCGATCGTCGCGCAGTCCTTCAACGCCGACCGGCTGGAGGCCTGGGGCAAGGTAGCCAACGTCCCGCGCGATGCGCCGTTCTGGGCAAGCGTGGCCGCGATTCGGGCGGCGGCGCGCCCGTCGGACACGCCGCCGTCCCGGAATATCGCGTCGGTGCGGGAGACCCTGAAACAGATCTCGGGCGAATTGCAGTCGAGCGCGCGCTTGCGGCTGAGCGACGGCGGCCGAGTGGGAGGCAGCACCCGCGGGGCGTCGGCGAATATCGGCAAACTGCTGCAGCTGACGAGCGTACCGGTCGCGCCGCGCGTCGATCTGCGTGCGTCGAAGTCCCGCGAAGCGGTGGTCGAGCTGAGCCGCGGCACGCATGGCGCCGAGATGTTCATCGGTACCGCGCAGACGCAGGCCCGCCGCGCCGGCGTCGGCGTGCTGGTCGGCTATGACGTCGACGTCAGCCTGACGCAATTGCGCGCGGGCGTTGTCACCCAGGCGACGCTGCACGCGCAGGAGCTGACGAAGGCGAGCGGCGTGTCGCTGCGGGTCGCGCGGCGAGTCAAGGCGGACGGTAGCGGCTACGACGACAAGTCCATGCACCGCAAGCTCGAGACGATCGTCGACCACGTGTTCGACGAGGCCACCGCCGCACGGACAGGCCGCGCCCGCGACACATGGAACCGGCTCGCGGAGCGCTATTTCGACGACCCCGACGTCTCGGTCAGCTGGACCGATACGGTCGGTGATACGGTGAAGCGCGGCGGCTCCGTCGACGCCGGCGTGTCGGCCCTCGTGCCCAAGGTGGGCTCGCCGCTACGCGCCGGCGCCAACATCGGCATCGGCTATGAACGCACCGCGCGGCAGACGCTCGATTCAACCGAGCATAGCGGCCGCCTGCAGATCGAGCAGCATCGGGTAGGCGGCGGCTCTCGCCTGCTGGGCCGGGTGAGTGGTGCATTCGGCGTGACCATGCCGGTCGGCAACGCGCCGTCGACCGTCGGCCTCGGCTTCCTGTCGCTCGAGGCGCCGGCCGCGACGATGACGTTTGCCGACGACAGCAGTGTCTCGAAAGTGCAGTTGGTCCGCGAAGATGGCGCGCTGATGCATCGCGCATGTCTGCTCGACACCGAGTATTCGAGCGCCCAGGCGTATACCAGCGCGCTCGACGCCGGCCGCGAAGAATGGGTTTCGCTGTTCGCGCGCGAGATCGCCGACAAACAGCAAGCCGAGCGCCAGCAGGCCGCGAAGAATGGACTGCCGGCGCCACCGCAAGCGGATCCGCGCATACTGGCGGGCGAACGCATCGACGCGCATCTGGGTGACATCAAGGCCAACCGCCGGCCGAATCAGACGTATTTTCATCGCTATCGGTTGCGGCGCAGCGCGGCGGCTCGGCTCGATGTGCTGAGCGCCCTCAACCAGGGCTTGCCGCGCGACGCGGCGGTCGAACGCGCGGCGCTCGACGAAAAGACCGCGCGCATTCTGAGCGATGCGGCGTCGTGGATGCCGCTTGAACTGAAGGTGAAGGAACGCACGGCGTCGACCCAGCGTCCGGGCCTGAATTTCGCATTGCAGCTCGCCACGCAGACGAGCGCGATCGGCGACCGCGAATTGTTCGCTCAGAGCGTGCCGTTCAGCCTGGCCGAGCGGCTCGACACAAGCGGCATCGGTTGATCGCCGCGCGGCCGCCTGCGGCGCCGGGCTGTCGCGACAAGCGGTCACATGACATCGAGGTCGTCGGTGGTGCTCGGCTTGATCATTTTCCTCATGTTCGCAAGGGCATCCACACCATCCTCGAAATCAATGCCTTCATTATCGATACCCAATTCAATTTCGTCGATATCGAGGCGATCTGCTTTCCAACCTCCGCTCGATGCAGAAACTTCGTCGAAACCGAGCATCGATTCAAACAGTCGCTTGAACTCCGGATTGCCGCTATCCGGGACATTGGCAATCTGTGAAAAATAGGAATGCTTGTTGACGAACGCCTCGATGAAACTACCGCTCAACTTGTAAACATTTCTTATTGCCTTGATTTGAGTTCTCGCCGCCTCGATCTCCGCGTCGCTGCTTCCATTGCTCTTGATGATATCGGAACGCTTATTCACTTCAGCTTGAAGCTCGGGCTTCAATTTCCTGATTTTCTCTGAAAGACGAAAATAATCGAGCAATTCCGCCTGACTTGGCGCATTCATTTCATCGGGTACTCCATTGGCATTCATCATGTGCAGCATTCCTCCGAAGTACTGTATTTTTCTTTCAAAGTGCTCAAGCGCAGAAAAATCGGCTGACTCGTCGAGATTGTCATACATCCCGGTTTTCAACAGCTTGAGTGTATTTTTCGCTACTTGCACAGCTTCGTGATGGTGAGGGGACATTCCTATTACGTCGTTTGCCTTGTTGAGAGTGCCATAGCCCTCGCTGCGCAATGACTCCGATATTTTTACGGGTTTTCCGGATGAATTGTCGACGGGAATAGATCTGGACCACGATTTTTGAGGCTGCGTGATCAACTTGTCAAATTCGTTCTTGGAAGGTGGCGGAGAGACCCCTGCGCCAACTGTCCTTTGTGACAATGACACGTGTGCCGCCTTCAGGTTGAGCTTGGCGTTCTCGAAGTCCTGGTCTACGAAGCCCGATTTATACGCTGCGAACCCCTGTTTCGTTGCTTTTTTCGCCATCCCGGCGTCGAGGGTGTCGATATCGACGTGAACGTTGAACTCGGATTCCTTGCCCCCTCCGCTTTTGACCGATGCTTTGGTATACAGGATTCCGTACAGCAAGCGGACGATGTCACTGCGAAATCCGATGTTTATCGTAGCCGGGTGGTTAAATAGCTCGGAAAACATTTTCCGATGCTCCGGGTCCGGAAAATTTGAAATCAGCGCTTCGATTTCCCCTTCGAGGTGAATTTTCAGATGCGTTCTTGAAATCATCGAGTGGGGAATTTCAAGCTCGGACAGATTCGATCGTACGATCGGCGTATACAGTGCTTTCAGATTTCTCCTGTCCGTCCAAAGATGGGCGTCGACATTGGGCGGCAGGTTGGACGTGCCGGCGACCTCGGTAATGAACGCACTCGCCAGATGCTGGCGAAAGTTCGAATCGCGCGAACCGACGCGAGGGTGCGGGGAGGACTGATACCACATGCCATGAATATGCACGGAATCGCCTTCTTGCCGAGCAGCGGCATGCCCAGGCTCACGCCCCGATCTGGTGAGTTCCCGCAGTTTATCGAGGCGTGCTCCGTCGACAGCGTCGGGCTGGCCAGGATGCGTTTGGCCGCCTGTCTTCACGGGCGCATTTGCCAACGGTAACGAAGATGATGCGAAACTGGCCGTGCTGTCCGGATGTTTCCTGGTGGAAGTGCCCGGTCCTCGCGCGGTCAAATTCGCCAACTCAGGACTGACTGCGCTATGTCGTTGCGCCAGCTGGGGTGGGCGGTCCTGACTGGGTGCGCTCGGCGAGGAATCTATGGTGTCGAGCCCGTAGTGTTGTGGGGGCGAGTCGATCTTCGACGAGAAGCAGCCCATAATGACCTCACGAAAGATATACAACAAATCTACTGCGCCGGCCGCTCGCGCTTCTTTATCGTCGCGAAGGAATGACCTCCTCTCCGAAATTGCGCTGACCTGCCGTAGACCAAAGCAAAGTTGGATCGATGGGTGTCGGATGCCTTGAACCGCGGGGACTCTGGAGTGACAGAATCAATTTGCTCTACGCTTTCCGAGCGCGCGCCTGCCATCCACCGCCTACCATCCACAATACGCAGCCCGGCGGCACCGCCCGCGTGCCGCCGGGCTCGGTCCCATCTTCAGGAAACCGTCGCCATGAAAAAGCTCGTGAACCACCCGTCCGACGTCGTGCGTGAAATGCTCGAAGGCATCGCGCGGCAGTCGCCGCATGTCGCGATCCTCGGCGACGAGCAGGTGCTCATCCGCCAGCCGCTTCCCGAGCCGTCGCGGCGCCCCGTCGCGATCCTGTCCGGCGGCGGCAGCGGTCACGAGCCCGCGCACGGCGGCTACGTCGGCGAAGGGATGCTGAGCGCGGCCGTTTGCGGCGAAGTGTTCACGTCGCCGCCGACCGATGCCGTGCTCGCCGCGATCCGCGCGAGCGCCGGCCCGAACGGCGCGCTGCTCGTCGTGAAGAACTACACCGGCGACCGCCTCAATTTCGGGCTGGCCGCCGAACTCGCGCGCGCCGAGGGCATTCCAGTGGAGACGGTGATCGTCGCCGACGACGTGTCGCTGCGCGGCCGCGTCGAGCACGGGCGGCGGCGCGGGATCGCCGGCACCGTGCTGATCCACAAGCTGGCCGGCGCGGCCGCCGCGCGCGGGCTGCCGCTTGTCCGCGTCGCGGCGATCGCACGCGACGCGGCCGCCGACCTCGGCACGATGGGCGTCGCGCTCGACGGCTGCACGATCCCCGGCGCCGACAAGTCGGGCTTCAGCCTCGCCGATCACGAGATCGAGCTCGGCCTCGGCATCCATGGCGAGAAAGGCGTCGAACGCACCGCGCCGATGCCGGCCGATGCGCTCGTCGAGACGCTGCTGTCGAGCATCGTCACCGACCTCGTGCTCGATCGCGGCGAACGCGTCGCACTGTTCGTCAACGGTCTGGGCGCGACGCCGGACATGGAACTGGCGATCGTGCTGCGCGCCGCGTACGACAACCTGAGCCGGCGCGGTATCACCGTCGCGCGCGCATGGGCCGGCACGTTCCTGTCCGCGCTCGACATGCCCGGCTGCTCGATCTCGCTGCTGCGCTTGAACGACGAGCGGGTCGCCCTGCTCGATGCGCCGACGCAGGCGCGCGCATGGCCCGGCGGCGGCGCCGTCAACGCGCAGATTCACGTGGCAGCGGCCGCCGCGCACGACGAGCCGCTGCCGCCGCTCGATGCAGCCGGTCGCGCGTGGGCCGCCCGGCTGCAGCCGGCGCTGCGTGCGGTCGCGCAGGCGTTGATCGATCACGAGGCGACCCTGACGGAACTCGACACGGCCGCCGGCGACGGCGATCTCGGCGCGAGCATGCAGCGCGCCGCTCAGGCGATCCTCGCGTTGCCGGACGCCGCGCACGGCACGCCGGCCGGCACGCTCGCGGCGCTCGGCGCCGCATTGCGCCGCGCGATCGCCGGCAGTTCGGGACCGTTCTACGCGACCGCGCTGCTGCGCGCGTCGCGGCGCCTCGCCGCGGCGGCCGATACCGCCGAGCCGTCGGCGCGCGACTGGGCCGCGGCATTGCGCAGCGCAGCCGATGCCATCGCCGAACTGGGCGGCGCACGCGCCGGCGACCGGACGATGCTCGACGCGCTGCTGCCCGCCGCCGATGCGTTCGACCACGCACTCGACCATGACCGCGACCCCGCGAGCGCATGGGCGGCCGCCGTGGACGCCGCGGAACGCGGCGCGCAGCAGACGGCCGGCATGACACCGCGTGCGGGACGGGCGAGCTATCTCGGCGAACGCGCGATCGGCACGCCGGACGGCGGCGCGGTGGCGGTCGCGTACTGGCTGCGCGCGTTGCTGCCGTACGTGCGGTAGGCGGGATTTGCGCGTTGCAGGTCGGCGCCCCCGGCATGCGGCATGACACCCGGGTGACAAAACCGATAGTTTGCTATCGAATGTTTTTGCTCCTATCATCTCGCCCATGACCAATCTGCACGACCTCCGCCTCGCCGTCAGCAGCCTGCTGGTGCTCACCGCGCGCAAGTGGCGCCGCACGAGCGACGCCGTGCTGACCGCGTACAACGTATCCGAAGCCTGCGCGGCGCCGCTGCTGATCGCCGGCCGCCTCGGCGAAGGCGTGCGCCAGGGTGCGCTCGCCGAACACGTCGGCATCGAGGGGCCGTCGCTCGTGCGCCTGCTCGACCAGCTGTGCGCGGCCGGCCTCGCACGCCGCGACGAGGATCCGCACGACCGCCGCGCGAAGACGATCTCGCTGACGGCCGCCGGCCGCGCGGTCACCGCGAAGATGGAAGAAGACCTGCGCGTGTTGCGCGCCCAGGTGCTCAAGGGCGTCACGCGCGCCGATCTCGAAGCCACGCTGCGCGTGCTGAACGCGTTCAACGCGGCCGATGCGCAGCATCCGGCGTCGCGTCCGTCCCACCCCGCCGATTCCGCGTCATGACCTATCCGAGCCTTCGCGACTGGCTGTTCTCGGGCAAGACGTTCGCCGCGTCGATGCTGGCGCTGTACCTCGGCCTGTATTTCCAGCTGCCGCGCCCTTACTGGGCGATGGCGAGCGTCTACATCGTGTCGAACCCGTTCGTCGGCGCGACGCGCTCGAAGGCGCTGTACCGCGCGCTCGGCACCGCGCTCGGCGCGGCCGCCGCGATCCTGTTCGTGCCGCCGTTCGTCGAGACACCGTTCCTGTTCAGCATCATCGTCGCGACATGGTGCGGCACGCTGCTCTATCTCGCGATCTCCGACCGCACCGCGCGCAGCTACGTGTTCATGCTCGCCGGCTACACTATGCCGCTGGTCGCGCTGCCGACGGTGACCGATCCGTCGACGATCTTCGACGTCGCGATCGCGCGGACCGAGGAAATCGTGCTCGGCATCGTGTGCGCGAGCGTGGTCGGCAGCGCCGTGTTCCCGAACCGGCTCGCGCCGACGCTGATCGAGCGCACCGACGCATGGTTCAAGGACGCCGCGTTCTACGGCCGCGAGACGTTGTCCGGGCATATCGCGGGCAAGGCGCTGTCCGCGTGCCGGCAACGCCTCGCCGCGACCATCACCGGCCTCGAATTCCTGCTGAGCCAGCTGAGCTACGACCATGCGCACCCGCGCGTGCTCGCCCGCGCGCAGGCGCTCGCCGGCCGGATGCAGCTGTTCCTGCCGCTGATGTCGTCGCTCGCCGATCCGCTGATCGCGCTGATGCGCGACCTGCACGTGCGCCCGCCGGCGCTCGACGCGCTGCTCGCCGACGCAGCGAAGTGGTTCGACGCGCCGTTGCCGGCCGTGAAGGCCGGCAACGACGGCGACATGGCCCACGACCCGGTCGCGGACGACCTGCGCGAGCGCATCGCCGCGCTGCAGCCGGCCGACGGTGCGCTGACGAGCTGGGACGGCGCGCTGCTGTCGAACGCGCTGTGGCGGCTGCGCCAGGTCATCGACATCTGGCAGGACTGCCGTTCGCTGCGCGCGCTGATCGCGAACGAGTCGGGCGTCTGGCAGCCGCGCTACCGGCACTGGCGGCTCGGCGGCACCGAACGCTTCTTCGATCGCGGGATGATGCTGTTCTCGACGCTGACCGTCGTGCTCGCGATCGTGTTCGCGTGCTCACTGTGGATCTCGTCCGGCTGGCACGACGGTGCCGCGGCCGTCACGCTCGTGGCCGTGTCGTGCAGCTTCTTCGCCGCGCTCGACGAACCGGCGCCGCTGGTGTTCAAGTTCTTCCTGTCGACGGCCGCGAGCGTCGTGTTCGCCGGGCTGTACCTGTTCGTCGTGCTGCCGCACGTGCACGACTTCCCGATGCTCGTGCTGATGTTCGCGGGGCCGTTCATCCTGATCGGAACGCTGCTGCCGCGCCCGCAATTCAACATGGTGACGATGCTCGTCGCGGTGAACACCGCCACCTTCATCAGCATCCAGAGCGCATACGACGCCGACTTCTTCGTATTCCTGAACAGTAATCTCGCGGGTGTCGCCGGGCTGCTGTTCGCGTACGTATGGACGCGCGCGACGCGGCCGTTCGGCGCGGAGCTCGCGGTGCGGCGCCTGCTGCGCTCGGGCTGGGAGGACGTCGCGCGCTCCGCGTCGACGCAGCCGCTCGACGACCAGCGCAACCATGCGTCGCGCATGCTCGATCGCGTCACGCAGTTGCTACCGCGCCTCGGCGCGTCGGACGACCACCGCCATCCGTCGATCGAGAGCTTCCGCGACCTGCGCATCGCGCTGAACGCGCTCGACCTGCGCCGCTCGCGCCGCAAACTGACGGGGGACGTGCCCGATGCGATCGACCGCGTGCTCGCCGGCGTCAACGATCACTACACGCGCTGCGCGGCCGCGAATGCGCGCCAGCCGGCACCGCCCGCGCTGCTCGCATCGATCGACGACGCGCTGCAGCGCGTGGCCGGGCGCAACTTGCCCGGCACTTCCGCCGCGCCGGCGGACGGCGGCACGACGCCCGGCGCGCCCGCGGCGCCGGTCACGCCCGCGACGCACCGCCGGTTGCGCGATACGCTGCACGCGCTCGTCGGCCTGCGCCTGTCGCTGTACCCGGCCGCATCCGCGCAGCCGCCCCAAGCCGCACCGGACGGAGCACGCGCATGATCCCGCTTTCCAACCTGTCTTTCCGACCGCGACCATGATCGGCGAAATCGACATCTTCGGCGTATTCGTGCCGGCTCCGCTCGTGCTGATGCTGATCGCCTACCTGATCAACATCGTCGTGCGCGCGCTGCTCGAACGCGTCGGCTTTTACCGCCTCGTCTGGCACCGTTCGATCTTCGACCTCGGCATCTACGTGTTCGTGCTTGCCGCGGTCGTCATCGTGTCTCACCATCTCGTGGCTAGCTAACCGTGAAAAAAACCTGGCTCTCGGCAGGGCAGATCCTGCTCACCCTGATCGTCGTCGTCGTGGCCGCCCTCGTGCTGTGGCGGATCATCAACTACTACATGTTCTCGCCGTGGACACGCGACGGCCACGTGCGCGCCGACGTGATCCAGGTCGCACCCGACGTGGCGGGGCTCATCACCGCGGTGCAGGTCGCCGACAACCAGGAGGTGAAACGCGGCCAGATGCTGTTCGTGATCGACCAGGCCCGCTACGCGCTCGCGCAACGGCTGGCCGAAGCGACGCTCGCGCAGCGCCGCGCGACCCTCGCCCAGGCGAAGCGCGAATATGCGCGCAACCAGCAGCTCGGCAACCTGGTCGCCGGCGAACAGGTCGAGGAAAGCCGCACGCGCGTCGAGCAGGGCGAAGCCGCCGTCGCCGACGCGCAGGTGTCGCTCGACACCGCGAAGCTGAACCTGCAGCGCACGACGATCGTGAGTCCCGTCGACGGCTACCTGAACGATCGTGCGCCGCGCGTCGGCGAATACGTGCCGGCCGGCCGCGCGGTGCTGTCGGTCGTCGACCGCAATTCGTTCCGCGTCGACGGCTACTTCGAGGAAACCAAGCTGCGCGGCATCCACATCGGCCAGCCGGTCGACATCGTCGTGATGGGCGAGCCGCGGCCGCTGCGCGGCCACGTGCAGAGCATCGTCGCCGCGATCGAGGATCGCGACCGCACGCAGGGCGCGAACCTGCTGCCGAACGTGAACCCGGCATTCAGCTGGGTGCGGCTCGCGCAGCGCGTGCCGGTGCGCGTCGTGCTCGACGAGGTGCCCGACGACTTCCGGATGATCGCAGGGCGCACGGCGACCGTCGCGATGCGCACCGACACGCGCCGCGACGCTAGCGCCAGGCCGACCGCCGGCGCCTCCGCGGCATCCGCACCCGCGGCCGTCAGCGCGACGGGAGCCTCGCAATGAAGCGGCACGGCCTGCGCCTCGCGGCGGCACTCGCGCCGCTCGCGCTCGCACTCGGCGCGTGCAAATCCGTCGGCCCCGACTACAAGCTGCCGCAGCAGGCGTACGTGAATGCGCCGCTCGCGAACCATGCGCTCGACGACGCGAACGGCACGCTCGTGTCGCGCGACGCGGTGCCCGGCAACTGGTGGCAGCTGTACGACGACCGCGTGCTCGACGAACTCGTGCGCAGCGCGCTGAAATCGAACACCGACCTGCGCGTCGCCGCGGCCAACCTTGCGCGTTCGCGCGCGGCGCTGGAAGTCGCGAACGAACAGGGCGGCTTCTCCGGCCGAGCGGAAGCCGCCGTGCAGCGCGCGCAGGAATCGGCCGAACAGTATCTGCTCGAAAACAAGCTGCCGGTCGTGAACGAGGGCGCGGTCGGCATCAGCGTGTCGTACGAGCTCGACCTGTTCGGCAAGCTGCGGCGCGGCGTCGAGGCCGCGCGCGCGGACAGCGAAGCCGTGCAGGCGGCCGCCGACCTCGCGCGCATCACGGTCGTCGCGGACGTCGTGCGTGCATACGCCGAGTCGTGCTCCGCCGGCGACGAGCTCGCGATCGCGAAGCAGTCGCTCGCGCTGCAGCAGCAGCGCGTGAAGCTGTCGCAGCGGCTGCGCGACGCGGGGCGCGGCAACCAGACCGACGTCACGCGCGGCGTCACGCAGGTGCGCACGCTCGCGGCCGACATCCCGCGTTTCGAAGGCCGCCGCAAGATCGCGCAGTACCAGCTCGCCGCGCTGCTCGCGCGTTCGCCCGCTGACCTGCCGAAGGCGGTCGCCGAATGCGAGCGGCTGCCGAAGCTGCGCCAGCCGATTCCGATCGGCGACGGCGCCGCGCTGCTGCGCCGCCGCCCCGACGTGCGCGAAGCCGAGCGTCAGCTGGCCGCCGCGACCGCGCGGATCGGCGTCGCGACGGCCGCGCTGTATCCGTCGGTCAGCATCGGCGCGTCGGCCGGCTCGGTCGGCGTCGCTGCCGACCTGTTCTCGTCCACCACCAATCGCTGGTCGTTCGGACCACTGATCAGCTGGTCGTTCCCGGTCAACGGCCAGCGCGCGCGCGTGCGCGAGGCTGAAGCCGCGACCGGTGGCGCGCTCGCGCATTTCGACGGCGTCGTGCTGAACGCGCTGCGCGAAACGCAGTCGAGCCTCGCGACCTATGCTGCCGACGTGCAGCGCACCGATGCGCTGCGCACGGCCTACGAATCGGCGCGCAGTTCCGCTGACGAAACGCACCGGCTTTATACGGCCGGCCGCGAGTCGTTCATCTCCGACCTCGATGCGACGCGCACGCTGACGAGCGTGCGCGCGCAGGTCGCCGCGGCCGAGGGCCAGGTCGCCGCCGACCAGGTCAAGCTGTTCCTCGCGCTCGGCGGCGGATGGGAAGGCGATGCTGCGCCCGCTGCGGCGCAGCAAACTTCGGCGGCCGGTACGCCGGCTGCTGCGCCGGTCGCCGCAAAGTAAGCGCGCGCGGGGCCGCAGCCGGCGTGCACGACACGTCTGCCGTCCCGCGCCATCGTGCGCGGTTTCGCATGTCCGGTATGTCGATGCCGACGTCGCGCGTCGCCTGCATTGCCGGTAAACTCGTCCGCAGTTTCCGTCATTCGCCGGCCGCCCGTCGGGCCACCCATTTCCCGGAGAGTCATCATGCGAACCAGCGCCCGTAATCAATTCGCCGGCCAGATCGGCGCCGTCAAGCCCGGTGCGGTCAACGACGAAATCACGCTGCGTACCCAGGACGGCCTCGACATCGTCGCGGTGATCACGCATGGCAGCGTCGCATCGCTGGGCCTCGCGGCCGGCACGAAGGCGTTTGCGCTCGTCAAGGCATCGTCGGTGATCGTGATGGTCGACGTCGACAGCAGCAAGGTGTCGGCCCGCAACTGCGTCTCGGGCACCGTGTCGTCGATCGCGAAAGGCGCGGTCAATTCGGAAGTCGTGATCAAGGCGGCGGGCGGCGCCGAGATCGTCGCGATCGTCACCAACGACAGCGTCGATCGTCTCGGCCTCGCGAGCGGCAAGGCCGCGTCCGCCATCTTCAAGGCGTCGAGCGTGATCGTCGGGGTCGAGTGAACGCCCGGTCTACCGCACCGACGATCCGTCGTGCGCCGCGCCCGCAAGCGGCGTGCGACGCTCGACCGGCGCGCGGGCGCACACGATGACGTCCATGCCCGAGCACGCGCATGAGCGCGTATTGCAATCGCTGCTGGCCGGGGCGGGCAACGCCGATTCTCCGGATGCACGTCTGTTCGGCACCCTCGTTGCGGCACGCGCATGCCGCAACGAGCTCGCGCTGCTCGGTCTGTCTCCCGCGCGGTTGAGCGGCCTGCTTGCCCGCCAGTTTCCGCACCTGGGTTCGGACGATGCCGCCGCGCTCGTGTCGGCGGCCGCCATCGCGCCGCTGCCGACCGCGCACGCGCAGTTCGTCGCGACACTGCACGCGCGGTTGATGCAGGATGCGCATTGCGCCGTCGCACGCGACGATGCCGACTGCGTCGCGACCATCATCGCGCACGCGTGCCTGCGCCCCGATCACCTGTGGCGCGATCTCGGCCTCGACGGACGCGCCGCGGTGTCCGCGCTGCTCGACCGCTATTTCCCCGCGCTCGCCGCACGCAATGTCGCGAACCTGCGCTGGAAGAAATTCCTCGCGCAGGAAGCGGCCGCATCGCTCGGCCTTCCGCCCGGGGCCGCCCCCGGATGCCCGGGCTGCGAGGATTTCGGATTCTGCTTTCCCGCGGGACGATAGTCGCGGCGGCGGCCCGCGGCTTGCCGGTGCGCATCGTTCGACCGTTCATGCGCGACATCCGTCCGCACGTTTTCCCGCGCGTTCGTTCGATCGCTGCGCCCACTGGAGGAACCGCCTTGACCGACTTTGCGAGTCCCAATCTGCCGTCGCGCGATTTCGAAGTTACGTCGCTGTTCTACGCGAAGCTCGGCTTCGTCGAAACCTGGCGCGACGACGGCTGGATGATCCTGCGGCGCGGCGACCTGCTGCTGGAATTCTTTTTGCATCCCGGTCTCGATCCGGCCACGAGCTGGTTCAGCCGCTGCTTCCGGCTCGCCGACGTCGGTGCGTTTTTCGACGCAGTGCTCGCCGCCGGCATTCCCGAGCAAACGACCGGCTGGCCGCGCGTGCATCGGCCGAAACGCGAGGCATGGGGCGGCACCGTCGGCGCGCTGATCGACCCGGACGGGTCGTTGATCCGGTTGATTCAGACGAACGACTGACTCGCCACGGTTCGCCCCGTCGATCGACGCCGAAGCCGTGCAGCGGACACGAGCGACGGCCCCATAAACGGTTACCTTGCGATGCGCGTGACACACAGCGCGGGTCGTGCGCCCGTGCCGCGCGATCAGTGTCGATGGCGGTGGTGAATGTCCGGGAAATGCGCGTGACTGTGCGTGATCGGCAGATGCACGTGCGGATGCGTGTGCGGCTCATTGCCGTCGTACGGAAAGTCGTGCGCGTGCTGATGATGTTCGTCGTGCCGATGCCGGTGCGTATGCTCGAGCCGCTCATGCGCATGCTCGTGTTCGTGCCGTTCGCGCACGTGCAGCCAGATGCCGAGCGCCATCAGCGCGGCCGCGATCCAGAACGTGACCGACGGCAGCGCCGGCCAGATCAGCAACGACAGCACGACGCCGAACAGCGGCGCCACCGAAAAATACGCGCCCGTGCGTGCACTGCCGAGATGGCGCAGCGCGACGACGAACAACACGAGGCTGATCCCGTAGCCGCCGAGGCCGGTCAGCATCGCGGCGGCCGCGGCCGGAACGGCGGGCAGCGACGCACCCGTCGCGAGCGCGATGCCGATGTTCACGGGCCCGGCGACCAGGCCTTTCACGCACGCGATGACCATCGCATCGTTCGCGGCGACCTTGCGGGTCAGGTTGTTGTCGATCGCCCAGCACAGGCATGCGCCGGCAATCAGCAGCGCGCCGACCGGCACGCCCGCGCGCCCCGGCACCCACGACAGCAGCGTGCCCCCCGCGACGATCGCAACCATGCCGAGAAACACCTGGAGATCCACGTTCTCGCGAAACACGACCCACGCGATGACCGCCGTCAGCACGCCTTCGAGATTGAGCAGCAGCGCACTCGTTGCGGCCGGCGTGCTCGACAGCCCGAGCATCAGCAGCGCCGGACCCGCGACGCCGCCGGCCGCGATCGCGCCGGCGAGCCACGGCAGGTCCGCGCGCTGCAGCGGCGCTGCGTCCTCGGCCGGCGCGCGGCGGCGGCGCAACCCGCGCAGCAGGATCCCGACGCCCAGGCCGATCCCGCTGCCGAGATAGAACAGGCCCGCGACCATGAACGGCGACATCGCGCCGATCAGTGCCTTGGCGAGCGGCGTCGCGGCGCCGAACAGCGCGGCGGCGGTGAGCGCGACGAGAATCGCGGAATGTCTCGGGTTCATGATGCGGTCTTGGCGTTGGGCGTTGGGCGTACGGAATCGGCAGGTTGCGTGCGATGCGGTGGCGCTTGCGGTTTGCCGGTGCCTTTCAATGTCGGGGAATGTCGGACGAATTGCGCAGGCTTTCAGGTAGCTGTCGCGTCATGCGCAGTCGGCAATGCAGGCCGGCCCGACGATTCGTGCCGGGGAGATTATCGCGTTTGTGTTACGGGTCGCCAACTGACGAGCGGGCGGCCATAGCGGCGCATCCGGACATCTCAACGTCCGTCTCTCGAATACGGCCGCACTTCACGCCTGACAACAGTTCACGTGGGACACATTCGCGTGGGTGCGAATCCGGGTTTCATCTCCGATCCGATTACATTAGGAAAACGAATTATCGTGATTGAACGCAAGCGGATCTGCGTTGGTCACTCGCTCGATCGCGCACGCGTCGACCATCTGCGCGCAAGCGTGGATACACAGTCACGCAGGGCCCGCCTTCGCGGGCGTTCTCCGGATGGGACGGCACCGTGCATTCATGATGCGCGCCGACGCATCCCCCGATGCCTGGTCGCCGCGCGCGCTCGACGCGAGCGACACGTTGCGCAAGCAGCGTCCGCCGACGCGCTTTCGTCGTCGGTTCGATTGGCAGTTCGATGCTGATCGGTGAGACTGACTGGCCGTGCGGCCAGCGGAGGCAGTCCCGACCCGCCCGGACAAGGACAGGTCGGTCCGTCTGTGATGCGCGATATACGCGGTGAAGGCCGGCCGTCACCGCGCATATCGCGCGGCGACGCATCGCGTGCTACTCGCTCGCGGCCGTTTGCTGCTCGGCCTGCGGTGCTGCGTCGGCCGGTGCTTCCACGGCTGCCGGCTGCGGCGCGGCGGCGTCGGCCTGTGCCTCCGCCTTCGGCTGCTGCGGTGCACCCTTCGCTGCTTGTGCGCCGCCCTTGTTGCCCGGACGACGCGACTTCAGCCGGCGCGCACGCGCCGCGTCGTCATGCGTCACGCGCCCGGCTTCGTTACCTTGCAGATCGACCCGCACCGCGTCTTCGACGAGACACGACCAGTAACGATTGCCGCGGCACCACGTGGACATTGCCTCGCGCAGCTCGGCCTCGCTCAGGCCGACGGCTTGCGCCTCGCGGGCGAGATCGTCCCAGATACCGACCTTCAGCGGCACCTTGGGAGCCGGATTCTTCGGGAACGCGCGCGGGAACCGGCGCTGCAGTTTGCCGATCGCGACGATGACCGGATCGACCGGCGTCGACGGCTTCGCCGAAGCGGGCTTCGCGCCGGACGGCGCTTTGGCCCCGGCACCCGATTTGGCCCCACGAGCGGGCCGGTCGCCGGACTTCGGCTTCGCGCCTGCGTCCGGTTGCGTAGCCGGTCGCTTCGCGTTGCGCTCCTGCTTGGCCTTGGCTGCGAGCTGCGCCCGCAATTCGGCAAGTTGTTCAAAACCCATAAATTCAATCCACCAGGAATATAAGGTGTGGTTCGTGCGGCCATTCCGCACATCGGCGTTCGCCGCATCGCCTGCGGCTCGTCTGCACCGATGCGGATCATTGCGGGGCCGCATCGCCACCACCACTGTTTCAGGCACCCGGCCACGATGCCGGACAAAGGCAGGAGTGGAAGTATACCGGTACGCGCGGCAGTCGGTTGACTCACCGGTTCGGATTTGACGGATCCGGGCGGCAGGCAAGGCGTCCGCGCAGTCGTGACGCGCATTATGGCGGTGTTTTCGACAGGTATCGACACACGCGTTACGTAGTGTCGCTTTCTGCACTGTCTCGCTTCAGTGCGCTTCACGTGAAAAGCCCGCGACCGAACATCATCGGCCGCCAGTATCGGCAAAGGCTGACCGGGGTATCGACAAGCTGTTGGTGTCGCTGGGTGTCGCTGCCGCGAACGGCGGCAATGTGGTTCGCAGGAGCGGTGTCCCGCGAATCGTGCGCATCGCCAGTCCTCGCGGCCATCGAACGCGGTACACGAGGCGTCGCGCTCCGGTCGTTGCGCGCAGTTGCGGCTCCGCGGCGGCCGGCTCGATCGTCGCCAATCAGAACACGCCGAGAGCAAGCCCTGCGGCAAGACCCGCGCCGATCTCCGCGCAGCGCGCGAGATCGTCGCTGCCGATCGTCTTCCGCGCGAGGATGCGCTCCGGTGTCTGCGCATGGGTGCAGACGATCAGGCCCGGCGCCACATTCCTGAGCCGCCATCCGGTCGCGATCCGGTCGATCTGGCGCAGCGCGTTCTGTCCGTCGCTGCCTGCGCAGATCATCGCCGCATACGGACGGCCGTTCACCCGATCGAGTGCCGGGTAGTAACAGCGATCGAAGAAATCCTTCATCAGCCCGGACATCGCGGCGAGATTTTCCGGCGTCGCGAAGAGGTAGGCGTCGGCGGCGAGCACGTCATCCGCGCTCGTCGCATCCGCACGCTGCAACCTGACGTCGACGCCGGGTTGCTGGCGCGCGGCATCTGCGGCCGCCTCGGCCATCTGCTGCGTGCCTCCGGTCATCGTGTGATAGACGATCAACAGCGTCTTCATCGGGGTTCGCTCGCGTTCGGTTTCAAATGCGCCCGCCGCACACATCGGTACGGCTCAAACGGGCTAGGTCGACGTGTGTGCCCGGGCCTGCGTTCTTCCGTTGTCGAATGGCACATTCTTCGAGGCGGCAGAAGCAGCGCACATCGAGTATATCGACGCGCCTGTTCCACTCCGCGCTTCACACGATGTGCGGTCAGTCCTGCCCGGCACTCGCACCAGCGCGGTCCGCACGCGCGTAGTACGCAAGAAACATGTCGGCGGCAGTTTCCGCGACCTTCTCCTGCTCCCGCACACCGAGCGGTGGCTGACCCATCGTCACCTGCGGCCAGAACGCGAACGCTTTCACGATTCCGTGCAACTGATGCGCAGCGAATACCGGATCGGTCACCGTAAGCCGGCCGGCCGCTGCGGCCGCGCGAATCCAGACCGTCACGTCTTCTTCGCGCTCGCCCATGCGTTCGACCATGTCGCGCGCGCGTTCCGGCGAGTGGATGGCCGCACCGATTGCGACGCGTGCGAGTGCGAGAAACGCTTCGTCGTTCAGCAAGCGCAATTTGCGGCCCAGCAGCGCGAGCAGTTGATCGCGCAACGGCACGTCGGCGCAGTAAGCCGGCGCGCCGGCGGTAAGCGTCGCGTCCCACAGCTGATGCAGGATCGCCGCGAACAATGCCTCCTTGCCCGGGAAATGGTTGTAGACGGTGCGCTTCGACACGTCGGCGCGCGCGGCAATGCGATCCATGCTGGTTGCGTCATAGCCGGCCGCGAGAAATTCCTCGATCGCCGCGGCGAGTATTGCCGCACGCTTTCGGTCGGTCAGGCGCTGGGGAGAAGTGCTCGTATCCATACAAAAAATTTTACACCGCTGAGTTTACTTTTCCCAGGGATTAACTACACTGCTCGGTGTACTTTTATTTCTGGACGAATCGACATGGCTTCGCCTCTCGTTTTTCTTCATCGCGTACTGGGTTTCGCCGCCGCCAGGCGTGGCCGCACGCTGTCCGGCGAGTCGCCGCAGCACAATGGCGAACGCTTCAGCAACGTCGCACCGCGACCGGTCGAAGGCTTCGGCAAGACGCTCGGTATCGCATGGAACATGCTGGTCAACAAGCCGCGCAACACGGTTCCGACAGGCGCATTGCCCATCGATTCACTGACTCGCGAACAACTCGACGCGGCCCCCGACCGCAGCCTGTATCGGCTGGGGCATTCCACGCTACTGTTGAAACTACGCGGTGAGTTCTGGCTGACCGATCCCGTATTTGCCGAACGTGCATCGCCGTTCCGGCGCGTCGGCCCCAAGCGCTTCCATGCGCCGCCGATTGCGCTCGAGGACCTCCCGCCGTTGCGCGGCGTGATCCTGTCTCACGATCACTACGATCACCTCGACCGTGACACGGTGCTCGCGCTTGCGGCCACCACTGGCGTGTTCGTCACGACGTTGGGCGTCGGCGACCGCTTGATCGAATGGGGTATCGACTCGCAGAAGGTACGCCAGCTCGACTGGTGGCAGAGCATCGACGTCGACGGCCTGACGCTGATCGCGACACCGGCACAGCACTTCTCCGGGCGTAGCCTGTTTGACGGCAACAGCACGCTGTGGGCGTCGTGGGTCGTCATCGACGACGATCTGCGCGTGTTCTTCAGCGGCGACACCGGCTATTTCGACGGTTTCCGGACAATCGGCGAGCGTCTTGGGCCCTTCGACGTGACGCTGATCGAGACCGGCGCATACGACCCGCAATGGCCGTACGTGCACATGCAGCCGGAAGAAACCGTGCAGGCGCACATCGACCTGCGCGGTCGCACGCTGATGCCGATTCACAATGGCACGTTCGATCTCGCGATGCATCGTTGGCAAGAGCCGTTCGAACGCGTCACCGCGCTGGCAATGGTGCATGGCGTCGAGCTGTCAACGCCCAGGATGGGCGAGCGACTCGATCTGAATGAGCCGCATCGCGGCGAGCGCTGGTGGCGATCGGTCGATGAGCCGGCAAAGACTCCCGCAACGAAGACACGCCGGTGGCAACCGTGCGCATCGCAAGCGACGAAGTAGATTCGATGGCCGCGACGGTTTCTGGGCGGAAACGTCGCGGCGGTGAATTTTCGTCGCGATACGGGGCTTGGTAGCGAACGCGTTGTTGATGGTCGGTGACGATGATCGGTGAGGCCGGAAATCTGACCTCCGGCGCCATTCGAGATAGATGCGGTAGAGACGGCCGGCCCGATGGTGCCAATGTGCTTTACCTTCTTGATGCAGATTCTGCAGATCCCGTTTTCGTATCCGCTGCGATAGACGTTGGCCGAGTCCATTGGAGACGGTCATCCGAGGTCGTCTAAGAATCAGTATTAGCTCGACGCAGTCTTGGGCGCTCCGTAAATTCAACATCGGCCAAGGCGCCCGCTTCGATTTCTCCCACCACCCGCAGATTCGCAATTCGGCACCGCCGGGGCAGCGCGTTGTCACGTGACAACTGGCGATGAAGAGAGGAGTCGCATTTCTTGAATCCCCGTCGGTTTGTTCGGCGGGGCGTCGCAGGTCGGCGGCATGCCAATCGCCTCCTTAAAGCGGAACGTATTGCCCACTACAAAACACGTTTCTATTGATACGATTTTTCCTCGTTTTCCGTCGCTTGATCCCGATAGTATGCTCAAGATCCATGCGCCCCCCATTTTACCCATCAATCACGTTCGGCTTGCGTGAAACAACATGAAGAAAGTGGCGCAACTGGTTGCTAGACAAGGGTTTACGGAGACGGACCTTTTTGGAGAAATGTTTCACGACCCTGCCGATTTCGCGTCATCCCCCTCGCCGACATGCATGAATTCGCCCTTACAGCCGTCGCGCGATAAAGATGCGTGAAACGATGCCGATGCCGATGCCGATGCCGATGCCGATGCCGATGCCGATGCCGATGCCGGCCACCATTGAATCACTCGGTGACACAACAAAGCTCCGAATATCAACCCTCACCCTCCCTTGCCGCGGCATCGTGATCATGGCGAATGCGGATCGGTCGGATTTATTAGGGCCATATCAAAGCCCCCAACACCCCCGCCTGACATGTCGGGCAGATATTGAGAGCCGCGCAGTTCAAAAATGCTAGTGCACCCAGCCGCCCGGCCAGTACCGCTCACTCGCACATTCCAGCTCTCACAACATGTTCGTTTGGCTCACCAATGAAGACGCTGCAGCGGTATCAGGCAGGTCATTCCGACACGAGACCTCAGCGGTTGTCACGTGACAACCGTCCGACTCGAACGGCTCGCCGATTCCGTAACCTGGCCCAGTCGACCACGTCCGTTTCGTATATCGCGCGGGTTTCTTCACGCTAGCGACTTCTGTAGTGGCTGCATTGCGGCAAGCGAATCCGTCCGAAATCGCTACTGAGCCGGGTTGTCACGTAACAACCACATCCGTCGCAGTCGCAGTCGCAGTCGCAGTCGCAGCACCAGCACCAGCACCAGCACCAGCACCAGCACCAGCACCAGCACCAGCACCAGCACCAGCACCAGCATATCTGAGTGCAACCGCTGCAATGAGGAAAGAGAAAGAAAGAATTCCCAACGAGTCCACTGCACGTCGAATCTGCATATTCCCCGTCGACGTGCATTTGCGGTCCTAGCCATCCGCATCGACTTGTCACGTGACAACTGCAGATTCCGACGCCGTTCAAGCTCGCAAGTAGTTGGAAAACCTGCCCCGGCATTTCCAAGACGATAACGAAATCACCTTTGGAACCCGCACCGCAATTGTTGTCGCTTCCGCCGCTGAATTCCTCAGCACTCCATTAGCACGTTCCATCTCGCATGAAGTGTTGTCCGTTTTTATTTTTCAGCCGATTTCGATTCAAGAAACAATCTGCTAGCCATTTGGCCTGCTTGTCACGTGACAACCCCATCGATCAGAAAATTTCTTGGCCCATCTAACACTTTTCTGGACTTTTCAACAACAACTGCATATATTACGCAAAACTCCTTGGAGGAATTTAATGGCTTTCAAGATCGCCGTTAGTAATCAAAAAGGTGGTACTGGAAAGACGACCATCTCCGTCAATATCGCGGCGGCCTTCGAGGCTGGCGGCAACAAAGTCGCCTTGATCGATGCCGACCCTCAAGGCACGTCGGTCAGATGGGTCACGAGCGGGGAAAATACGCTCCCGATGACGGTTCTGTCATTGGCCCCCGCCGGTCGCGGCATCGGCGGCGAGATCAAGAAGCAGGATGCAAATTTCGATGTGATCGTCGTGGACTGCCCGGGCAACCTCGAAGACCCTCGTATTGCGTCCGTGCTGGAAGTCGCCGATTTCTGCCTCGTACCGCTGTCCCCGTCGCCGGCCGACCTGTACAGCACCGTCGCGATGATTCGGATGATCGAGTCGATGCGCGCCGTTCGGAACCCGAATTTGTCTTCCGCGCTGATGCTGAATAGCGTCAATGGAAAAACTAAAATGCGTGAAGAAATTTTAAAAATTCTAAGGGCTGAAGAAATAGGGGAGCATCTGCTCGACAGCCAGATCGCGCAGCGAGAGGTCTACCGGCAGACGTTCGCCCTCGGCACCACGATCCATCATCACAATCGATACCTGAAGGGGCTGAAAGAAGCCCGCGCGGAAATCGAGCGGTTGGTCACCGAAATGGCCCAATACATCGCGTCGACGCGCGCTACCGGAGCCGCTCATGGCTAAGGACACCTCAAAAGAGAAGAAGCCGACCGGCAACCTGCATCTCGCGGCCGGCCTGCTGCGCGGGCTCGCGCAGGAAAACGCGGCGCTCGAAACGCGCCTGCCGGAGCCGGTTCCCGCGTCGAATCCCGCCGCCGAAGCCGCTTCCCCCGTCGCCCCCGCCTCGACCACGTCCGCCGACGCGATCGACCTCGGCGCGCCGCAGAAAGTCGCGGTCAAGGACTGCATCCCGAACCCGTTCAACCCGCGCGTGTTCTATTCGGAATCGAGCCTGCACGAGCTCGCACTGACATTGAAGCGGG
The DNA here is from genome assembly GCF_024656005.1 of Burkholderia sp. SCN-KJ. Taxonomy (NCBI): domain Bacteria; kingdom Pseudomonadati; phylum Pseudomonadota; class Betaproteobacteria; order Burkholderiales; family Burkholderiaceae; genus Burkholderia; species Burkholderia sp. SCN-KJ. Next base: position 266,685 of record NZ_JANKOG010000010.1, read on the forward strand.
AAGGGCAGATCGAGCCGATCAAGGTCACGCGGCTCCCGGAGTTTCCCGGCAAGCTCGTCGTGATCGACGGGCAACGCCGCCTGCGCGCGACGAGCATCAACGGCGACGAGACGATCAACGCGACGTTTCGCACGGACCACACGCCCGAGCAGCTCTACACGATCGCGTATCGCGCCAACCACGACCACGAGCGCCAGACGATCTTCGACGATGCGGTCGCGTGGAAGCGTCTTCTCGACGAAAAGGTCTTCCCCGACCAGAACACGCTCGCGGAAAAGATCGGCAAGGACAAGGCATCGATCAGCAAGACGCTGTCGCTGAACGCTCTGCCCAACACGCTGCTCGAACGGATGGCCAGCGCGAACGATGTGGTCGGCCTGCAGGCGGCGTACTTCCTGAAGCTGATTTTCGAGCGCCTGGGCGAACCGGCTGCCGACCGGCTGCTCACCGCGGTGATCGACCGGAAAAAGTCGGTGCGCGACCTCGAGAATTTCCTGCGCGCGCAGAGCGACGGCAACAAGAAGGCGGGGCGCACGCGCTACAGCGTCCGTCACGATTTCGCGCTCGAATCACGCGCGATCGGTCAGCTGAAGACCTATCCGGACGGGCGTCTGGATCTGCAACTGAAGGGGGTCGATGCGTCTCACCAGGAAGCACTCGCCGACCGGCTCAAGACCGTAATCGACGCGTACGTCGCCGAACTGGCAGAAGCCGCGCAAAAGTAGCCGCGCCAAGACAAAGGCCTCGCGCCTGCACGCCACCGCCCAACCGGATGAAGTCCGGCGCGCGGCGCATGCCAGGCTGCGAGGCCTTGATCAGTTGGTCGCGAGACTGCTTTTCAGCAGGAATTCCAGCAGGTCGTCCGAGGTCGGTTCGCCCCAGGTGTCGATCGCCAGCCAGCGGAAGAAACTGGTTTGCGCCAGCTTGCTCGCCTTCTTCTTCGGCGACAGCGTGAGATCCTTCGAACCGGCCACCGTCTCGTTGTAGCGCTCGATCAGCTTGGTCTGGTCGTCGATCTCCAGTTCGCGGAAATACGCACCGGCTTCGTCGACCTTCGCCGCCAGGTATTTGTCGCGAATCTGTTCCTGCTTGCTCTGCGCGGATTCCTTTGCCGGCGCGGCCGTTTCGGTCCCCTGACCGTCGGCCAGCGTATAGCCGTGTGTCAGCGCCTTGCGGAAATACGCGGCCACGTTGTCGACAGGGGCTGCATTCTTCTTCGTAGTCCGATTGAGCGTATAGGCGATTGCCGCCTTGATGCGCTGCACACCGTACTGCGTGATCAGCCGGCGCGCTTCCGAACGCGGGATGCCGAACTTGGCGACTTCGTCGACGAGTGCTTCGTTCTTGACGTCGCCTTCCTCGACCATATCCGCGCTCTGCTTGCGTGTCACCTTGAACTGGACGGCCTCCACGCTGCGACCTGACTTGTGTTCGATCAGCTCGAGCGTATGGTCGGAAACTTCGTTCACCTCCTGAATGCACGGCACCAGGACCTTGCTCTTGAAGAGCTTGTACTCCTTGTACGATTGCGATGCCTTGTCCTGACCGAGGATGAGATCGCGGAATTTTGGCAGCGGAATCTTCGCCGTGATGCCGATCCCTTCGTAGCGCACCGTGTTTTCCCACAGCGCAAGCGAGTGCGAGCGCCGAAACTCGCGCGCGATCCGCATATCGATGAGCGCATAGATCTCCGGATTGAGCAGCTCGCTGCGAATCTGGTCGGAGAAGCTGTACTTCAGCACCGATTGCTCGAGCTCGGCGCCGGCGAGCAGGCCCGACGCCTTCCACACCGTCGACCGGTCGGCCGCAAGGTAGTCCCAGTTGACGACGGTACTGATCAGCGAGTTGACCGTGTCCTTCACGTATTTCGTGTTGTTGCTGTTCAACCCGCTTTCGTGCGAGAGCGCGGCGATCGAGATCGAGAAGCTCGTCCGGCCGGGCTCGAACGCTTCCTGGCGAAGGGCATTCTTGATCAACGAGCTGAACATCTTGCGCTGCTGCAGCCCGATCTTTCCGGACTTCGGAGCGATATGAATGGCCTGGACCGCCTTGCGCAGCAGATCGGGAGGCTCGGGCGTCTGAAATAGCGAAACCTGCTTGTCGGAGCCTTTGATTGCGGGCTTGCGCGGCATCGTAATGTCCGGAGAAGGTGACCGTGTTGATGGCGGACTTTATACCTTTTCCAGCCACCGAGCAACGCCTCTTTCTACAGTATCACTTTCACTATCGATGCTAACATCCCGTCACAAAAGGAAAAACCCAGGTTTTCCTATTTGTTCGGAGCCCCATATCCATATACCTTTCGGTCAAAAACAGCTCCCAAAACCTTCTACCTGTGTGGTCTGTCGCCAGGATCCGGCATGGGACTTGCCCTATCAAAGGTACCCATTCATGGGAAACAATCGGCTCCAACTGGATTGGCGAACCCGATTCGTGGTGCCCTGCAACACGATCTGCGTTCCTCCCATAACGCGCTACCTTCAACACGCCCCATGAATGGGTACCTGTCGAAATCCAACGGCGTGGCGTTTTGTCTTCAACTGTGCCCGACAGGCGAAAATGCTCCCCATGGATGACTACCTTCAGATTCCCCCACAGAAGGTAACCTTTCTACCGGCCTGATCCTGTTTATGGGACGCCACAACCAAAGGGACGACCCAAACGAGATCACGCGGTCAATACAAGCACCCATAAACGACTACCTGAAGTCCGTCCCATAACCGGCAACCCTACACGAAACGCTGTGCCCGGAGGCACGGACGGATCAGTTGAAACGCACCATAAATGGCTACCAATGGATTCCCCCATAGAGGGCTACCTGAAGTGTTTTTGGGCCGAATTCCCATAACAGGCTACGCGTGCCCCATATCCACAACCCCGATTTCCCACAACCCGGTACCCGATTCCCCAAATCCACAGACCTGAAACCCCATACTCTTCCGCCTGTGCTCCCATAAATGGGTACCGAACACCTGTCAAACCCTTACCAGACAAGGCTGTGAGCCGTCTAAAAGTAGTTAAAGAAGTAAACGTTGTTTACCAAAGATGTAAACACACGTGTGCCTGTGCAGAAAAGCAACCCCCATAAACCGCTACCAAAGGGACTCCAACGGGCTCGACGGGCACAGCAATCCGGGTCTCCCAGCCTGTGGATCCGCGATATTTGGCCCCATTCTGCAAGCCTCCTAGGCCCGACAAGGCTTCGCACGGGGGTGAGTACCCACTAACTAACGCTCAAACGTAGAAACTTATGGGAAGGAATCCGCGTTTCCAGGACATAGGTTCCCATCTATGGGATCGGAAAATGCCCACGGCGGGAAGTTTCTCCGTCCGTGATTACCCGTAGGCGAGGGCCATCGCACCCGCACAGGAATATTGCGGGTACGCATCAGGGAAGTGAGAAATGACCGGAATTCATCCGCAAGCGGTTTTTTTGGCGACTGTGCCCGCGCTTCCATGGATAAGTCTTCGGCTATCGCGCGGCTGCTCGTCCGACACTTTTCAGTCAGCGACTAGTGCGCGGACGAAACCCCCAGGCCTCGCTCAGTTCATTTGACCTCATGGTTTTCTACCTTTGGGCCCGTATCGAAATCGGTACAGTATCTCGACAGGCCGGACAAGAACTGCATCCCTGTGCCGGTCGTGACGACAATCAAGCGCGTCTCGGTCGCGGCGATCCGGCATGGTTCCGAAACGTGAGGCGAGCGCAGTCAACCAGGCTCACCCTTGCCGGATACACACCCGAATCCCGAAAATACTCACCGTCGGAAATTGTCGGGTCCTGTAAAAGCTCATCTACGAGGTGCCCCTTGGGTTGATGGGACCCGTCCGTGCGACGCGTCCGCACGAGATACGGGCACCCGATGGAAAAGCTGTGACGTATGAGCGCAGCACCAGACGCGCCGGCGTGCCTGTCGCACAGGTGCAAAACTCTTCGTGACGCAGATACGATGACGCGCGCAGCCCATGCGCTCATGCGACCGCATCGCATGATGCTGATGCGCGATCGTGAACGAATGCCGATCGAAGTGCTCACCTTGTGCTGCAGATGTCGTCTCTGCCCGCAAATGTCATCTCCCAGAAGTGGCGACCAACCGTGCCGAACAGGTAACCATGCAAGCGGCCACCGGTTACCCGATCGTTCGCACCGTATCGGGCCGACGTGTAGCGGAACGGGCCAGACTCGGCCCGGAATGAATCGTGGTCATTTATGGGAGGAGCCGTCGTTCGCGCGGCCGCAAATCGCAGCATGGCGCACAGGTCCGCGATTCCGTCGCATGTTCCGCTCATGAGGCGACGATCGCGTTGCGGGAGCAGCAAATTCCACGGATGAAACAGGCGGCGTCGTATGCGTGCGCGATGCGCCGAAACGGATCTCATCCTCATCGGCAACTTGCATCGTATCGACGGAACAATCCGCTTCGTCACATGTTTGCAGCGGTCGCGCACGTCGCGTGATCCGCGAGCGCGAGGCATGGCCGTGATCCCCGCGAAACGAGGATCCGGCGGGAACGCGGGAGACGTGACGATGCGACGTTTCCCATACGTGTATCCCCAAGAATGTGCGCACGATAGCGCCACATTTTTTGCAACGCGGTTATGATGCAAAGGCCCTGATCGCGAGATGAAGACCGGCCAGGGGCAGGGGCGGTATCTCGATGTACTTTCACTCCGTGACCAATCAGAAAAGAGAGTTCAGCGATGCGAATCCAGATCAAAAAACTGACGCTGGCTGCTACGGCAGCGGCGTTCCTCTTCGGCTCGGCTGCTCCGGTGTTCGCGCAGACCGACGCCAGCGCACCGGCCGCATCCGCCGCTTCGGATGCGAAAGCTGCGAAGCGTGAAGCACGCAAGGCAGCACGGGCAAAACGCAAAGCCGAACACAAGGCAGCGCGCGCGAAGAACAACGCCGAACTGAAGAAGCTCGAAGACGCGGGTTACAAACCGGCGGCCAACGATCCGAACTACCCGCAGAACCTGCAGAACGCTGAGAAGAAGGCGGGCGAAGCCGCGGGCGCCAGCCAATAAGCGTCCCTCGCGAGAAAAGCCCCGGCTCGAGCCGGGGTTTGTCGTTTGTGCTGTGGAAACGCGATGCGCGTCCGGGCACCCATGCGGGTATCACCTCCGCATCAAATAATTCGGTATCCTTTGTTTTTCGATGAGGTGGAAACCACCTCGATGCGGTGACTCTTCCTGCTCTGTCCGTCCTGTTCAGACTAGTAGTAATCCTACGGAATGCAAAAACCGTTGGATGAACGACGAGGCGAAAGACGTTCATGCACGAGCAATACGCGGCGTCGCAATGGCGCCCGAAACCCGCACCGACCGAGCGATCGTCGCCGTCAGGACCTGGTCAGCGCCGCGCGTTCGCTGCCGCCGCATTCCCCGTCACTTTCAGCCAGTCCTTGAACGCCCGCACGGCTTCGTCCTCCGCGCGCGCGGCCGCCACATAAGTGAAGTAGCGCCACGGCGGCAGTGCCGGTTCGCTGAACGGCTGCACCAGCCGGCCTTCGGCGATGTCGTCCGCGACGAGCGCGATCGGCCCCATCGCGACGCCGAGACCGTCGAGCGCGCCTTGCAGCGTCAGATAGAAATGCTCGAGCGTGAGCGAATGCCGCGGCACCAGATTCGCGTGCCCCGCTGCCGCGAGCCACTCGGGCCACATGCCGGGATAGGTCGCCGCATGCAGCAGCGTGAAGCCCGAGAGATCGGCCGGCGTACGCAACGGCCTGCCCTCGAGCAGCTTCGGCGCGCATACGGGCAGCCTGACTTCGGACAGGAATTCCTCGGCGACATAGCCGTCGATTGCCTGCGGGCCGCCGCGGACGATCAGGTCGACCTTGTCGCGCAACTTCTCGATCGGCTCGTTCGATGTCGACAGCCGCACTTCGACGGCCGGATGGGCGACCTGGAATGACGACAGCTTCGGCACGAGCCAGCGCAGCGAAAACGTCGCGGGCGCGCTGACGCGCAGCACGCGCTGCTGCCCCTGGCCGAAATGCTGCGCGGTGGCCAGCGCAATCCGGTCGAACGATGCACCGACCTCGGCGAGGTACGCGCGACCGGCATCGGTCAGGTCGACCCGCCGGTTGTGCCGCTCGAACAGCGGCCGGCCAAGCCATGCCTCCAGTTGCTGGACATGCCGGCTGATCGCGCCATGCGTCACGCACAGCTCGTCGGCGGCGAGCGTGAAACTGCCGTGCCGGGCCGCGGCTTCGAACGCGCGCAGCGAATTCAACGGAGGGAGTCGTCGGGCCATTCATCGTTTCGCATGAGTTTTACTCACGCGAATGCTCAGATTTAATCGTTTGATCGGGCGATCATGCTTCGCCAATATGGCACACAAACGGCCGATGCGGCCGGAATATGTGTCTGAATTTCTCACATGGAGTGCGGAGCATGCCGAACGTGGTGGTGGTGGGCGCCCAATGGGGTGACGAAGGCAAGGGGCGCGTCGTGGACTGGCTGGCGGCGCAGGCCGATCTCGTCGCACGGTACAACGGCGGCCACAACGCGGGCCATACGCTGGTCGTCGGCGACAAGACGTACAAGCTCGCGCTGTTGCCGAGCGGCATCGTGCGCGGCAAGCGCGGCGTGATCGGCAACGGCGTGGCGCTCGATCCGGAGGCGCTGCTGGCGGAGATCGGGCGGATGGCCGAGCTCGGGCTGTCGGTGACGCCGGACAATCTGTCGATCGCGGAGAACGCCACGCTGGTCCTGCCGATTCACCGTGCGATCGACCAGGCGCAGGAGCGTCTGCGTCGCGAGCCCATCGGCACCACGCTGCGCGGGATCGGGCCGGCCTACGAGGACAAGGTGGGGCGCCGCGGGCTGCGGGTTGCCGATCTGGCGGAGCCGGACCGGCTTGCCGGCAAGCTCGACGTGCTGGTCGATCACCACAATGCATGGTTCCGCGGCCTGGGGCTCGAGCCGTGCTCGCGCGACGCGATGGTTGCAATGCTGGTCGACATCGCACCGAAGATCCTGCCGTTCGTGCGTCCCGTGTGGGCCGACCTCAACGACGCGAACGAGCGCGGCGAGCGCATCCTGTTCGAGGGCTCGCAGGCCGTGATGCTCGACATCGACTGGGGCACGTATCCGTTCGTGACGTCGTCGGGCACCGTTGCATCGGCCGCGGCGGCCGGCACCGGCCTCGGCGCGTCGAAACTCGGTCACGTGCTGGGCGTGACCAAGGCGTACGCGACGCGCGTCGGCGGCGGCCCTTTCCTCACCGAACTGAACGACGCCACCGGCGAAACGCTGCGCGCACGCGGACAGGAATTCGGCGTCAACACGGGCCGGCCGCGCCGCTGCGGATGGCTCGATGCCGCGCAGTTGCGGCAGGCCGTCCGGATCTCGGGTATCGATTCGCTCGCGCTCACCAAGCTCGACGTGCTCGACGGCTTTGCGTCGATCGAGCTGTGTGTCGGCTACGAACTCGACGGCGCACGCGTCGACCATCTGCCCGCGAGCCTCGATGCGCAGGCGCGCGCAACGCCCGTCTATGAAACGTTCGCCGGGTGGGACGGAACCGTGAAGGGCGTGCGCGAGCGTGCGGCGCTGCCGCGTGCCGCACATGATTTCATCGCACGCGTCGAGGCGGTCGCGGGCGCGCCTGTATCGATGATCACGACCGGCGCCGAGCGCGACGACACGATCGTGCTGAGCAATCCTTTCGACCCGGCCTGAGCGCGACGCGGCACGCGCAATGCGTGCCCGGCAGGCCGCCGCCATGCGGCCTGCATCGCTCCGGTGCCGGTCGTCCTGCGGCGTGGGTTGTCGCGTGAACGACGGCCTGCCGCCGCGGCGCGCGGCAAACTGGACACGCCCGCACCGCTGCGGTACTGTTCCGCACGATTCGCGCCAGACCGGCCCGTGCCGGGGCGGGCGCCGCAGCGAAGCGATTTCAATCCCGGGGACATGTCGATGGACACGTTACAGATGATGCGCATTTTCGTCCGGGTGGCGGAGGAGGGCAGCTTCACGAGTGCGGCCCAGCGCCTGGACATCACCACCGCCTACGCATCGCGTTCGGTCGCGCAACTCGAAACGCACCTGCGCACCCGTCTGCTCAACCGGAGCACGCGCCGCATCGCGTTGACCGATGCCGGACAGCGCTATCTCGACCGATGCCAGCGCATCCTCGGCTATATCGACGAAGCGGAAGCCGAGGCGGCCGATGCGCAGGCGAAGCCGTCGGGGCGCCTGCATGTGCACGCGACGACCAGTTTCGGCCAGGCCTACCTGGTGCCCGCAGTGGTGCGATACCGGCAGCGCTATCCGTCGGTGGCCGTCGAGCTCACGCTGTCGCAGCACGTGCCCGACATCATCGACGAAGGCTACGACGTGTCGCTGCAACTGAGCGCGACGGAGTTGCCCGACTCGGGGCTGGTGTCGCAGCGGCTTGGCGATGTGCACAGCGTGCTGTGCGCGTCGCCGGCGTACCTGAAGGAACGCGGGACGCCGCGCACCGTGCGCGATCTCGAAGCGCATGCGTGCCTGCAGATCGTCACGCCGATCTTTCCGCGCGACCGCTGGCATCTCGATGGCCCCGACGGTCGCGAGACGTTCGAACTGCCGCTGGCGGATTTCCAGGTCAACATTGCCGACGCGCTCGGCGCCGCGTTGCGCGCCGGCCTCGGGATCGGTTCGTTGCCGATGTCGACCGCGGTGCCCGCACTGGCGAGCGGTGCGCTGGTTCGCGTGTTGCCCGAGTACCGACTGCAGAAACTGACGGTCTACGCGCTGTACGCGTCGCGCCAGTACCTCGACGCGAAGATCCGTACCTTCGTCGATTTCCTGCGCGAATGCGTGCCTGAAATGCTGTCCGCCGACGAGGCTGCGCTGCGCGGTTCCTGCGAGTCCTGAGCGAAGGCGGACGACGTGTGCCGGATCGCATGATGCGGCACACGCATCGTCCTTGAATCCAGGTTCGGCTGCGCAAGATACTTTGCATACCTAAATTGATGATGAGAAAGACGCAGCACGACTTCACCGACCGGCTGCATCGCTCGATGCGCGCCGTTATGGAAACCCTGCTTTCGATATCGGAGATCGTCGGTTCGGTGTGAAGCGTCGACCGCCTGGCATCGATGCGACCCGTGCCCGCGCGTTCACGCGACCGTTTGCATGTCGCGCACCGGCGACTCGCAACCCGCTCCTCCGTTTCCGCCCCGTCGAGCACAGGCTTCCATGGCTGACCGACTATCCACACCCCGTCGCCAGCTGATCGAGGCCGGTCTGGTGATCGCGGCAGGCGCCACCGCCGCTCGCGTAACGCAATCCTTGCCGCATACGACAACGCCACGGATGCAAGTCCGTGGCGTTTTGCTTGACGTGCATCGCTGCACGGCAGCGGCGGGTGCCTGCTGCGGTATTACTGCTGCTTGTCCCAGAGCGTGCGCCCGAAGAACGTGAGCGTGCGATCCCACGCGATCTGCGACCACACCGGATCGAACTGCGTGCCGCCGATGCGGCCGGGGCCGACGGCCGTTTCGTTCGCGAACGCGTGATGCGCGAGATAGCGGTGGAATTCGATGTCGACCTTTGCATCGGTCAGCTTCTTCTCCAGCGCATCGACCTGGTCGATCGCGAAGAACGCATCCTGCGTACTCCAGTGACCCATCAGCGGCACCTTGATCTTCGACGGGTCGAGGTAGTCGAGCGGAGGGAAGCCGTACCACGTGACGCCGGCGTCCGCCTCGGCGAACTGCAGCGACAGCAGCGTGAGCGCGCCACCCATGCAGAAGCCGGTGACCGCCACGCGCGACGCGTGCGTCTTCAGGTATTGCACCGCGCCGGGAATGTCCTGCGACGCGGCGTCGCCGAAATCGAGGCCCGTCATCAGGTGGTGCGCTTCTTCCTCCTCGACCGTCGACTTGCCGCGATACAGGTCGGGCACGAGCGCGAAGTAGCCGCAACGCGCGAGGCGATCGGCGACGCCGCGGATCTGGTCATTCAGGCCCCACCACTCCTGGATGACGACGACCGCGGGTGCGCCTTCGGTCTTTTCCGGCGTGGCGAGGTAGCCCTGCAGTTCCTGGCCGTCCGGACGGCGAAACGTGATCATGGAACCGGATGTTTGAGACATGAAACCGCTCCTTTTCGAAAAATGCGATGAGTGCGGCATCGGGTCGGCCAGCGAGTGCGGTATGCCCGGTGAGTCGAGGCCCCGCTCGCGTTCGCTTCGGCCGGCGCCGACCACGCGGCCATTCTATGCGCAAACGCCGGCGGTCTGCGTGAACGGCGCGATGCGGCGGCCGATCCGCGCTCGCGCATCGATCGGGCGTCGTGCGGCGCGCATGTCGCGTGCGCCGAAAACACAACACCCCGCCCCGATGGACGGGAGCGGGGTGTTGCGTCGGCAGCGGGCGTATCGCGGAATGCGTCGCGTGCGGCAGTCTTACTGACCGAAATAGACCGAGTCGCGAGCGTTCTGCTTGACCGCAATCGCGCGGCCGGCACGCACGCCGGCGGCGGCCTGTGCGCCGTAACCCGTCGTGTCGCCGTTCGTCACGCGCGCCTGCGCGGTCTGCAGCGCATTCGGGTAGTGGACATCGGAGACTTCCGGCTTGTATCCGGCCTGTTCGAGCTGGACGAGCTCTGCGCGGACCTGGGCACGCGTCAGTTGGTCCGACGGGTTCGACTGAGCGAATGCGCCAAACGATGCGGACAGGGCGCTGGCCGCGGCGACTGCGTAGATGAACGACTTCATGATGACCTCCGGTTTTCGTAGATTTCGCGCTTCGCTTGTTGCGTTGAGCGGTTGATTTGCATCGTAGCGATCGCGATACCGGTCGGAAATAGGCGTTCCAGCGAATAATTATTGCAACTGGGTAAACGATTCGCGGGAAAAACGGGTTTTGTTGGACGATTGTTGGCGTGCCTGACGGCGGTCACGGGTTGCGGTGGGGCATGATCGTCGCGGCGGCGGTGAGTCGAGCATGGCATGTCGACGCAAGAACGACGGGCCGGCGCGCTACAGGACAGGAGCGTATGGCGACCGAACGCCGACCTTGGCCGATAGAAAACTCAATTGAATCGGATAACGAAGTATTGATGGTGGACACGGAAAGCCGCACGCCCCATCGCGTTGAAATCGAGACCAGCCTTCCTTCGCGCATCGACGGGGAATGCCCGTGCCGTCTCGTCGCGCGTACCACATCACGCGTCCACGATCGCCTGCCGTTTCCGGTATTCGGCAGGCGTGATCCCGACATGCCGCGCGAACGACCGTCTGAGCGTATCGACATTCGCGAAGCCGCATTTCGCGGCGACCTGCTTCGGCGTGTCGTGTCCGTTTTCGAGCAACTGGCGAGCCGCCGCGACGCGGGTCGCTTCGACCCACGCGGCCGGCGTCATGCCGACCTCCGCGCGAAAGAGCCGTGCGAAGTGGCGCGGGCTCATGCCCGCATGCTTCGCGAGTTCCGCCACCGAGTGCTCGAGTTCCGGATGGCTGGCGATCCAGCGCTGGACTTCCTGCAGCACCGAACGCCCCGCCGGGCGCGCCGCGCCGCTGCGGCTGAACTGGAGCTGCCCGCCCGGGCGCTTGAAGAACATGACGAGTTGCGCGGCGACGCGCCGCGCGATTTCCCGGCCGAGATCCTCCTCGACCAGCGCGAGCGCGAGATCGAGGCCGGCCGTGACGCCGGCACCGGTGCGCAGCTTGCCGTCGTGTACGTACAGCGCGTCCGCTTCGACGGTGAGCGACGGATAGGCGGCGGCGAGCGCATCGGCCGCGGCCCAGTGCGTCGTCAGGCGTCGTCCTTTCAGCAGGCCGGTCGCCGCGAGGATGAATGCGCCGGTGCAGATCGAGCCATACCGTTTGCTTTGCACGGCGGCCGATCGAAGCCACGCGAGCACGTCGGTGCGCAGCGCGATCCGGCCGGCACCTGGTGCACCGGCAACGAGCAGCGTATCGATGCGATCGGGAATGTCGGGAGCGATCCAGTCGGCCAGCAATTGCGCGCCCGATGACGTGCGGATCGGGCCGGACTCGCTCGCAATGATCCGCAGCGTATAGAACGGTTTGCCGCTTTCGGCGTTTGCCTGTGCGAATACGTCGAGCGGCGCGGAGACGTCGAGCAGTTGTACGCCTGGTACCGCGAAAATACCCACGACCTTCGGCATGTTCGGTTGCGTGATGTGTCGATGTGTCGAATGTGACGCGTAGCAGTATAGACGCGCGGTGCGATGCGACGGGCGGGGCATCGGCGCATTACGCAGGTGCGATTCGATGGTTCCGGCAGTGGCGGCCGTCGATCGAGCAAAATGGCAGGATTTGGCGTAATACGCCGATTGATGCCAAACGACGGTCTCCGCAGAATGAATGCTGTCTTCCAAGGAGATCGATCATGACTGTGAACGTCGCCGGCATCACCCTTCCCGATAGCCAACTCGGGCGCGAGATCACCGAACTCGTACGGGATACCGAGTCCGAGCTGCTGTTTCATCACTCCAGCCGCGTGTACTACTTCGGTGCGCTCGCGGGCCAGCGCCGCGGGCTGAGCTACGATCCCGAACTGCTCTATTGCGGCTGCATGTTCCATGACATGGGGCTCACGCATCGACACAGCAGCGCGTGTGAGCGATTCGAAGTGGACGGCGCCAATGCCGCCCGCGATTTCCTGAAGAGCAGGGGCATTTCGCAGCAGGACATCGACCTCGTGTGGACCGCGATTGCACTGCACACCACCCCCGGCATTCCGCAGCACATGCATCCGGTCGTCGCGCTCGTCACAGCCGGTGTCGAGATGGACGTGCTGGGCCTCACGTATCCGGAGTACAGCGACGTCGAGCGAGAAGCCGTCGTCCGCGCGCATCCGCGCACGCCGCGTTTCAAGGAAGACATCATCCAGGCATTCTACGACGGCATCCGGCACAAGCCGGACACGACGTTCGGCAACGTGAAGGCCGATGTGCTGGCCGACAAGGATCCGCATTTCCATGCAGGCAATTTCTGCCGTGTGATCCGAGCGTCGGCGTGGGCCGGTTGATCGGTGTCGGTGGCGGGCGGGGCGGGGGGAAGGCAACCGGTGCGACGCATGTCGAATTCGGTGGCCGGACGTGGCGGGCTCCGTTTCGTCGATGGAATATTCATTAGAAAAGTTGTTACGTGACAACTTCATGACGTCAGTCAGCGACTTCATATACGTGAATTTCACGATCCCGCTCCAGACGCGCATCTCCGGCCGCGCGTGCCGGGGCGGCGAGCGGGAAGCCCCGTTTCGCCGACACCCGCAACTGCCCGCCGTCGACCGGTCGTCGACCGCCTGACGACCGAATCCGCCCGTCTTCGGCAAAACGCCTATAATGGTTGGGCAAATTGCCGGAGAAGAGTCATGAGCACGATCGCGTTTCACCCTTCGGGCGTCGCGCACCCGCGCCAGGCCGAGTTCACGATCCTCGAGCAACTGCTCGCGATTCGCGTGCGCTCGGGCGCCGATCTCGCGGAGCTGGCGAGCGCGCGCGTCGACGTCGCGGTGATCGACCGGCTGTCGGAGCGCGGCCTGAAGTCGGACGAACTCGCCTTCATCATCCCGCGGCGCACGCTGAGCCATCGCCGCCAGGCGCACGAGCGGCTGTCGCAGGAGGAGTCCGACAAGGCGATCCGGCTGGCGCGCATCGTCGCGCAGGCGACGGCCACGTTCGGCGACCAGGACAAGGCGATGGCGTGGCTGCGCAACGGGCTCCAGCGCTTCGGCGGACGCACGTCGCTCGACATGGCGAGTACCGAGCATGGCGCGCGGCTCGTCGAGGAAGCCCTCACGCAGATCGACGAGGGGTACTTCGCTTGACGACGCTGTGGCGCATCAGCAATTACGCGGACCTGAAAGGCATCGGCGGATTGCGGGCCGGCGGGCGCTGGCATTTTGCCGGGCAGCCTGTCGTCTATCTCGCCGAGCATCCGGCGCTCGCGCTGCTCGAGACGCTCGTTCACTTCGAAATCGCCACCGTTGCGCAATTGCCGAGCGGCTACCAGCTGCTTCGGGTCGAGGTGCCTGAATCGGTGGATGTTGCCGAGATCGCGGAGGGCGATGCGCCGGCCGACTGGCGAGAGGACGTCGACTGGACCCGCAGCGCCGGCACCGAGTGGCTGCACACGCAGCCGAGCGCCTTGTTGCGCGTACCGAGCGTCGTCGTGCCGCACGCGCACAACTTCCTGTTGAATCCGCTGCACCCTGCCGCATCCGGGATCCGCATCGCCGAAGTCATGCAGTCGCCGTACGACAGCCGGATTCTGCGGCTGATCCAGTCGCACAAGAGCGACTAGGGCTGATTGCGCATTGTCGCGCGGCACCGCGCCGATCAGCGCTCGCCTGCGGCTCCGGTCTGCCGGTCGCGGCGGGCAGGGCGCTGCACGTCACCGATGCGGAACATGAACGCGGCACACGGCAGCAACGATCGATGAACAGAACGGCCACGCATCGTGGCAAGGGGGCGCCGTGACGAACGCGCATCTGCTCGAAATGGACGCCATCCTGTCGGGCCCGGGTTTTTTCGATTTTCTCGGCAACGTCGATTGCGATCGCGCGCTGGCCAGCCGCGAGGCGGAGCCGTTCGACGCCGGCTGGATGGCGGCATTCGACGCAATCGACGGCAATCCGGGCGCCGTGCTGGACAAGCCGGCCGTGGATGCCCTGAGGGAAAAGGCGTTCAGGCTCGCGTTCCGGGCATCGGGGAATGCCGACATCGCGGCGTGCGTGTCGGACGACATCGAGCTGATCGCGCGAAGCCGGTTGTCGGGCCGCACCGACGGCTGGCCGTCACGCGTTCTTTGGGATGCCTACAGGAACGGCCGGTTTCCCTGCTAGCCGATGCGGCGTACCGGATGCGCCGATGCATGCGATCGGACGATGCCAATCACGTGCCTGCCGAAATGATTGTCAAACAGTGTGAGTCAATCGTCAGCATTTGCAACGGAAGTAACAGTCCCCGCAATTCGATGGTTTCGGGCGTGGGTGCGGCTACATTGGCTCCACCTGCCGCACGTCGCGGTGAGGCATGCGACAAGCCGCACGAAGGCGGCCCGCAGCAACAACGTCTTTGGGGAGAATGACCATGAACAAGATTCGCACGATTCTGCTTGGCGCCGCGCTGACGGCAATCGCATCGGCCGCTTTCGCACAAACGGCCCAGACGGGCGCAGAAGGCTCCGCCGGCGTCGGTGCACAAGTCCAGACGCCGCTGCTCGGCGGCGGCGTGGGCGTGCAGGCGGGTGCAGGCGCGAATGCCGCGGGCTCGGGTTCGGGCGCAGGCAACCTGGTCGGCGGTGCGCTGAACGGCGTGGGCAAGACGGTCGGCGGCGTCGGCTCGGCAGCGGGCAACGCGGTTGGCGGTGCGACGCAGGCGGTCGGTTCGGCTGCAGGCGCGGCGAAGGATGCCGCGGCATCGGCCGTGCACACGACGAAGTCGCACGTGAAGCACGTTGCATCCTCGGCAAAGAGCCACGCGCAAGGCGCGGTGTCGACGGCGGGTGATGTCGCAGGCGGCGCGAAGGCGAAGGCCGGCGAAGCGCTCGAGGGTGCGGCGAACTCGGTGCAGGGCGGCGCATCGGTCGGCGTGAAGGGTTCGGCGTCGGCACAAGGCGGCGCGCTGTAAGCGATACGCTTTCAGCCAAGGCCCGGCCCGCTTCGATGCGGGCCGGGCTTTTTTTGTTGGCGCGAGCCGCGCATCGTGGCTGCGTCCGTGTGCCGCGAACCGGAACCGGCGTGCCGCGCACCCTCTGCCCATTGCCTGCCCGCCATGCTTAAATAGCGGGGCTCCCGGTCGCCGGTCGCGCTTGCGCGGCACCGGTCGATGCAGGCAAGCATGTCCGATCGGCAGCGTGACGACAGACGACTCCAAAGCGCCGCCCCGGCCCGCCCGGCGTGGTCCGATAACATTCCGAGGCATCACGGCCATGACCATCCCGTTCCGTCTTCTCGCGCTTGCTTGCGTGCCGCGGCTCGCGGCTTGCGCGTCACCACCCATGCCGCGCTGCGAGTGACGCGTGCGGGATGAGCACGGTGGGCGCGAGGCCGGACGAATTCGCGGCGCCCGCTTTCAGGTACCATCCCGACCCGCTGGCGACGGGCGGCACGATCGGTGCGAACGAGCGCCGCCACTCGCGACGGCGCACCCGGCGGCGGTCCGGCTTGCGACCAGCGGCCGCGCGCCGTTCGACGGCGCACAATGCCGGTCGACATCGCCCTTTCGTCATGAACCAGAGGAATCTTCGTGAAGTTCATCCACGCCGCAGACATTCACCTTGACAGCCCGCTGCACGGCCTGAGCGCGTATCCGGATGCGCCGGCCGCGCAGTTGCGCAACGCGTCGCGCGAAGCGCTGCGGCAGCTCGTGGATCGTGCGATCGAAGAGGAAGTCGCGTTCCTCGTGATCGCCGGCGACCTGTACGACGGCGACTGGAAGGACCACAACACCGGCATTTTCTTCGGCCAGCAAATGGGCCGCCTGCGCAAGGCCGGCATTCGCGCATTCGTGCTCGGCGGCAATCACGATGCCGAAAGCGAGATGACGAAGAAGCTGACCTTGCCCGATAACGTCACCGTGTTCGGCCACCGCAAGCCGGAAACCTTCAAGCTGCCGGAATTCGACGTGGCGCTGCACGGGCAGAGCTTCAAGGACAAGGCCGTCGTCGACAATCTCGCGATCGGCTATCCGGATCCCGTGCCGGGCCATTACAACATCGGCGTGCTGCACACCGCGCTCGAAGGCTATGCGGCGCATGCGAACTATGCGCCGTGCTCGCTGGCGGAATTGCATGCGAAAGGCTACGACTACTGGGCGCTCGGCCACGTGCACGAATTCCAGCATTGGCCGGGGCCGTCGACCGTCGTATTTCCCGGCAACCTGCAGGGGCGCCATATCCGCGAGACGGGCCGCCGCGGCGCGGTGGTGGTGACGGTCGAGCAGGGACGCACGCACGTCGAGCGCTTGTACCTCGACGTGCTGCGCTGGGAAGCGTTGTCGGTCGACGCGTCCGATTGCCTGACGGTCGCCGACCTGTCGAGAAAGATCGGCCAGTCGCTGGAGACGCTGTTGAGCGTCGATGGCCACGTGCCGCGCGCGGTGCGCGTGACGGTCACGGGCCGCACGCCCGCGCACGGTCTCTTCTTCGGCCGTGCGCCGCAATTGCGTGCGGAGGTGCTGAACCAGATCGGCATCATCGGCAACGAACGGCTGTGGCTGGAGAAGGTCCGGCTCGCGACGTCCGCGCCCGAGCAGCCGCACGGCGAGAGCGAGCAACTCGAGGCGCTGGAGGATCTGAAACAGATCCTGGCCGACGCCGCACACGATCCGGATTTTCTCGCGCTGCTCGAACGCGACCTGAAGCCGTTCGTCGGCAAGGTGCGCAGCGACGTGAAGGAAGAGGTGCCGCTGCTGACGATGGCGCGCGCCGGCGAACTCACGGCGCTGGTCGAGCAGGTCGGTCCCGCGTTGCTCGCGCGGCTGGCGAGGGGGGAATAAGCGATGCGCATCAGCCAGCTCGACCTGATCAAGTACGGCAAGTTCACCGACGAGACGCTGCGCTTTCCGTCGGCCGGCCAGGATTTCCACGTGATCGTGGGGCCGAACGAGGCCGGCAAGTCGACGATCCGGACGGCCGTGTCGGAACTGCTGTTCGGGATGAAACTGCAGACGCCGCTCGACTTCCTGCATGCGACGCCGGAACTGCGGATCGGCGGCGTGCTGGAGGGCGGCGCCGGCGCGCTCGCCTTTCATCGCGCCCGCGGGCGCAGTCCGTTGCGCACGCCCGCCGACGACAAGCTGCCGGACGACTATCTCGACGCCATCCTCGACGGCGCGACGCGCGAGTTCTTCGAGCAGATGTTCGGGCTCGACCACGGGCGGCTCGTCGACGGCGGCCGGAGCATTCTCGATGCGTCCGACAAGCTCGGCCAGGTGCTGTTCGAATCGGCGGCGGGTGTCGGCACGCTCGGCCCTGTGCGCGAGGAACTCGACGCGCGCGCGGCCGAGCTGTGGGCACCGCGGCGCAGCGGCAGCGCATTCGCGCAGGCCGAGACTTCGTACAACGAAGCGGTTGGCGAACTGAAGGCGGTCCAGGTGCGCACGCGCGACTGGGTCGATCGCAAGGAGGCGCGCGACGCGGTCGAGCAGGAGATCGAGCAGGCGCGCGTGGAACAGCGTCGCCTCGAAGCGCTGCGCTCGAAGCTCGAGCGCGTGCGGCGGCTAGCGCCGTACCTGAAGGAACTGACGATCAAGGAAGCGGCGCTGGCCGAACTGGGGGCCGTCGTCGAGCTGCCGCCGACCGCGTATGCCGACTTGCTGAAAGCGCAAGGCGATCTCGCGGCCGAACAGAAGGTGCTCGAGGAACGGCGTGCGGACCTGCTCGCGAAACGGCAGGCACGTGATGCAATCGATCCGGATGCCGACGCGCTGGCGCTCGAAGCCGATATCGAAGCGCTCGACCGGCTGCGCGGCGCATGCATGAATCATGCACAGGATCTGCTGTTGCTCGGCGCGGACGTCGAGCGGCATCTGTCCGCCGCGGGTTCGGCCGCCGCGCAGCTCGGCTGGCCGACCGACGAGACGTCGCTGCGCGCGGCCCTGCCGACCGCGCTGTCGCTGAAGACGGTCGCGAACCTGCTGCGCGACCACGGCGCGCTGCATCAGGCGCTGGCCGGCGCGCGCGAGTCGCTCGACGAGCGCACGCAGGAACTCGCGCAGGCACGGGAACAACTGGCGCGCCTGTCGACCGTCGATGTGCCTGAAGCGCTTCGTGCGGCGCTCGCCGATGCGCAGGGCTTTCGCAATAGCGCGCAGCGTGAACAGGCACTCGAACGCGACATCGCGGCTGCCGAGCGCACGCTGTCCGACGCGCTCGATGCGCTCGGCCAGTGGCGCAAGCCGGTCGACGCGCTGCGTGCGCTCGACGTGCCGTCGGCGGCGCGGCTCGGTGTGCTGCTGACCGAAGCGAGCGAGCGCGCGAGCGCGGCCGCCGCCGCACGCGATGCACGGGACGGCGCGCAGGAAGAACACGAGCGGCTCGAACTGCAGGAGAAGCATTTCGCTCAGACCCACAAGGTCGTCACGACCGCCGAGGTGCTGGCGGCGCGCTCTCGCCGCGATGGCGCCTGGGGCGACGTTCGCAGCGGCGCGGTGGATCTCGCAACCGGCGCGCCGGCCGTCGACGATGCGATTCGCCTTGCCGACGAACTCGTCGATGCGCAGCTCGGCGCCACGCAAGCGGCGGCGACACTGCAATCGCTGCGTCAGCAGGTCGAATCCGCGCACGTCGTGTTGACGCGCCGGCAGGCGACCGTGGACGAGCGCGAACGCGAGCTGGCGGCACATCGCGACGCGTGGGCCGAACTGGCGACGACGGCCGGCGTGCCCGGCATGCCGCTGGCGGCGATGGGCGACTGGCTCGCGAAGCGCGACACGGTGTTTGCCGCGCAGCTCGAGCTCGACCGCCTGCGCCGCGAATTGGCGACGATCCGCGATGCACGCGCCGGCGCGGAAGCCGCGTTGCGTTCGGCGCTGCGCATGGTATCGCGCGGCGGCGACGCCGACGGCCTGACGGTACTCATCGCGATCGCCGGGACGTTCGTGCAGTCGGCGGAGAAGACGCTCGCGCAAAAGGACAGCCTGGAGGACCGCGCGCGCGAAGCCGAACGCGGATGCGCGACGGCTCGTTCGCGCGCCGACCAGGCCCAGACCGCCTACGATGCGTGGCACGCGCAATGGCGCGACGCGCTTGCCGACGCGAAGCTGTCCGCACATGCGGTGACGCTGGCTGCCGCGGAAGGTGCGCTCGCGCTCGCGAATACGGTGACCGCCGAACTGGCCGACACCGATGCGCCGCGCAACCGGATGACCGCGATCCGTGCGGAGCTGGCCGCGCTCGAGGCCGGCGCACGGCGGCTGGCCGAAGCGCTCGAGCCCGCGTGGCTGGCGACCGGCGACTGGCTGGACGTTGCGCGCCGGTTGACGATGCGCGTTGCGGCCGCACGGGAAACCGCGCGTGCGATCGGTCGTGCCGACGACGCGGTGCGGCAGGCCGACGGCAAGGTCGCCGATGCCGCCGCCGCGGTGGCGGGCGCGGATGCACGCATTCAGCCGTTGCTGCAACTGGCCGGCGTCGCATCGATCGACGCGGCGCTGCCACTGGCCGAGCAATCGGATCGGCAGCGCCAGCTTCGACAGGCCGTCGATGCCGCGAAGGAGGCGCTGGTGCGCGACGGCGACGGCTTGTCCCAGCCGGCCGTCGAGGCCGAGGTCGCTGAACAGGACATCGCCGACGTGCCCGCGCATCTCGAAGCGGTGAAGCAGTCGCTGGGCGACGTCGGCGCGCGCCTGAACGCGCTCGCGCAGCAGCAGGTCGTGGCCCGGCAGGCATTCGGCGCGATCGACGGCCAGGCGAACGCGGCCGTGGCCGAAGCAAAGCGGCAGGAAGCGCTCGCGGCGATGGGCGATGCAGCGGAACAGTATCTGGAAGCGGCGACCGCGAGTCGCTTGCTGAAGTGGGCGACCGATCGTTATCGCGACCAGAAGCAGGGGCCGATGCTGCGCCGGGCGGGCGAGATTTTCGCGGGACTCACGCTGGGCGAATTCGCGCGACTGACCGTCGACACCGAACGGACGCCGCCCGCGCTGTATGCGCGGCGCACGAAGGGCGCGTCGGTCGAGGTCGCCGGCCTGAGCGAAGGGACGCGCGACCAGTTGTTCCTCGCGCTGCGGATCGCGGCGCTCGAACTGCAGCTCGCCAGCAGGACCGGGCTGCCGTTCGTTGCCGACGACCTGTTCATCAACTTCGACGATGCACGTGCGAAGGCGGGGCTCGAGGCGCTGCGCGATCTGTCGACGCGAACCCAGGTGCTGTTCCTGACGCACCACGATCATCTGCTGCCGCTCGTGCGAGGCGTGTTCGGCGCGCAGGTCAACGTGGTCGCGCTGCAGCGCGAGGCAGCCGGCGCATGACGCCGGGTGGCCCGATGTCCCGATACGTGGGAATGGTCATCGCGTACAGGTAGTATGTGCGGTTCCGAAACGCACGCGACCGGTTCTGCCGGTCACGGGTCCGGCCACACGAGGGATCGACATGAACAAGCTGGTAGCTGCCATTGCGTTCGCGGCGGACAAGCATCGCAATCAGCGGCGCAAGGACGACGAGGCGTCGCCATACATCAATCATCCGATTGCGCTGGCCGCTGTGCTGGCCAACGAAGCCGGCATCGAGGACGAGCGCGTGATCGTCGCCGCGGTGTTGCACGACACGATCGAGGACACGGAGACCACCGAGCAGGAACTGCTGCGGCTGTTCGGCAAGGACGTCGCGGACATCGTGATGGAAGTCACCGACGACAAGTCGTTGCCGAAGGACGAGCGCAAGCGCCTGTAGGTCGAGCATGCGGCGACGATCAGCCGCCGCGCGAAGCTCGTGAAGCTCGCGGACAAGATCTGCAACCTGCGCGACATCGCCCGGCATCCGCCCGCGGACTGGCCGCTCGAGCGCAAGCAGGCGTACTTCGACTGGGCGAAGTCGGTCGTCGACCGGATGCGCGGCGTACATCCGGGCCTGGAAGGGATCTTCGACGCCGCGTACGACGCGCGGCCGGCCGACTGACGCGCGGCCATGCGGGCGGCCCGATCCCGATCCGCCGAGCGGTCACTGCCTGCGGTGGCGGGCGTCGACGTGGGCGGCGACAGGAAGCAGTGCGACCTCGTGATCCTGCGCGGCTCGACGATCGTCCGGCGCGAGGCGCGGATCGCGCCGGAAGCGCTGCCTTCGCTGTGTATCGAGCATGACGTGGTGGCAGTCGGCGTCGACGCGCCGAGCCTGTGGTGGACCGGAAGCGGGCGCCGGGCGGCCGAGCAGGCGCTCGCGCGTGAACGGATCTCATGTTTCCCGACGCCGTCGCGCGAGCAGGCCGTGGCCAGCACGTCGGGCTTTTTCGACTGGATGTTCATGGGGGAGCGCGTCTACCGCGCGCTGGCCGGCGCGTATCCGCTGCTGACCGACGCACGGTATGCCGGCGGGCGCGTGAGCTTCGAGACTTATCCGTACGCGATTACCTGCGCGATGCTCGGCAAGGCGATTGCGTCGGCGAAGCAGAAACGCAACCAGCGGCGGCAATTGCTCGCGCAACTCGGAATCGACGTGTCGACGCTGCGATCGGTCGATGCGCGGGACGCCACGCTGTGTGCATTGACCGCGCAATACGTGATCGGCGGCAGCGCGCACGCGTATGGCGATGCGGAGGGCGGGTATATCCGTGTACCGGTCGTCGGCGAGACGATCGTTCTCGATACGCTCCAGTCACGGGCCGCAGCTCGCTGATACCCGTGAACCCGTGGCAGCGGGGTGAGCTTTTTCGGGACGCACATCGGACTGTCGACGCCACGGTGTCGAGCAGGGACAGCCGGTCGGCATGTGCGGACCAGGTGGCGTGCGCATCGACATAGGCAGTCGACGCACCGTATGCCTCACGGCCGTGATGCTCAGTCTTCGAGAATGGACTTCGGTACGCTGGAGAGATCGCAGGCATCGGCCTGCTCGAAGTAGCCTTGCGCATCGTCGATCATCACGACCGCGACGTCGATCAGTTCGTCGAGCCGCTGCAGCAGCGATTCGCGCCACTCGATGTCCTCGTCGCGCTCGGGCGTCTTGTCGAGCTGCTCGATGATCGAGTCGGCGGTCTGCAGGAACGGGATCGCCTGTTGATAGTTTTCGATCGAGACCATGGCTGCGTTGCGCGCGCCGACGAGCCGTTCACGATGCTCGTCCGCCAGTTCGGACTCGCCGCTGATGCGCGGCAGGACATCCGAGATGCGTTGCAGGAGCGGCGGGACCTGTTCTTCGAGCATGACGGCGCGCTCGCGCAGCGCGGCGTATTCATCGCGGAGATCGGCGTCGCCGGATTGTGTGGTGCTGTCCATCGTCGGTGTGAGTGCGTTGTTCGATCGCGGCATGATACTCGACGGCGTGCGCCCCTTCGTTTGTTCCGCAGCAGGATGACGAGAGCGCGACGCCAATACGGAGCGCGGTGGAACAGAGGATGTCGTCGACCGCCTATATATAGGAGGAAAGAAGGCGGCGCTCCTGATCCGTGGTGGACTTCTCGCGTTGCTGTATGTGTTGAGCGTGACACCCCAAGCCCCGAGCGCGGCAGCGCACGGGGCTTTTTCAAAATATTTTCACAAAAGGGTTGCGGAGACCGGGGCAGGTGCTTAGAATCACGCCTCTTTCGCGCTAACGGAAACGCGGCGCGGGAGAAGAAGGGAAGGGAAGCGGTGCTGTCGGGCGGGTCGTAGCGGCCTCGGCGGTGCAGGAAGTTGAACCCCAGTCGTCGCAACGAAGCAGTTAAAAAGTTGTTGACGAACTGAAAAAGACGGTTCATAATCTCGCTTCTCTGCTGCTGAAAACGCAGCGCTGCTGAGAAAACCTCCGGGTCCTCGCAGAA